>NZ_JBEXYC010000010.1:0-199458 GCF_040630835.1 Kitasatospora sp. NPDC005751
GCTACTTACCGTCCGCCGGGCCCTTGCCGTCCGAGGAGTTCCCACCCTCGGACGACCCGCCGCCGCCGTGCTTGTTGCCCCGCCGAACCTCCGGCGGGGCGACCGGCGTCACGCGCTCCGGGCGGTCAGTCGGTGAGCCGGGCGGCGGCCTCCTCCTCGCTGAGGGCCTCGATCTCGGCGATCAGCAGGTCCTCGATCCGGGCGGCGAGGGCGGCGGCGGTGGAGAGTTCGAAGGCGTCGCGGATCGGGACGTCCAGGCCGACGGCGGCGCGGATCCGGGCCACCACGCGGGTGACCAGGAGGGAGTCGCCGCCGAGGGCGAAGAAGTCGTCGAGGACGCCGACCCGGGGGAGGCCCAGGACCTCCCCCCAGAGGTCGGTGACGAGCTGTTCGGCGTCGGTGCGCGGGGCCAGGTACTCGGCGGTGGCGGTCGGGTCGGGGGTGGGGAGGGCAGCGGAGTCGAGCTTGCCGTTGAGGGTCAGCGGCAGCCGGTCGAGGAGGACGACGGTGTCCGGGACGAGGTAGGCGGGCAGCGACCGGGCCAGGTGCTCGCGCAGGGCGGCCGGTGCGGGTTCGGCGCCGGGGGCCGGGACGGCGTAGCCGACCAGGCGGCGGCCGGCGAGGACGACGGCGGCCGCTCCGGCCACCTCCGGGTGGCCGCTGAGGGCGGCCTCGATCTCGGCCGGTTCGATCCGGTACCCGCGCAGCTTGATCTGCTCGTCGGTGCGGCCCAGGTACTCCAACTGCCCGTCGGCGCGCCAGCGGGCCCGGTCGCCGGTGCGGTACATCCGCGCGCCGGGGCTCGTGCCGGTGAAGGGGTCGGGGCGGAAGGCGGCGTCGGTGAGGTCGGGGCGGCCCAGGTAGCCGCGGGCCAGGCCGGCGCCGCCGATGTGCAGCTCGCCCGCGGCGCCGCGCGGGAGCAGGGCGCCGTGCTCGTCGAGGACGTAGAGCCGGACGCCGGGGAGCGGGCGGCCGAGGGGCGGGCGCCGGGTGGTGTCCGGGGCGGTGAGGTCGGCGGCGGTGACGATCACGGTGGCCTCGGTCGGGCCGTAGGTGTTGACCAGCCGGACGGCGTCGCCGTGCCGCTCCCGCCAGCGGGCGACGGAGTCCGCGCGGGCCTCGGAGCCGCCGAGCACCACCAGCCGCAGGGCGGCCGGCCAGGGCGTCCGCCCGTCGAGGGAGACCAGTTCCTCCCAGTACGCCGTGGGCAGGTCGAGCACCGTGACCGACCGGCCGTGCGGGCCGCGGAGCAGCTCGGGCAGGGTGCGCCCGCCGCCCGGGAGCAGGACCACGCAGGCGCCGGCGGCGAGGGCGGGCCAGAGCTCCTCGGCGTGGGTGTCGAAGCCGATCGAGGCGAACTGGACGATCCGGTCACCGGGCGCCAGCCGGTAGCCGTCCGGGCCGGCCATCCAGTCGACCCGGGCGGCGAGGGCCGGGTGGTCGACGGCCACCGCCTTGGGGGTGCCGGTGGAGCCGGAGGTGTAGAGGACGTACGCCAGCCCGGCCCGGTCCGCACCCGGGGAGGGCGCGGCGGCCGGGACGATCCGCGGGCCCGCGCCGCTCTCGGCGCCCTCGCTGTCGCCCTCGCCCTCGCCGTCGCCCTCGCTGTTCTCGTCGGTGAGCAGCAGGACGGCGCCCGACTCGCGGAGCATCAGCCGCCGCCGCTCCTCGGGGTGCGCCGGGTCGATCGGCAGGTAGCCGGCCCCGGCCTTCCAGACCGCCAGCAGCGCGACCACCAGGTCGAGCGAGGGCGCCAGCCGGACCGCCACCAGCTGACCGGCGACGGGTCCGAGCCGGGCGGCCAGGTCGTCGGCCCGCCGGTCGAGTTCGGCATAGGAGAGGGTGCGGCCGTCGCACTCCAGGGCCGGGGCGTCCGGCGCGGCGGCGACGCGTTCCGCGAAGCGGAGGAGCCACGGGCGCACCGGCCCGGCGTGGCCGGGCACCGGTCCGGTGCCGAGCGCGAGGAGTTCGGCCTCCTCCTCCGGCCCGATCAGCCAGTCGCCGTGCAGCGGCAGCGCCGCGTCCTCGACGACGGCGGCGAGCAGGGCCCGGCAGCGGGCGCCCAGCGCGGCGACCGTCGTGTCGTCGAGGACCTCCCGGTCGAAGGCGAAGGAGAGCGTCAGACCGCCGTCCGGCGTCCGCCAGCTGTCGAGCAGCAGATCGGTCTTGGCGCGTTCGAAGCCGGAGTCCATCGAGGCGGTGCGCACCCCGGCCGGCAGGTCGGCGCCGCCGTCGCCGCCGGCCAGGTCGTACTGGCTCTGGTGGACGAACACCGCCTGGTAGAGCGGCGCGGCGCCGGCCTCGGCGGGCAGGCCCAGGTGGGTGGCGAGCCGCTCCACCGGTACCTCCTGGTGGCTCAGCGCGCCCAGGGTGGCCGTCCGCACCCGGTGCAGGACCGTCCGGAAGTCCGGCTCGCCGGTGAGGTCGGCGCGGATGATCCCGGTCCGGGCGAAGTAGCCGACCAGTGCCTCCTGGGCGGCCTCGGTCCGACCTGCCAGGGGGGTGCCCACCAGGAAGTCCCGGGTGTCGGTCCAGCGGGCCAGCACGCACTGGTAGGCGGCCAGCAGCACCATGAACGGGGTGCAGCGCTCGCGCCGGGCCAGTGCGTCCAGGGCCGCCGTGAGTCCGGGGCCGAGCTCGACCGGGGCGAAGCCGGCCGGATGCCGCGGGTGGTCCGGCCGCGGGTGGTCCAGCGGCAGCCGCAGCCGGCCGGTGCCGGCCAGCTTCTCGGCCCAGTAGCGGAACGCGGCCTCGGCGCCGCCGGCCGCCGCGCGCTCCCGCTCGGCGCGGGCGACGTCGCCGTACCGGAGGGCGAGCGGTGCCAGGCCGGCCGGCGCCTCGCCGGTCTCCTCCCGGTAGAGGGCGAGCAGTTCGCGCCAGAGGATCCGGAACGACCAGCCGTCCGAGACGATGTGGTGCACCACCACGGCCAGCGCGTGCTCGTCCGGCCCGGCGGAGACCAGGACGGCCCGCAGCGGCGGCCGCTCGGCCAGGTCGAAGGGCGCGTTGACGGCCGGCCGGCAGGCCTCGGTGAAGTCGCGCTCGCTCGCGCCGGGGGCCAGCTCGACCAGGGCGAGCTGGACCGGCGCGGGCGGCTCGACCAGCTGGACGGGCGCCTCGCCGTCCAGGGCGAACCGGGTGCGCAGGGTCTCGTGGCGGGCCGTCAGCCGGTCCAGCGCGGCGCGCAGCGCGCGCTGGTCGAGCGGACCGCTCCAGCGCCGGCAGAGGTACATGGTGAAGCCCGTGTCGGCGGGGTTCAGTTGCTGGAGGAACCAGAGGCGCCGCTGCTCCTCGGTGAGCGGGTGGGCGGCCTCGGTCGGGCGGGCGGCGCCGGTCGTCTGGTCGGTGCTGGTCATCGGACGGCGGCCTCGGTTCCGGTACGGCGCGCGGGCGGGGTGTCGGCGGGCGCGGTGGGGGTGGGGGTGGGAGTCGGGGTGGGCTGGGCGGTCGTGGTGGCGCGGCCCGTCAGGGCGGCCAGGCCCACCAGGTCGTCGGGCTCGGCGTCGGGGACGTCGCGGTCGAAGTGGCGCAGCGCGGGAACGGCCAGGCAGGCCAGCACCAGCAGCACCATGGCCAGGCCGAACAGCAGGTAGAGCAGGCCGATGCCGCGCCCCTCGCCGGTGCCGATCAGCCGTCCGACGGTGCCGGCGAGCGCGCCGTCCTCGTCGACCCACGGCTGGACCAGGCGCGGCCCGAGCGGCGCCACCAGGGCGAAGCCGACCGGCAGGGTGGACCAGGCGACCATGGTGTTCACCGCGATCACCCGGCCGTGGAACCGCAGCGGGACCTTGGTCTGCACGATCGTCGCGTAGACGCCGTTGACCAGGGCCAGTGCGTAGGCCATGCCGAAGGCGCCGAGCGCCACCGGCAGCACCGAGGGCCGCAGACCGGTCACCAGGCAGGCGCCGGCCAGTCCGAGGGTGGCGAACAGGACGCCGCGCAGCCGCAACCGCCGGGGCCCGCCCCAGACCAGCAGGGTCAGACCGCCCAGCACGGCGCCCAGGCCGGCGGCGACGGCGACCCACCCGGCCGCCGCGAGCGGGGCGAAGGAGAGCACCAGCGGGGTGGTGAGCAGGAACAGCGGGGAGAGGAAGATGTTGAGGACGGCGAAGAACAGCAGCATCGCGCGGAAGTGCCGGCTGCCCAGCGCGCGCCGGAACCCGGCCCGGATCTCGGCGGCGACGCTCTCCCGCCGCCGGGCCGCCATCACGTCCGGGAAGCGCACGGCCAGCGTGACGGCGGTGGCCACCACGTAACTCGCCACGTCGAGGGCGAGGATGCCGCCGAGGCCGAGCGCGGCGAGCAGTCCGACGGCGAACAGCGGCACCAGGAACTGGGCCAGCCCGAAGGCCATCTGGACGATGCCGTTGGCCCGGCCGAGGAACCGCTTGGGCACGAGCTGCGGGACGGCCGAGTTCCAGGCCAGCCGCTGGAAGGTGAGCGCCGTCGAGAGCACCGCGATCAGGACGTACGCGTGCCAGATCCGCAGGCCGTCGGCGAGGAACAGCAGCAGCATCACCGCCTGGGTCAGGCCGGCCGCGACGTCGCCGTACAGCATGATCCGGCGCCGGTCGCCGCGGTCCACGACGGCGCCGGCGATCGGCGCCGCCAGGATGCCGGGCACCAGCCCGCAGGCCGCCAGCAGGCCGAACTGGGCGAGGGAACCGGTGGTCAGGTAGATCCAGACCGGCAGGGCGAACTCGGTGAGCGCCGAGCCGATCATGGAGATCTGCTGCCCGGCGGCGACGCCGAGGAACCGCCGCATGGTCGGCCGTGCCGCCGCCGGGCTCTTCGCGCCGGCCGGGGTGCGCGCGCCGGGCGCGGCGGGGCGGGCGTCGGCGCTCTGCTCGGCGCCGTCCCGGGAGAGGCCGGCCAGCCACCAGGTGGCGCCGTCGGCCCGTTCGTGCCGCCGCTCTCGCCCCGCCGCGACCGAGCGGTGCACGGTGGTCAGGATCTCGGCGAGTTCGGCGGCCCGGTACTTGAGATAGAAGTGGCCGGCCTCGTCGAGCACCACCACACCGGTGGTGTCGCTGAGCCGGTGCCACTCCCGGTACCGCTCCTCGTAGAACTCGGTGGCCGGGTCCCGGTCGCCGCAGACCGCGATCACCGGTGCGGAGATCCGGCCGTCCTCGCTCTCGAAGAGCCGGGTGAAGTACTGCTCGGCCTCCTTCGTGCCGGTCCGGCGGTTGCGCACCATCAGGCGCAGCTGCTCGGCGCCGACCTCGTCGGTGTCCAGACCGGCCGCCGCCAGGGCGTTGACCATGCCCTGGTCGCTGCGGAGCCGGTCGGCGATCCGCGCCCACCGCTCGCCGACGGCGGCGCCGCGCCCGCGCGGCCGGGCGAACGGGAAGATCCCGCCGAGGTGCACGGCCTCGATGTCCCGCCCGGCCGCCTCGACCAGGCGGGCGACCTCCACGGCGAGCCGGACCCCGACCCCGCAGTGGCCGTAGAGGACGATCCGCCCCTCGACGGTGTCGACGATCTCCTGGGCGCAGCGGGCGGCCACCTCGTCGATGTCCATCGCCTCCTCGCCCAGCTCGTGGCCGGGGACGGCCAGCGAGTGCAGCGCCCAGTCGGCGGGCAGCGCGTCGGCGAGCGGCTTGTAGATGAGCGCGCTGCCGCCGCCGTACGGGGTGCAGACGATGCTGGCGGTGGTCCGGCGGCCGGCCGGGGTGAGCCGGTGCAGCAGGCGGCGGGGGCCGCGGTCGGCGTCCGGGTCGCTGAGCAGGGCGGCGAGGCGCCGGACGGTGGGGTACTTGAAGAGGTCCATCACCCCGACCGGAGTGGGGAGTTCGGGGTAGGCCCGGCGCAGTCGGGCGACCACCTGGGTGGCGAGCAGCGAGTGCCCGCCGAGTTCGAAGAAGTCGTCCAGGGCGCCGACCCGGGGGACCCCGAGCAGTTCGGCCCAGAGCCCGGCGAGGAACCGCTCGGCCTCGTCCTGCGGTTCGACGAACTCGCCGGTGGCGGCGGGCTCCTCGGGCTCGGGCAGCGAGCGGCGGTCGACCTTGCCGTGGGCCAGCAGGGGGAGCCGGTCGAGGACGACGAAGCGGGCCGGCACCATGTAGTCGGGCAGCACCTCGGCGAGGGCCTCGCGCAGCTCGGCGGGCGCCGGCGCCGGGCCCCCGCCCGGGTGTTCGAGGTAGCCGACCAGCGCCTGCCGCAGTCCCTCGCCGCGCGCCAGCACCACGGCCTGGGTGACGCCGGGCAGGGCGGTGAGGGCGGCCTCGATCTCGCCCGGCTCCACCCGGTAGCCGCGCACCTTGATCTGGTCGTCGCCGCGTCCCAGGTAGTCGAGGGCGCCGTCGGGCCGCCAGCGCGCGAGGTCGCCGGTGCGGTAGAGCCGGTCACCGGGCGCCCCGAACGGGTCCTCGACGAAGCGCTCGGCGGTCAGGTCGGGGCGGCCCAGGTAGCCGCGGGCGAGCCGGTCGCCGCCCAGGTACAGCTCGCCGGTGACGCCCGGCGGCACGGGCTGCAGCGCCTCGTCGAGCACGTGGCAGCGGGCCCCGGCGAGCGGGGTGCCGATGGGGGTGCTCCCCGGGCCGGCCGTGCCGGCGGTGACCTCGTGGACGGTGACGCCCACGGTCGCCTCGGTGGGGCCGTAGTGGTTGAACACCGCGCAGCGGTCCAGGGCGGCCAGTTCGGCGGCCCACGGCCAGGCCGAGGCCTCGCCGCCGAGCACCAGCGCCCGGCGGGGCAGCAGCCGCTCCAGCGGGGCGTCGGAGCCGAGCGCGGCCAGGTGCGAGGGGGTCATCTTGAGGTAGTCGAGCTCCAGGGCCTCGATCTGCTCGGCGAGTTCGGCGCCGGCGATCCGGCGGGGGAGCAGGTGGACCCGGCCGCCGCTGCTCAGCGCCAGGTAGAGCATCGTGATGCTGAAGTCGAAGGACAGCGACTGCAGCAGCCCGTAGCTCGCGCCGGGCTCGATCCGCAGCCGCTCGCGCACCCCGGCCAGGTAGTTGAGGATCTGCCGGTGCTGGACGGCGACGCCCTTGGGGGCGCCGGTCGAGCCCGAGGTGTAGATCACGTAGGCCAGGTGGTCCGGGCCGGCGGCCTCGTCCAGCGGTTCCGGGTCGGGCGTGAGGGGCTCCGGGCCGGGCGGGCCCGCGTCGAGCAGCAGCTCGGCGCCGGTGTAGCCGGGGAAGCGCCCCCGCAGCGCGGTGTCGGTGACCAGCACCCGGACCTCGGCGTCGGCCACCAGGTGGGCGAGCCGGGCGGGCGGCTGCTCCGGGTCCAGCGGCAGGTAGGCACCGCCGGACTTGAGCACGCCGACCAGGGCCGCCGCCAGTTCGGGGGACTGCTCCAGGCAGACCGCGACCCGGTCGTCGGGCCGCACACCGAGCGCCCGCAGCCGCCGGGCGAGGCCGGTGGCCCGCTGCTCCAGCTCGCGGTAGTCGAGCGTGCGGTCCCCGAGGACCACGGCCGGGCGCTCCGGGTGGTCCCGGGCGGTGGCGGCGAGCAGCGCCGTCAGGGTGTCCGGCGCACCGGCGGTGGCGGGCAGCGGTGGGCCGGCGGCCCAGGTCTCCAGGACGTCCCGCCGTTCGCCGGGGGTGAGCAGCGGCAGCCGGGAGACCGGGCGGGCCGGGTCGGCCACCGCGGCGGCGAGGAGCAGTTCGAACCGCTCGACCAGGCGCCGGACGGTCGCGGCGTCGAAGAGGTCGGTGCGGTAGGTGAGCAGCCCGTACAGGCCGCCGTCGGACTTCTCCCGCAGGTAGAGCGCCAGGTCGGTGCGGGTGGTGGTGGCCTCGTGGCCGAAGCCCTCCCGGGCCGGTGCGCCACCGGGGCGGGTGCTGGTGCCGGTGCTGGTGTGGGTGCTGCTCGCGGTGCGGTCGCCGTAGTTCTGGAACGCGAAGCTCACCTGGAAGACGGCCGACCGGCTGACGTCGCGCTCGATCTCCAGGTCGGCCACCATCTGCTCGAAGGGCACCTCCTGGTGGGTGTACGCGTCGAGGGTGGTCTCGCGGACCCGGCCGAGCAGCTCGGTGAAGGTCGGGTCGCCCTCCAGCCGGGCCCGGATCGGCAGGATGTTGACGAACAGCCCGACGACGTCCTCCAGTTCGCGGTGCAGGCGGCCCGCGAAGGCCGAGCCGACGGCGAAGTCCCGCAAGCCGGTGTGCCGGCCCAGCAGGGTCTGCAGCGCGGCCATCAGCACCATGTACGCGGACGCGTTGGCGGAGCGGGCCAGGGCGTTGACGCCGCTGCCGAGTTCCGCACCCCAGTGGAACTCCAGGGCGGCGCCGTCGAAGGTCAGCACCGGGGGCCGCGGTCGGTCGGTGGGCAGGTCGAGGACGGGGACGTCGCGCAGCTCGGTCCGCCAGTAGGCGCGGGAGGCGGCCAGCGCGCCGCCGGCCAGCCGCTCGCGCTGCCAGTGCGCGTAGTCGCCGAACCGGACGGCGGGGGCCGCCAGGCCGTCCGGGGTGCCGTCGGCGTGCCGGGCGTAGAGCGCGTCCAGCTCGCGGTGGAGGATGTCCAGCGACCAGCCGTCGCTGACGATGTGGTGCATCACCAGCGCGAGCACGTGCTCGTCGGGTGCGATGCGGACCAGCAGGGCGCGCAGCAGCGGCCCGGCGGCCAGGTCGAACGGCTCGGCCGCCAGGGCGCCGAGTTCGGCGGTGGCACGCCCGGCCGGGTCCGGGTCGGCGGTGGCGTCGACGAACCGGGCCGCGCACGGGGCGGGTTCGGCGACGCGGACCTCGGCGGTGCCCTCGGGGGTACCGGGGAAGGTCATCCGCAGCGCCTCGTGCCGCGCGACCAGGTCGGTCAGGGCGGCGTCCAGCACGTCGCGGTCGAGCGGCCCGCGCAGCCGGCGGGCCGGGGCCAGCGTGTAGGCCGTGGAGCCGGGGGCGAACTGGTCCATGAACCAGAGCCGTTCCTGGCCGCTGGAGAGCGGCGGGGCGGTGCCGGGCGGTCTGGCCGGCACGGTTCTGGCGGGGGCCGAGGCGGTCCGCAGCCGCTGGGCGAGCAGGGCGCGCTTGGTCGCGGACAGCCCGGCCGTGGGGTCCTGGATGTCGGTCATCGGTGATCCATTTCGGCGCACGTCGGAGGTGGCGGTGCCCTCGGGGCGGGAGCGGCCGCGGGGTGAGCGGGCGGGCGCGGTGCAGCGCGCCCGCCCGGGAGGTCAGCGCAGGTCGCGGACGGCCGCGGCGATGCCGAGCGGCGTCGGGGTGGCGAAGAAGACGTCGAAGTCGAGCTCGACGCCGAGCAGGTCGCGGATCCGGGCGGTGATCTGGATGATCGTCAGGGAGTGCCCGCCGAGCTCGAACAGGTCGTCCTCGGCGCCCAGGTCGGGCAGTCCGAGCACCTCGGCCCAGATCCCGAGCACGGCGTCGAGCACCTCGTCGTGTTCCTGCTGCCCGGCTGCTCCGGTCGCCCCGGTCGAGCCCTGGCTCGCGGCGTCGGCCGGGCGTGGGGGAACGGGCAGCGCACGGCGGTCCAGTTTGCCGTTCGGCGTCAGGGGCAGCCGGTCGAGCACCGCGAAGCGCTGCGGTACGGCGGCGGCCGGCAGCGTCCGCTGAAGGAACGCGCGCAGTTCGGCGGCGTCCGGCACGTCTGCCCCGGGCGCCGGGACGAGGTAACCGGCGACGAACGGCTCCGCGTCGCCGGCCGCTTCGTCCCGCCGGACGGCGGCGGCCGCCTCGGCGATCGCGGGGTGGGCCAGCAGCGCCGACTCGATCTCGCCGAGCTCGATCCGGTGGCCGCGGATCTTGACCTGGTCGTCGAGCCTGCCGAGGAACTCCAGTTCGCCGTCGGCGGTCCAGGCCACGAGGTCGCCGGTGCGGTAGAGCCGCTCGCCGGGCGCGCCGAACGGGTCCTGAACGAAGCGTTCGGCGGTCAGCCCGGGCCGGTCCAGGTAGCCCTCGGCGACGCCGTCGCCGCCGAGGTACAGCTCGCCCGGCACACCGATCGGGAGCGGCCGGCGCCGCCCGTCCAGCACGTACGCGCGGGTGTTGGCGATCGGTCGGCCGATCCGGACGGCCTCCGGTGCGGCCGGGACCTCGGCGCAGGTGGACCAGACGGTGGTCTCGGTCGGTCCGTAGACGTTGAGGAGCCGGTCGGTGCCCGCCCGCAGCTCGCGGGCCAGCGGCAGCGGCAGGGCCTCCCCGCCGACCAGGGCGGTCAGGCCGGGCGGCAGCGGTCCGGCGCCCAGCAGGACCCGCCAGCCCGAGGGGGTGGCCTGGGCGTGGGTGACGCCCTCACGCTCCACCAGCGACCGCAGGCCCGGGCCGTCGACGGCGAGGCCGTCCGGCGCGAGCACCAGCCGCCCGCCGGTGACCAGCGGCAGCAGCAGTTCGAGCGCGGAGATGTCGAAGGAGAGCGAAGTGAGGCCGAGCCAGACGTCCCGGGGGCCCGAGCCGAGCCGGTCGGCGAAGCCGGAGAGCAGGTTGACCAGCGCGCGGTGGCCGATCTCGACGCCCTTGGGGCGGCCGGTCGAGCCGGAGGTGTAGAGCACGTAGGCGAGCCGGCCGGGCGCGGTCCGGGTGGTGGCCGGGTCGTCTGCCGGCGCGTCGCCCGCCGTGTCGCCCGCCGCGTGGGTGAGCCGCAGTAGCGTCGGGGCCGCGGCGGCCACCTCGGGGGCCGGCTCGCGGTCGGCCAGCAGCAGCGCGGCGCCGGAGTCCGCCAGGACGAGGGCGAGCCGGTCGGCCGGGTAGCCGGGGTCGAGCGGCAGGTAGGCGGCGCCGACGGTGTGCACGGCGAGCAGCGCGGCCGGCAGGTCGGCGGTGCGGCCGAGGTGCAGAGCGACCAGGTCGTCCCGGCCGACGCCGGCCGTGGTCAGCGCGTTCGCCAGCCGGTCGGTGCGCCGCAGCAGCTCCCGGTACGTCAGGCGCTCGGCACCGGCCACCACCGCGAGGGCCTCGGGCGTGGCGCCGGCGCGCTCGCGGACCAGGTCGAGCACCGTCCGGTCGGCGGGGTAGGCGTGCTCGGTGGCGTTCCAGGTGCTCGTGACGAGCCGCTGCTCGGTCTCGTCGAGCAGCGGCAGGTCCGCCAGGGCCGCTCCCGGGTCGGCCGTGGCGGCGGCGAGCAGGGCGGTGAGGTGTCCGGCGATGCGCCGGGCGGCGGCGGGGGAGAGGACGGCCGGGTCGTACTGGAGGGAGAAGCCGACGGCCCCGGCGTCCTCGACCGCCTGGAGGTGAAGCGTGTTGCGGGAGGCGTGCGGGAACACCGTCCAGTCGACCCGGGTGGTGCTGCCCGGGAACACCGGGTCGGCGGTGGTGCGGCGGCGGTAGCCGAACGAGACGGGCGCCAGCCCGGTCCGCGGCGTGAGCCCGGGCACGGCGGCGCCGAACGGGACGGCGCGGTGGTCCGAGACCAGGCGGACCTCGGCCCGGACGGCCCGGGCGTACTCCGCGAACGTCACGTCCTCCCCGGCGCCGGCCGGGGCGTGCACCGGCAGCTCGTTGACGAAGAGGCCGATGTCGTCACGCCGTTCCGGACGGCGGGTGGCGAAGGGGACGGCGACCGGGACGGCCTCGCCGCCGTAGCGCCGCAGCAGGCCGTGCAGGCCGGCGAGCAGGAACTCGAAGACGGTGACCCCGCAGTCGCGCGCGGCGTCGACCAGGGCGGTCCGGCCGGCGCCGTCGAGCCGCCAGGTGACGGCCTCGCCCCGGCCGGCGTCGGTGGTGGCCCGGGGGCCGTGGGGCAGCACCGGGTCGGTGGCGGCGGCCCACCGGGGGCCGTGGAAGGCGGCCGCCCGGCGGACGGCCTCGGGCCCGGGTTCGATCCTGAGGGCGTCGCGCCGGTCGTCGGGGGCGGCGGGGTCGAGGGACGCGGGGTCGGAGGTCGCGGGGTCGGCGGCGGGGGAGTCGGTGGCGGCCGGTCCGCCGGCTCGCGCGGCGGCGTAGGCGGTGGCGAGGTCGGCGGCCAGGACGTCCTTGGAGTGCCCGTCGAACACCGCGTGGTGGGCCACCACCAGCAGGTCGGCCGCCCCACCGGCCCGCCGGAGCAGGGTGAACCGGGCGAGCGGTCCGGCGGCGAGGTCGAACGGGAGGGCCAGGTCCTCGGCCAGTCGCTTGGCCAGGCCTTCGCCGCTGTCGGCCGTCGCGTCGACGACGGTGAGGGCGGGCGGCCGCCCCGCCGGGACCTCGCGGACCAGGCCGTCCTCCTCGACCAGCGCCGCCGCGAGCGCGGGGTGGCGGGTGACGGTGGCGGCGACGGCCCGTGCCAGGGCGTCGGCGTCGATCCGGTCGAAACGGAACCGCAGGGCGAGGTGGAAGGCCTCGGGGACGGCGGTCCGCCTGGTCGTCAGCCAGATCCCGTGCTGGGCGGGGGAGGCGGGGCGCCCGGCCCGGGCCGGAGTGTTCGCCGCTCTCGCGGGGTCCTCCTCCGGTGCGGCGGACGGGCCCGGTGTGATGGAGGAGACTGGTGCGGCGGACGAGCCTGGAGTGGCGGCGGAGTCGGCGGGGGAGGGGGACATGGCGGGCTCGATTCGGGAGTCGGAGGCGGGGCTGCGGTGACCCGTCCGACCGGGTTCCGCCGCGACGGTGCGGCCCGGTGGAGGGCGCGGCCGTCGGATGCGGTCCGGGCCGCCCCGCGGACCGGTCGACAGGCCGCTGGAGCAAGGCCGACCCGACTCCCAGGTTCCCCCCTGATGCGTCAAGCGGTCCGATCTTCTCCCCCGTGGAAAGATCATTGGCCTGGACCTGTCGTGAGATTTCCACAGACCACATGCCTCGTCAAGGGTTGTTCACGACCCGGGCGGGGCGGTCCGACGGTTCGTCAACTATCTTCTGCCGCAAGCCGTCCCGGTGGCGGCCTTGAGGGCCGCCCCGACGGCGGGTTCGGACCGGGGCCGGACCGGGGGCGACGGCGGTCGGGGGCGGCTGCGCGGGCGGCGGCGGGAGGGGTGACAGGTGCAGTCAAGTTGTCTGTACAGCTCGGGGTTCTCTGTCCGTCATCGAAACGCCATCGAACCGGTCCACTTCCGTTGATCTCGGACGCCTATACATAACGGGTCTGGGCCGAAACGGAGGCCCAGCATCCGTGATCAAGGAGCCGTCCCCCGATGATTCCGATGCCCGAACTGTCGCGCCGCACCCTGCTCGGCGGCGCGGCGGCGGCCGCCGTGCTGTCCGCCCTCCCGCTCAGCGTGCGTGAGGCGCTCGCCGCGCCGGCCCGCCCCGGCAAGCTGGCGGACATCCAGCACGTCGTGGTGTTCATGCAGGAGAACCGCGCGTTCGACCACTACTTCGGTACGCTCCCCGGTGTGCGCGGCTTCGGCGACCGGACGGCGGTGCGCGGGGTCAACGGGCGCTCGGTGTTCCACCAGCCCGACCCGGGGCGCAAGGAGGGCCACCTGCTGCCGTTCCCGATGAACGCGGCCCACACCAACGCCTACCAGCAGGGCGCCCCGGCGTTCGGCTTCGTCGACTCGATGAACGCCTGGAACGACGGCCGCGCCGACGGTTCGGTCACCCGCCGCTCCGGCGGCTGGCTCGGCCAGGGCTACTACGAGCCCGCCGACATGCCCTTCTACAACGCGCTCGCCTCGGTCTTCACGACCTGTGACGCCTACTACGCGTCGGTGCAGTGCAACACCAACACCAACCGCGAGCACCTGATGACCGGGACCAGCGGCGGCACGGTGCGGGACACCCCGGTGACCGACAACACCGAGATCCCCGGCGGCTACGAGTGGACCACCTACGCCGAGCGGCTGCAGAAGGCCGGGATCAGCTGGAAGACCTACCAGGCGCTCGACAACTTCGACGACAACGCGCTCGCCTGGTTCACCCCCTTCGTCAAGGCCAAGCCGGGCGAGCCGCTCTACGAGCGCGGCCTGCGCGCGGTCGGTGACCCGGCGAAGAAGGACGACCCCTTCGCGATGGGCGACGCCCTCGTCGAGGCGTTCACCGCCGACGTCCAGGCCGACCGGCTGCCGCAGGTCTCCTGGCTGGTCGCGCCCGCCGCGCTCTCCGAGCACGCCAACTACGCCCCGCCGAACGGCGAGCACCTGACGGCCCGGCTGCTCGCCGCGCTCGCCGCCAAGCCGGAGGTGTGGGAGAAGACCGTCTTCATCCTCAACTACGACGAGCACGGCGGCTTCTTCGACCACCAGCTGCCGCCCGTCCCGCCGCTGGCCGCCGGGCGCGGCAAGTCGACCGTCCCGGTCGACGGCGAGGTCGTGGTCCGGGTCTCCAAGGGCGGCTCGACCTACCACCGGGTGGTCGGTCAGGACGGCAAGTATCGGGTGAAGGCCGCCGACGGCTCGCTCTCCTGGTCCGACACCCTGCCCGCGGGCGAGACCCTGGTCTCCGGCCCGTACCCGATGGGCCTGGGCGTGCGCGTCCCGATGATCGTCGTCTCGCCGTGGACGCGCGGCGGCGTGGTCGACTCCACGGTGTACGACCACACCTCGGTGCTGCGCCTGCTGGAGCAGCGCTTCGGCATCGAGGAGCCCAACATCAGCCCGTGGCGCAGAGCCGTGACCGGCGACCTCACCAACGTCTTCGACTTCTCCGGGCGCAACCCGGTCTGGCCGCAGCTGCCCGACACCAGCGGCAACCGGCAGAAGGTCGTCGACACCGGCAAGCTGCCCGCGCCCACGGTGCCCGATCCGCAGGCCTTCCCGCAGCAGCAGCGCGGCACCCGCACCGCCCGGATCAGCCCGTACGACCTGCTGGTCAAGCCGAAGCTCAAGGGCGACGAGCTGACCGTCGACTTCATCAACCAGGGCCGCCAGGCCGCCGTCTTCGCCGTTTACCCGGCGCCCGGCACCGCGCCGCGCCACTACACCGTGGGCGCCAAGAGCCGCCTCTCCGACGTCTGGACGGTCGGCCCCGAGGGCTACGACCTGCGGGTGCACGGCCCGAACGGCGCGCTCTGGCACCTGCGCGGGGACGCCGCCTCGGCGTACGAGATCTCGCTCTCCGAAGAGCAGAACGGCAAGGTGCTGGAGGTCGACGTGATCAACCGCACCCGCACCGCCCAGACCTTCCTGGTCGGCGACCTGGCCTACGGCGACGGGCTGCGCGAGGTGCGGGTCGCGGCGGGCGACGACCGGACCGTCAACGTCAAGGTCGGCCCGGAGGGCTGGTACGACGTCGCGGTGGGCGTCCGCGGCGAGCTCGGCTTCCGCCGCCGGATCGCCGGGCGCTTCCCGTGGGACGGCGACCACCTGGTGACCGACCCGGCGATGGGCCTCGCCGACCCGCTGGCCCTGGACGTCACGCTCAAGGCCGCGTCCACCACGATCGACGAGGCGATCCTGCTGCCCGGCCGTCCGGCCCGGGTCGCCGCCCGGTTCACCGCGACCGCCGCGCTGACCGCGATCGAGGTCCAGCCGGTCGTGCCGGCCGGCTGGACGGTCACCGCCGTCACCCCGCCGCCCGCCTCGCTCGCCGCCGGTGCCACCGCGATCGCCGAGTGGGACGTCACCCCGCCCACCGTGCTGCCGGACGGCGCCACCCACCGGATCCTGGTCACCGCCCGCGCGGCGGCCGGCAGCCGCTTCGCGATCGCCGACGGCGAGATCGCGGCGCGCACCGCTCCCGTGATGGCCGGTCACCTGCTCGGCGAGGACTTCGAGTCGTTGGCCGGCTCCCTCCAGCCGCTGGCCGGCGTGCTCGGCTGGACGCCGCAGGCGCCGCAGGGCTGGTCGGTGGTGAACGCGCCGGCCATGCCGCAGGGCACCACCCGACTCCAGGGCTGGACGTTCCACACCAAGCGCGCCTGGTCCACCCCGGCCGGGCAGGACCGCGGCAACTTCAGCCGCGGCCTGGGCATCCTCGCGGTCGCCGACCCGGACGACTGGGACGACACCGGTTCGCCGTCCCGCAAGGGGGTCTTCGACTCCACCCTGGTCTCGCCCGCCGTCCAGCTGCCGGCCGGCGCGAGCACCCTCCACCTCGCCTTCGACTCGCACTACCGGCAGGAGGCCCCGCAGAAGGCGGCCGTCACCGCCGTCTTCGACAACGGCACCGAGACCCGGCTGGTCTACTACAGCAGCGACCCGACCGGTAACGACAACGCCGGCAAGGACGTCCAGAACGCCTTCGTCACCAAGCAGTTCGCCGTTCCGGCGGGTGCCCGCTCGGTGACCCTGAAGTTCCGGATGTACGACGCCGGCAACAACTGGTTCTGGGCCGTCGACCACGTCCGCCTCGACACCAAGCCGATCACGGGCTGACCCGGTAGATCCTGCTCGCGGCCCGCGTACCCCGAGGGGGTGCGCGGGCCGTTCGGTCGGGCCGGGGGCTTGTCGTCGGGCATCGGGTCGGGTCGGCGGGTCGGTGCGGCGGGTCGGGTCGCCGAGTCGGGGTGGCGGATTTCGGCTGGGCGCGCGCGTCCGGCCGGGTGTTGTCGGACCTCTCTGGTGTCGTAGGAGGGTGAACGCCGCCGCCCGGTCACCACGACGCCACGGAGGACACCCTGACGACCACGTCGGACGATTCGACCTCCTCGCCGCCCGGGTGCCCGCCCGTGGTCGACCTAGCGACCTGGCAGGCCGCCCGGGACGAGCTGCTGGTCCGGGAGAAGGCCCACACCCGCGAGGCCGACGCCATCGCCGCGGCCCGGCGACGGCTGCCGATGGTGGAGCTCGACGGGACGGTCGGGGTCGTCGGCCCCGACGACCCCGTCCCGTTCCCGGACCTGTTCCAGGGCCGCGACGAACTCGTGGCCTACCAGCACATGTGGACCCGCCCGGGGGCGACCCCGGAGGAGTCCCTCGGCCGACACGACCACCACTGACGGCGGTGGGACATCCGGCCCGCAGGCGCCGCGAACCCCCCAGCCTTCCTCCCGGACCCACGGGCCGTCCACGAACCTCGCTCACCGACCTCGCTCACCGACTCAGGGAGATCCGCGCCATGAACTCTCGTCTGCTCCGGCTGACCGGCGCCGCCACCGCCGTCTACGGCCTCGCTGTGACCCGTCGGCCCGCCCTGCTGGCCGCCCCCTCCGGACTGACCGCCGCCGACGGCTCGCTGCCGCGCTCCACCGCGGCCTGTCTGCGCCCGCTCGCCTTCCGGGACGCCGCCTGCGGCCTGGCGATGGCCTTCGCACCCGACGACTCCGCGCTGCGCGCGGCCACCCTGGTGCGGATCGCCTCCGACCTGGGCGATGCCGCCCTGCTGGCCACCGCGCTGCCGGAGCGCCGGCACCGGGTGATGGCGGTGGCCGTCTCCGTCGGCTGGGGTGCGCTCTCGGTGGCCGGGCTGCTCGGGGGGAGTCGGAAGCAGCCGTCGGGCCGCCATACCTCTTGATGGCCAAGTTTCTCAATCATCGAGAGATATGATGCGGAGGTCCGTCACCTGCCCCCGCCCGAAGGGCGCTCCGCGATGCGCACCGGTCCAGCCGCTCCCCGCCCCGCCTCCCGGCGTCGAACCAGACTGCTGGTTCCGCTCGTCCTGCTGGCCGTCTGGCTCGGCCTGGGCGGCGCCTTCGGCTCCTACGCCGGGAAGCTCTCCGAGGTGGCCACCAACGACCGGGCCGCCTTCCTGCCCCGCAGCGCCGAGTCCACCGAGGTGGCCCGGCTCGGGGAGGACTTCCGGACGGCGGCCACGCTCCCGGTGATCGTCGTCTGGGAGAGTCGCACCGGAGCGGTCGGCGAGGCCCAGCGCGCCGCCGCCGGCCGGGCGCTGCAGGAGGCCTCGGCCGTCCCCGGTGCCACCGGCCGGGTGTCGCCCGCCGTGCCGTCCGAGGACGGCCGGGCGCTCCAGGGCGTCGTCCAGCTCCGCTCCGACCTCGGCCGGCAGACCGGGGACAGCGTCCGCGCCGTCCGCGAACTCGCCGACCAGGTCCCGGACACCACCGTCGGCCTGGCCGGTCCGGCGGCGGTCGCG
This sequence comes from Kitasatospora sp. NPDC005751, assembly GCF_040630835.1. Taxonomy (NCBI): domain Bacteria; kingdom Bacillati; phylum Actinomycetota; class Actinomycetes; order Kitasatosporales; family Streptomycetaceae; genus Kitasatospora; species Kitasatospora sp. NPDC005751. The sequence continues at coordinate 17,775 of NZ_JBEXYC010000010.1, forward strand.
GCCGACCTCGGCAGTGCCTTCGCCGGCATCGACGGACTGCTGCTCGGCGTGGCCCTCGGCGTGGTGCTGCTGATCCTGCTCGCCGTCTACCGCAGCCTGCTGCTGCCGCTGCTGGTGATCCTCGGCGCGGTGTTCGCCCTCGGAGTCTCCTGCGCGCTGGTCTACCTGCTCGCCGACCACGGCCTGGTCCGGGTCGACGGCCAGGTGCAGGGTCTGCTGTCGATCCTGGTGATCGGCGCGGCCACCGACTACGGACTGCTGCTCTCCGCCCGCTTCCGCGAGGAACTGCACCTCCACGGTGACCGGTTCGCGGCGATGCGCACCGCCTGGCGGCAGTCCGTCGAGCCGATCGCGGCCTCCGGGACGACGGTCGCCCTCGGCCTGCTCGTCCTGCTGCTCTCCGACCTCACCAACAACCGGGCGCTCGGCCCGGTCGGCGCGATCGGCATCGGCTGCGCGGTGCTCTCCGCGCTGACCTTCCTGCCGGCCGCGCTCGTCCTGCTCGGCCGCGCCGCCTACTGGCCGGCCCGGCCGGCCGCCGACGGGCGCGCCCCGGTGAACGCCGTCTGGCAGCGGGTGGCCGCCCTGGTCGGGAGCCGGCCGCGGGTCACCTGGGCCGCCGGCCTGGCCGTGCTCGCCGCGCTGGCCGCCTTCGCGCCGACCCTGGACTCGGGCGGCGTCCCGCAGAGCGAACTCTTCATCAAGGCCCAGCCCTCGGCGGCCGGGCAGGCGCTGCTCTCGAAGCACTTCCCCGGCGGCGCCGGCAATCCGGCCGTGGTGATCGCCTCCGCCGGGCGGGCCGAGGCGGTCGCCGCCGCGGCAGCCGTCCCCGGGGTGGCCGGCGTCCGTCCGTACACCGGCGGTGCGCCCGGCGGTGCCCCGGCGGAGGTGGACGGGCGGGTCCGGCTGGACGTCACGCTCGCCGACCCGGCCGACAGCGACGCGGCCATCGCCACCGTCCGGAGCCTGCGGCAGGCCGTGCACGCGGTGCCGGGCGGGGACGCGCTGGTCGGCGGCTACACCGCGCAGCAGTACGACACCCGGATCACGGCGGAGCGCGACCGGGCACTGATCATGCCGGTCGTGCTGCTCTGCATCCTCGCCGTGCTCGTGGTGCTGCTGCGCTCGCTGCTCGCTCCGCTGCTGCTCGCCGGTACCGTCGCGCTGTCCTACCTCGCCACGCTCGGCGTCAGCGCGGTGGTGTTCGACCACGTCTTCGGCTTCTCCGCCATCGACCCCTCCGTGCCGCTGTACGGGTACGTGTTCCTGGTCGCGCTGGGGGTGGACTACAACATCTTCCTGATGACCAGGGTCCGTGAGGAGACGATGCGGGTAGGGACCCGGGAGGGGGTGCTGCGCGGGCTGACGGCCACCGGCGGAGTGATCACCTCGGCCGGGGTGGTGCTGGCCGCGACCTTCGCCGCGCTGGGTGTGATCCCGCTGGCCTTCATGGCCCAGATCGCGTTCATCGTCGCCTTCGGCGTGCTGCTGGACACCCTGCTGGTGCGCTCGCTGCTGGTGCCCGCGCTGGTCCGGGACCTGGGCGAGCGGGTCTGGTGGCCGGCCCGGCCGGGTCGCACGGCGGTCGGTACGGCGGCGCCCGAGCCGGTCGGCGAGCCCGCCCGAGGGTGCCCGGCCGGTTAGGCTGAACGGGTAACAGCGGGTGGAACACCGTAGGCGACCGGAGCGGATGACCTTGTCGGAGCAGGACCCGAGCACGCCCCCGCCCGCCCCGGCACCGTCCGCCGCCCCGGTACCGTCCGCCGCCCCGGCGCCTGCGGACCCGTCCGCGACCGTACCCTCCGACACCCCGGCGCTCGGGCGGCTCCTCCAGGCCCTCGCCTCCGAGATGAACCTGCTCGGGCACGGCTTCGCCGCCGCCAGCGGTCTGCACGCCACCGACGTCCAGGCGCTGCTCGCCGTGATGCGGGCCGAGCCCGGCCGGGGCGGGATCACCCCCGGCCGGCTCGGCGAGGAGCTGGCCCTCACCTCGGGGGCGGTCACCGCCGTACTGGACCGGCTGGAGCGGGCCGGACACATCCGCCGGACCAGGGACGCCGCCGACCGCCGGCAGGTCCTGGTGCACTACCTGCCCGGTGCCGGGCGGATGGCCGCCGAGTGGTTCGCGCCGGTGGCCCGGCGCACCGAGGCGGTGCGCGGCGAGTTCACCCCGGTGGAGCTGGCGGCGGTGGCCCGTTTCCTCGGCCGGATGACCACCGAGCTGGAGGACCTGCGCCACTCGCGCCGACCCGCGTAACCCGCGCTGACCCGCGCCACCGCTGACGTGGGCTGACGGCCGGACGCCCGTCAGTCCGTCAGCCCGTCAGCCCGTTTCCGCCGGGCGATCAGGGCCGCCAGGCCGTCCAGGATGCGCTCCAGGCCGAACTCCAGCGCCCGGTCACGCCCGTCCCGCACGGCCATCGCCGCCGCGAGCGCCGGGAAGCGGTCGGCGTGCTCCTGGACCAGCCCGCCGACGACGGCCAGCAGCCGGGACTCCGGCTCCCCGCCCGGTCCGGCCGCGCGCGCCTGTGCGGTGATGCTGCGGACGTGGCCGGCCAGCAGGACGGCGGTGTCCGTCCGCTCCGGCCCGGTCAGTCCGGTGCCGTCGAGGGCGGCCACCACCCGCTCCAGCCAGCCGAGTTCCTTCGGGCCGAGCACCCGGGGGCCGACGGTGGCGTCGATCAGCCAGGGGTGTGCGTTGAAGGTGGTGGCCAACTGGCCCGCCCAGGAGTGGAGTTCGGCGCGCCAGGCGGGCGAGGCGCCCGCCAGCTCCCGGTTCGCCGCCGGGGCCCCCGGTACGGCCCCGGCCGGTTCGTCGATCGCCGTCTCGACCATCAGGGCCACCAGTTCGGCCTTGCCCGGCACATAGCGGTAGAGCGCCATCTTGGTGTAGTCGAGCAGGCCGGCCACCCGCTGCATGGAGACGGCGCCCAGTCCCTCCGCGTCCGCGATCCCGATCCCGGCCCGGGCGATCCGGTCCAGGCTGAGCGCCGGTTTGGGCCCGCGGGTCGGCTTCGGGGGCGGCCCCCAGAGCAGCCGTGCCGTCGCCTCGGCCCCGTCGCCGGATGTGCTGCTCAAGCTCCCGCTCCCGTCCCGTTCCGGGTCGGCCCTTGCCGAACCGACCTAACTGTGTCTACCGTACACAGCAGCAATCAGTGTCCAGTAGACACAGTTTCTCGGCTCTCCCGGACGGAGTGGTTCACATGGGTACCAAAGTCCTCATCTCGGGCGCGAGCATCGCCGGCCCGGCACTGGCGTACTGGCTCGGGCAGTACGGCTTCGAGCCCACCGTCGTCGAGCTGGCTCCCGCCCTGCGCGGCGGCGGCCAGGCCGTCGACTTCCGCGGCGACGCGCACCTGACGGTGCTGCAACGGATGGGCCTGCTCGACGAGTTGCGCCGGATCGACACCGGTGGCAGCCCGATGGACTTCGTCGACCGGCACGGTCGGCGCCGGCTCCACCTGCCGGCGGACTTCGCCGGTGGCGAGGTCGAGGTGCCGCGCGGCGAACTGGCCCGGCTGCTCCACCGGCACAGCCTGCCGTCCACCGAGTACGTCTTCGGCGACACGGTGACCGCGCTGGAGGAGACGCCCGACGGCGTCCGGGTGGAGTTCCGCCACGGGTCGCCGCGCGAGTTCGGCCTGGTGGTCGGCGCGGACGGTCTGCACTCCACCGTCCGCCGGCTGGCCTTCGGCCCCGAGCAGCGCTTCGTCCGCCACCTCGGCTACTACGCCGCCACCTGGCAACTGCCCAACTACCTGGGTCTGCCGCCCGGTTCGGTCGGCCTCAACGTGCCCGGGCGGCTCGCCGCGGTCGGCGCGGACCACCGGGACCGGACCCGGGCCGGCGCCTTCTTCCTGTTCGCCTCACCCGAGCTGCCCTACGACCGGCACGACCAGGAGCAGCAGAAGGCGCTGCTCGCGGACGCCTTCGCGGGTCTCGGCTGGGAGGTGCCACGACTGCTGGAGAGTCTGCGCGAGGCCCCGGAGCTGTACTTCGACTCGATCAGCCGGGCGGACGTCCCCGCCTGGTCCGCCGGCCGGATCGCCCTGGTCGGGGACGCCGCCTGCGGCGCGACCATCGGCGGCATGGGCACCGGTACCGCGATGGTCGCCGCGTACGTCCTGGCCGGCGAACTCGCCCGCGCCCGGGGCGACCACCGCACCGCCTTCGCCCGGTACGAGGACGCCGTGCGCGGCTACGCCGAGGGCTGCCAGCGGGGCGGCGACCGGACCGGGCCCTTCCTGGCGCCGGGCACGGCGGCCGGACTCCGGCTGCGCGACAAACTGTTGGGCCGGCGCTGGGTCCTGAACCGGATGCTGGAGCTGGGCCGGAAGGTCAGCAGCACGATCGCCCTGCCCGACTACCAGACCGAGTTCGCCACCCGCTGATCCTCGGCGGCCCCCTCGTGCGGGGCGGCCGCGGCGCCGGACGGGTCGCCGGGCGCCGGTCCCTTCGACCGTGCGGCGTGTCCCATCCGGTAGCCGATCCCGCGGACGGTGATGATCCACCGGCTGGAGCCGAGCTTCGCGCGCAGGGTGCTCACATGGGTGTCGATGGTGCGGCTGGCCTGCCCCCAGTCACTGCCCCACACCTTCGCCATCAACTCCTTGCGCGACACCACGGTCTCGGAGTTGGCGGCGAGGATGTAGAGCAGCTCGAACTCCTTCGACGTCACCTCGATCAGCCGGTCGCGCAGGCGCACTTCGCGGGTCCGCGGATCGATGTGCAGCGGGAGCAGCGAGATGGCCTCGGGCGCCGCCGGCCCGGAGCGGCGGGAGGACCGGCGGAGCACCGCGTCGATGCGGGCCCCCATCTCCCGGAAGCCCCAGGTCTGGGCGACGCAGTCGTCGGCTCCCGCCTTCAGGGCGAGCACCCGCTCCAACTCGTCGTCGCGACGGGTGAAGGCGATCAGTGGGACGTCGCTCTCGGTCCGCAGGCTCCGGCACACCTCGATGCCGTCGACGTCCGGCAGTTCCAGCGAGAGCAGCACCAGATCGGCCTCGCGGTACGTGCGGAGGGCCTGTGCGCCGGTGCCCACGCTGCGGGCGACGAAGCCCTGCCGGCGCAGGTCGCGCACCATCGATTCGGCGGAGCTGATCTCCCGTTCCACCACGAGTACGGTCCTCATCTTCCCTGCTCCTCCTCCGGACGCCACGCCCCTCCGTGCCCACCCTCGTCCGCTCCCCGGGTCGCGGCCCTGGGCGTCGTTCGCACAACAAAAGTACCGCTTGGCACGGCAACCAGGCGGAACCCGGCCGACCGGCCGGATATCCGCTCCGACCTGCGGAGACACGCTGTGGAAATGCTCCCGGCACAGATCCGGCGAGGCTGCCCGCCCGGCCGGCGGCCGGCGGCCGCGGGCGCACCCGAAGTCCTTCGGCCGCTGGTCAGCGGGCTGTGGACGGGCGGGCGGCGGCTCCGGCCCGGGCGGGCACGGACGGCAGCCCCGGCGCTCGTGTCAACAGCTCATGAAATCTGCCGCGACACCCGGAACTTGGGCGGCACGGCGCGGCACGGCGCGGCACGGCGGGGGAGCGGGAGGCAGGCGGGTACGGCGGGTACGGCGGGTAGGCGGGTACGCGGAGAGGCGAGCGAAGAGGCCGGGGGAACGCCGGAAGCCACCGAAGGCCCGGGGGTCAGGTTGCCTTCGGTGGCCGTTCCGGGGAGGGCGGGATCACTGGACCCCGCCCGGTCGCGCTCCAGGAGCTCAAGGAGCTCCAGGAGGCCTGCGAGCCTACGAGCCCTGGGGCGTGGGCCGCTTGGCGGGGAAGCCGTGGCTGCGGGCCACCAGGACCACCACGAGCACCGGGAGCAGGAGCAGCAGCACCGTCCAGGGGAAGGAGTCACTGCCGCTCACGTCGAGCAGGACACCGCCGATGATGCCGCCGGCGGCCATCGCGACGTTCCACAGCGTCACGAGCATGGTCTGGGCCGCGTCGGCCTGGTCACCGCCCGCGTCGGCCACCGCCGTCTGCAGCAGGGTCGGAATGCCGCCCCAGCCCAGACCCCACAGGGCGGCCGCGATGTACACCAGGGCCGTGGTGTCGGCGAGCACCGCGAGCAGCAGCGCGGCCACCGCGACGAGCAGGGTGCTGGCGACGGTGAGCGCGCGCAGCTTGGCGTGGATCTGCGAGCCGACGATCCAGATGCTCGCGAGCGAGGCGCCGCCGAAGACCAGCAGCACCAGGTCGGTGCTGTCGCCCAGGCCGTGGTCGTCGAGGAAGGTGGCGATGTAGGCGTACAGCACGGTGTGCGCCAGGACGAAGACCAGTGTCACGAAGAGCACGGGGGTCACCCCGGGCACCTTCAGCGCCCGCAGCATCTTCGGCCGCTCGCCGGCCAGCTGGCCGGGGTAGTCGGGCACGGTGGCGGAGATCCACACCAGCAGCAGGACGGTGAGACCGGTCATCACGAAGAACGGCACGCGCCAGTCGGTCTGGGTGCCGAGGAAGGTGCCGGCCGGGACGCCGAGCGAGAGCGCGACCGGGATGCCGGCCATCGCGATGGCGATCGCCTTGCCCTGGAGTGCCACGGGAGCCATCCGCCGTGCGTAGCCGGCGAGCAGCGCCCAGGCCAGGCCGGCGGCGACACCGGCGACGAACCGCGCGACCATCGTCAGCCCGTAGATCGACGACACCGCCGTGACGGTGTTGGCCACGGCGAAGCCCGCCATGGCCGTCAGGAGCAGCCGCTTGCGCCGCCAGCCGGCGGTGGCCGAGGCGAGCGGGATCGCGGTCAGGGCGGTGCCGATCGCGTAGATCGTGACGGTCTGGCCGGTCGCGGACTCGCTCACCGCGAGGTCCGAGCTCATCGAGGGGAGCAGGCCGGCGGGGAGGGTCTCGGTGAGGCTGGTGATGAAGACGGCGGTGGCGAGGGCGATCAGGGCGAGCAGCGGAAGCTTCTGCGGTTCCTCGCCCCCCGCCGCCGCGGGGGGCGAGGAGCGGGTCTCCGCGCCGGGAGCGTCGGTGATGTCGGGTGAGGTGCTCATGGGGCGTGCTCCGGATGTTCCAGGGGACGGGGCGGACGGGTGGTGCGAAGAAGAGGTCGCGGGGCGGGCCAGGCGTGGCCAAGCCCGCCGTCGACGGGGAGCCGGGCGCCGGTGGTGAAGGTCGCGTCGGTGGCCAGGAAGAGCGCGGCGCGGGCGACCTCCTCGGCGGAGCCGAGCCGGCCGAGCGGTGGCAGCGCCGGGCCGCCCGCGGGCGCCGCCTCGATGCAGCCGGGGGCCACCGCGTTGACCCGGATGCCGCGCGAGACCAGTTCGGCGGCGAGCGCCCGCACGGCGTCGGAGGGCGGCGCCGGGGCGGTGAGCACCACCGCGCCGCCGTCCCGGAGGTACGGCAGCAGCGGGCGGACCCCCGCCACGGCATCGGCGAACAGGAGGTCGGTGTCGTCGAGACCGGTACCGCCGTCCTCGGCGCGCTCGACGACGGTGGCGGTGGAGCCCAGCTCGGCCCTGGCCCGGGCGCGTTCCCCGGCGGTGCGGGCGGCCAGCAGGACCAGCGCCCCGCCCTCCACCAGGCGTTTGGCGATGGCCAGGCCGATGTCGGTGTCCTGGCCGAGGACGACGGCCCGGCGGCCCGCGTACCTGGTCATGTCGGTCACTCCTTCCCGCCGCTCGGCGACTCGGTGGGTCCGACCCTGCCCGAGGGTCCTTCCGGGCCGCTGCGGATCCACTGCGGATCCACTGAGGGTGGGCTGACGGCCGGCTGACGGCCCGTCGAAGATCCCCCCGGGCCGGTCCGGCGCCACCGGGGCGCGGTACGGTGACCGACATGCGGTTTGGGGTACTGGGACCACTCGTGGTGTGGGGCGACGACGGCGAGGAGATCACCGTCCCCGAGGTCAAGGTCCGGGGACTCCTCGCCGACCTGCTGGCGCACGGCGGCGGACCGGTCTCCGCCGACCGCCTCATCCAGGACCTGTGGGGCGACGAACCGCCCGGGAAACCCGAGGGCGCGCTCCAGGGCAAGGTCTCCCAGCTGCGCCGGGTGCTCGGCCGGGAGCGGGTGCTGCGCCAGGGCGCGGGCTACCGCCTCCGGCTGGACCGCGGCGCCGGCGAGCTGGACGCCGACCGCTTCGGCGCCCTGGTGGCCGACGCCGGTGGCGTCCGCGACCCGCGCGCCCGGGCGGAACTCCTGACCGAGGCCCTCGACCTGTGGCGGGGGCCGGCGTACGCGGACTTCGCCGACGAGGACTTCGTCCGGTCGGCGGCGTGCCGCCTCGCCGAGCAGCGGCTCGCCGTCCTGGAGGACCAGGCCGAGGCGCGGCTCCTCGCCGGTGACCACGCGCTGCTCGCCGGCGAGCTCGCCGCCCTCGTCGCCGGGCACCCGCTGCGCGAGCGGCTGCGTGCCGTCCAGATGCGCGCCCTCTACCTCGCGGGCCGTCAGAGCGAGGCGCTCGCGAGCTACGAGGACCTCCGCGCCCGACTCGCCGAGGAGCTGGGCGTCGACCCGGCCCCCGCGCTGACCACCCTCCACCAGGCCGTCCTGCGCCAGGACCCCGGCCTGGACCCCGGCCCGGACCCCGGCCCGGGCACCGCGCGGGCCGGTTCGGCACCGGCCGCCGCCGCCTCGCTCGCCGCGCCCGTAGCCCCCGACACCCCGACGCCCGCCCCGCCCGTGGCCCCCGCCTCCGCCCCGCCCGCCGGCGAACACCCCAACCTGCCGGTCCCGCTGACCCGCCTGATCGGACGGGACGCGGCCGTCGCCCAGGTGTCCCGGCTCCTGGACGACACCCGCCTGGTGACCCTGGCCGGCGCCGGCGGCGTCGGCAAGACCCGGCTGGCCGTCGCGGCCGCCGCCGCGGTGGCCGCTCGGGAGCCGGCCGGGAACCGCCCCGACGGGATCTGGCTGGTGGAGTTCGCGGGGGTCCGCGGCGGCACCGCCGCCGACCTGGCCCAGGTCGTCGCCACCACGCTCGGCGTCCGGGACGACGCCCCCGCGCCGCCGGGCACGGGCGGCGGGGCGGGGCCCGCCTCGCCCGTCCACCGGCTCGCCACGGCGCTGCGGGACCGCCGCACCCTGCTGGTCCTGGACAACTGCGAGCACGTCGTCGACGCGGCGGCGGAACTCGCCGAGCTGCTCCTGCGCACCGCACCGGACCTGCGGGTGCTGGCCACCAGCCAGGAGCCGCTGGGCCTGACGGGCGAGGCGGTGTTCCTCGTCGAGCCGCTGCCGACCGACGACGCCGTGCGGCTGTTCAGCGAGCGCGCCGCCGCCCACGACCCCGGCTTCCCCCGCGACCCGGACGGCGGCGACCTCGCCGACCGCGAGGCCGTCGCCGAGATCTGCCGCCGGCTGGACGGCATCCCGCTCGCCCTGGAACTCGCCGCCACCCGCGTGCGCACCCTGGGGGTCCGGGAGCTGGCGACCCGGCTGGGCGACCGGTTCCGGCTCCTGAGCTCCCGCCGCCGCGGCGCCCCGGCCCGCCAGCAGACCCTGCGCGCGGTGATCGACTGGAGCTGGGAGCTGCTCAGCGCACCCGAACGGATCGTGCTGCGCCGCCTGGCGGTGCACAGCGACGGCTGCGACCTGGACGCCGCGGAGGCCACCTGCGCGGGCGACGGCGTGACCCGCTACGAGGTCCTCGACCTGGTGACACGGCTCGTCGACCGCTCCCTGGTGGTCGTCGTCGACCAGCCCACCGGGCGGCGCTACCGCCTCCTGGAGTCCGTCGCCGCGTACGCCACCGAACGCCTGGACGAGATGGCGGACCTCGCCGCCGTGCGCGGCCGCCACCTGCGCCACTACCTCGCGCTCGCCGAGCGCGCCGAGCCCCGGCTGCGCGGCGCGGACCAGCGGCCCTGGCTCGCCCGGTTGGACGCCGAGGCGGGCAATCTGCGCGCGGCCCTCGACGAGGCGCTGCGCCGGACCGCGGAAGGGGACGGCGACGAGGCGGTCCGGCTGGCCACCGCCCTGGCCTGGTGGTGGCTGCTGCGCGGCCGGCTCACCGAGGGCCGCCGCAGCCTGGCCGCCGCGCTCGCCGCCGCTCCCCGGCCCAGCTCCGAACTCGCGCTCCTGCACGGCGCGTTCGCGCTCCTCACCGGCGACCGCGCGGAGGCGCACGCGCTCGCCTGCACGGTCGCGTCGGCCGGTGCGGTGCCCGACCCGGTGCGCCGCGCCCGGGCCCTGTGGCTCTGCGCGTACGGCCTGTTCAGCGCGGGCGAGGCCGCCGAGGGCGAGGAGCTGAACGCGCGCGCCCTCGCGGTCTTCGCCGAGGAGGGCGATCAGTGGGGCACGGCCGCCGCACTCGGTCTGCGGGCCACCCTCGCCCTGGTCCGCGGCGACCTCGCCGGTCTCGGCCGCGACGGTCTGCGCAGTGCCGCGCTCTTCCGCGAACTGGGCGACGGCTGGGGCGAGTTGCAGACGGTCTCACCGCTCGCCGCGCTCGCCGAGATCAAGGGGGAGTACCCGGAGGCGGCCCGCCGCCAGCGTGAAGGGCTGCACATCGCTCGGGAGTTGGGGCTGGAGGCCGAGGTGTCGGCCCGGCTGTCCGGGCTGGGCCGGCTCGCCCTGCTGGCCCACGACTGGGAACGGGGCCGGGAGCTGCACGAACAGGCCCGCCGGATCGCCGCCGAACAGGGCTACAAGTACGGGGAGATCCATTCCGAGATGGGCCTCGCGCTCGGCGCCCGCCGTTCGGGGGACCTGGCCGCCGCCGAGGCCCATCTGGTGCACATCCGCGACGGCTACGCGGAGGTGTCCTCGGAGGCGGGCGACCACCTGCTTCTCGCGGAGCTCGGCTTCGTCGCCGAACTCCGGGGCGACGCCGACCTGGCGGCCGACCGGCACCTGAGCGGTTGGGCGGTCGCCCGCTCCCTCGACGAACCGCGCGCGCTGGCCCTCTCCCTGGAGGGCCTGGCCGGCGCGGCCGCGGTCGCCGGCCGGGGCGCGGCCGGGCGGCGCGGCGCCGAGTGCGCGGCCCTGCTGCTCGGCGCCGCGGACGCGGCACGCCGGGGTGTGGGGGCCCCGTTGCCGCCCGCCGAGCGCGGCGACACGGACCGGATCGCCGCGGCCGCCGTGGAGGTCCTGGGGGCGGCCGCCTTCGCGGCGGCGTTCGCCCAGGGCGGCCGGCTCACCGCAGTGGAGGCGGTGCGCCGCGGCTGCGAGGCCCTCGGCCAACAGCCGGCGGGCGACCCCGCCGCGGCGCACCACTGATCAGGCCCGCCGCGGCGCACCCCCGAGCGCACCGGGCCGAGGTCAGACCCGCGCGTACCGGTTCGCCGGCCGCTCCAACCCCAGGTGCCCGCGCAGCGTCGTCGCCGTGTAGGCCGTGCGGAAGGCACCACGGCGCTGCAACTCCGGTACCAGGGCGCGGGTGATCGCTTCGAGGTCGTGCGGCAACGCCGCCGGGCGGAGCCGGAAGCCGTCCAGCCCGGCCGAGCGCCAGTCGAGCAGCAGATCGGTCAGAGCGGCCGCGGTGCCGGTGAACACCACGGCGTCCGAGGCGAGTTCGGCGCCTGCCAGCTCGTCCAGCCGGGCCTTGCGGTCGGCGGCGGCCGCCGGACTGTCGTCCAGCAGCACGATCAGGTCCGCGAACCGCCGCAGCGGCCTGGCCCGCAGGTCACGGCCGGTGGCGGCGACGGCCTCGTCGACCTGCGCGAGGATCCGTTCGACGCCGGGGCGGTCGTGCGGGGTGACGAAGACGACGTCCGAGGCGCGGGCCGCGAACTCGTACGGCGTCGAGGCGTGGGCCAGGCTCGCGACCAGCGGCTGGCCCTGCGGCGGGCGCGGGGTGATCGCCGGCCCCCGGACGCTGAAGTGCTCGCCCTCGAAGTCGATGTGGTGCAGCTTGTCGCGGTCGATGAAGCGGCCGGTCGGCACGGACCGGATCTCCGCGTCGTCCTCCCAGCTGTCCCACAGCCGTCGTGCCACCTCGACCACGTCGGCGGCCTCCGCGAAGAGCGGGCGGAGCCGCTTGGCGATCAGCTCGGGGTCGCGGATGTCGTCGTCGGTGAGCTGCGGGGTGGTGCGGCGGCCGAAGTGGGCGGCGTCCGAGGCGCGGGAGGCGATCTGCGGCCGCCAGCCCGCCCGGCCGCGGGCGGCGTGGTCCAGGGTCGCGATGGCGGTCGCGAGGTGGAACGGTTCGGTGTGGGTGACGTTCGTGGTCGGTACCAGGCCGATGCGGTCGGTCAGCGGCGCGAGCAGGGCGGCCAGCAGTACGGCGTCGACGCTGCCCCGGACCCGGTCGGTGCGGTCGTCGGGGCGGTGGAAGGGCTCGGACTGCAGACCGAGGCCGTCCTCCAGGGTGACGAAGTCGAGCAGCCCCCGCTCGGCCTCGGCCACGAGGCCCGCCCAGTAGCCGGGGGTGAACAGCTCCGACGGCCTGGCGTCCGGCGCCCGCCAGGCGGCCGGGTGCCATCCCGCGCCGTCGAGCGCGACAGCCAGGTGCAGCGGGGAGTCGGACGGGGTGGCGGTCACGAGGTCTCCTTCGGGGAGCCGAGGCCGAGATGGTCGCGGAGCGTCGTTCCGGTGTACTCCTCGCGGAACACGCCCTTCTCCTGGAGGAGCGGAACCACCCGGTCCACGAAGTCGCCCAGGCCGTCGGGCGTCAGGTGCGGTACGAGGACGAAGCCATCGGCCGCCTCGCTCTGCACGAAGCGGTCGATCGTGTCGGCGACGGTCTGCGGGCTGCCGACGAAGTTCTGGCCGCCGTGGACCTCGATCATCAGTTGACGGATGCTCAGCCCGCGCTCCTCGGCGATCTTGCGCCACCGCCGTGCCGTCTCCTCACGGCCCTTGCGGAACACCGAGTGCCCCTTCAGCAGGAGGGCGTCCGGCTCCGGATCGATGTCGGGCAGCGGCCCGTCCGGGTCGTACGCCGAGAGGTCGCGGCCCCAGACGCCCTCCAGGTGGGCGATCGCGGTCTGCGGGCTCACCTGCGCGCGGGTGATCTCGTCCGCGTACGCGGTGGCCTCCTCGTCCGTGTCGGCCACCACGGCGGTCGCGGTGGGCAGGATCTTCAGGTCGTCCGGGCGCCGGCCGTACGCGGCGAGCCGGGACTTCACGTCCCGGTAGAACGCCCGGGCCTCGTCGGGCCGGTTGTACTTGCTGAAGATGACTTCGGCGTCGGAGGCGGCGAACTCCCGGCCCACGTCCGACTCCCCGGCCTGGATGATCACCGGGTGGCCCTGCGGGCCGCGCGGGGTGGTGAACCGGCCCGCGATGTCGAAGTGCGTGCCGCGGTGGGCGAAGGTGCCGGCGCCGGGGCGCACGAACCGGCCGGCCGCCGCGTCGGCGGGTACGTCGCCGTCCGCCCAGCTGTCCCACAACTCGCGCGTGGTCTGCAGGAACTCGGCCGCCCTGGTGTAGCGGTCGGCCTCGGCGAGGAAGCCGCCGCGGCGGAAGTTCTCGCCGGTGAAGGCGTCGTAGCTGGTGACCACGTTCCAGGCCGCCCGGCCGCCGCTGAGCAGGTCCAGGCTCGCCAGCTTGCGGGCCACCTCGTAGGGCTCGTTGAAGGTGGTGTTGACGGTCGCGGCGAGCCCGAGCCGGTCGGTGACGGCGGCGAGTGCGGCGAGCACCGTCAGGTTGTCCGGACGGCCCACCACGTCCAAGTCGTAGACCTGGCCCTTGTGTTCGCGCAGCCGCAGCCCTTCCGCCAGGAAGAAGAAGTCGAACTTGCCGCGTTCCGCGGTCCGTGCGAGCCGGATGAAGGAGTCGATCGCGATCTGGCTCTCGGAACGGGGGTCCGACCAGACGGTCACGTTGTGGATGGCCGGCAGTTGCACGGCGAGGTGCACCTGCTTCCTTCCGGCGTGTTCTGCGGCGGCAGGCACGGGGCTTGCTCCTTCGGGGAAGGGCCGGCCCCAGGGAGGCCGGCCGCGTGGCCACGCGTGTGCAGTCCGGTCCACGGGGCGGCTGTGATCACCAGGGTTCACCGAACGGATGTGGCGGACAAGGGGATTCGGGTCAGGGATGTGTGGGGGAGTGTCAAGGAATGTCAATAACGGGAACGGCGTGCAAAGCGCTTGTGAGTGGTCTGTCGCTTAACGTCGGCGGATCTGTCCCCTGTGTCGGCGTTCGGCCTACTGTGCGGCCATGGATCTCTTCTCGCTGCCCAGACTCGGAGTCGTCGTCCCCCCGGAGAACCCCACGGCGGAGCCGGAGTTCAACCGCTTGATCGGTGCCGCCGTGCACGTGTACACCTCCCGCTTCCCCACCACGCCGGGGGTGGAGCTCCGGGAGATGCTGGAGACCTACAACCGGGTCCTTCCCGACACCCTCGACGGTTTCGGCGGCATGCGGCTGGACGCGGCCGTGGTCGCCTGCAGTGCCTCGCACTACCTGCTGGACCCGGCGGGCGACCGCGCCCTGTGCGAGGAGATGTCGAACCGCTCAGGGTTCCCGGTCAGTTCCTCGACGCAGGCGATCCTGGCCGCCTGCGAGGCGCTCGGGGTGAACCGGCTGACCCTGGTCTCGCCCTACCAGCCGTGGCTCACCGCGACCTCCCGCGCCTTCTGGGAGCGGGCCGGGCTCACGGTGGACGGCGTCGTCCTCGTGCCCGCCGGGACGGCCCCGGACGGGTCCGACCACTTCGACCCCTACGAGGTGACCACGGGCCGGATCCGCGAGCGAATACGGGCCCACCAGCAGGAGAACGGGATCCCCGACGACTCCGCGCTGCTGTTCACCGGGACCGGGATGGGGACGCTCGGTGCGCTCGCCGAGCTCGCGCGGGAGGACACCAGCGGGCGCCCGCTGCTCTCCTCGAACCTGGCGTCCGCCTGGTGGGCGCGCCGCGTGACGGGACGGCGGACCGGGTCCGCGACCGCCGGGGACGCGCATCCGCTGCTGCGACGCCTGGACGTCCGGGCCCGCTGGGCGGCCTGAGACACCGTCGGGCGTCGGTGCGCCCGCGGCCGGCGGGCGCACCGGGGGCGGCTGCCGAGGGGGAGGCTCCCGCGGCCGCCCTCACCGCAGCGGAGCGATCCGGCTGCCGCCGTCCAGTACCGCCTCCAGCGTGACGGCGGCCCGGCCGGGCCGCTCGACCGCCAGGGTGTGGTCCGGCGTGGCCCGGTCGGCCGACCAGTCCGGTCCCTTGGCCGTGATCCGGCCGACCCGCCGGCTGCCCGCGGCCAGCAGGAACTCGGTGCCCTGCGGCGAGCGCCACCACGTCCACCCCACCGTGTCCTGTTCGAACCGGCTGCACGCCCGGCCCGGCCCGCCGCCCGTGCGCTGCGGGCCCCGGGCGTTCGGCAGCAGCACGGCGGTCGCGGCGCTGCCCTCGCCGTTCCAGCGGTCGGCGCGCAGGCAGACCCAGGACGCCGCGCCCGCGTTCTGGGGCAGCTGCTGCACCGCGAAGGCCCAGAGGTTGAGCTGCTTGACACCGGGGGTGCCGTCCGGAACGGCGCAGCCCGCGCGGGCCCAGGCCAGCAGCGCGTCCTGGCCGACCGCCTCGCGGGGCTGCCGGGCCGGCTGGGTGCGGTCCGGTGGCGGGGTGTAGCTGAGGTGGGCGGGCACCAGCCCGCCGAGGTCGGCCAGCAGGAAGGAGTGCTTCTCGGCGATCGTGGTGGAGGAGCGCAACTGGAGCACGGTGGCGCCCAGGCAGTCCGCGAGCGCCCCCGGGGAGCGCGAACCGGGGGCGCTCGCGCCGGGTGCCGCGGCGGTCACGCCGTCCACGCGGTCCAGCGCCCTGGCGGGTACGTCCGGCTGGTCGATCCGGCGGGTGTCGGCCGCGTCGATCCACGGGGCGAGCAGGTAGCGGGCGGTCGCCCCCTGGCGGTGCAGCACCACCGCGCCGGCGGTGGTGACGGAGGAGTCGTCGGCACGGGCGAGGTCCAGCCCGCCGCCGGGTCCGTCGGTCCAGCGGGCGAGCCGGCCGCCGTCGTAGAGCACCACCACGGCCGCGCCGTCTACGGTGCCGGCGAACAGCAACTGGGGCGGGCCCTGCGGCGGGGCGGCCGGGGTGCCCGGCTCGGGCCTGGTCCGCGGGCCGGGGCCCGACCAGGCGGCGAGCGCCCGGCCGAGCAGGGCGGTGTCGTCACGGCGGTCGCCGCGGGCGGGCCAGGCGGAGAAGTCGATCCGGGCGGTGTGCTGCCACTGGTCCGCTGCCACCCGGAGCAACCGGGCCGGGTCGGGCGCCGTTCCGCCCGGCGGGACGGCGAGCGGACGGACGGGCGCGCCGGCCGGGGCCGGGGCACCGGGGACGGCCAGCGCGGCGGCGGTACCGGTGAGCGCGAGCGCGGCCACCGCGAGCGAGGCACCGAAGGCCCGGCGGCGGCGCAGCAGGTCGGTCGGCTGGACGCGCACCGCGCAGGGGTCGAAGGCCGACAGGCCGTGATCCGGTCCGGCGCAGAGCCGTGCGGCCTCGTCGACGGCCTGCCCGGGGTCGGTCGCACCGGCCTGAAGCAGCACCTCCGCGGCCTGCTCGGGCGTCAGCTCCTCCACGGCGAGCAGCGCGAACGCGGACCGGGCGGGCGCCCCCAGGGCGGCCAGTTCGCGGTCCAGTGCCGCGTCCCGGTCACCGCCGCCAGGGGTGAACAGCCGCAGCCCCCAGACCCGGGGCGCCCGCAGCCGGTCGGCGGGCCGCGGGTGCAGCGCGCCGCGCAGCACCCGCAGGCGCAGGGCGGCGTACAGCGGGTCCTCGTCCGTGCCGGCCGGCTCCCGCAGCCTGCTCCAACGGGAGGGCAGGGCCCGCTGGACGGCGGCGTGCGCGGCGAGCACCCGGCTGTGGCGGTCCCGGTCGGCCGGCAGGGCCAGGTACGCGAGCCGGACCAGCCGGCGGTAGTGGCGGACCAGGGTCGCCTCGGCCCGGGCCACCGGACGCGCGCCCGCGCCCCGGGGCGGTGCGCCGCCGTCTATCCGTCCTGCCAAGGCGTTCTCCCCGGAGCCGTCTGTCGTGTGGTGGCGGACGGTCCAACGAGTCGATCATGTGATGGTTGCGCCGTCCGGGGCGGTGTTCCGGGATCCGGCGGCGCGTTCGGTGATCCGGCGCGCCATCCCGCCGAAGACGATGGCGTGGAACGGTGCCACCGACCACCAGTACGCGTGCCCGGCCAGCCCGTGCGGGTGGAACAGTGCCCGCTGCCGGTAGCGGCTGCCGCCGAGGCCGTCCGGGGTGACGGACAGCTCCAGCCAGGCCAGCCCGGGCAGCCGCATCTCGGCGCGCAGCCGCAGCAGCCGCCCGGCCTCGATCTCCTCCACCCGCCAGAAGTCCAGCGAGTCGCCGACCCGTAGCCGGGCCGGGTCACGCCGGCCCCGGCGCAGGCCGACGCCGCCGGCCAGCCGGTCGAGCCGGCCGCGCAGTGCCCAGGCGAGCGGGAAGGAGTACCAGCCGTTCTCGCCGCCGATGCCCTCCACCACGCGCCAGAGCGCGTCCGGCGGGGCGCCCACGTCGCGCTCCCGGACGTCCTGGTAGAGGCTGCCGCCGGCCCAGTCCGGGTCGGTGGGCAGCGGGTCGCTCGGCGCGCCGGGCAGGGTGGCGGAGGACCACCGGGTGGCCACTTCGGCGTCCCTGATCCGCCGCAGTGCCAGCCGGACCGCCTCGTCGAAGCCGGTCGGGCCCCCGGACGGGTCGGGCACGTACTCGGCGAGGTCGTCCTCGCCGCGGACCACCTCGTGCCGCAGCGACTCCACCAGCGGGCGGGCGAGCGAGTTGGGGACGGGCGTCACCAGGCCGACCCAGTGGCTGGAGAGCCGGGGGGTGAGCACCGGCACCGGGACGATCAGCCGGCGCGGCAGCTCGGCGACGGCGGCGTAGCGCATCATCATCTCGCGGTAGGTGAGGACGTCCGGGCCGCCGATGTCGAAGGCCCGGTCCACCTCCGGCGGCAGCCGGGCCGCCGCGGTGAGGTAGTACAGGACGTCCCGGACGGCGATCGGCTGGATCCTGGTGTCGACCCAGTTCGGGGTCACCATCACGGGCAGCCGCTCGGTGAGGTAGCGCAGCATCTCGAACGAGGCCGAACCGGATCCGATGATCACCGCGGCCCGGAGTTCGGCGGTCGGCACCCCGCTCGCCCGCAGCCGGCGGCCGACCTCGGCGCGCGAGCGCAGGTGCGGGGACAGCTCGGCGGCCGGCACCCCGGCGGGGTTGATACCGCCGAGGTAGACGATCCGGCGGACCCCCTCCCGGGCCGCCGCCTCGCCGAAGGCCCGGGCGGCGGCCCGGTCGGTCGCCTCGAAGTCACGGCCGGTGCCCAGCGAGTGGACCAGGTAGTAGGCGACGTCGATGCCGGCGAAGGCCCCGGTCAGCGACTCCGGCCGGGTGACGTCCCCGGCGGTGGCCTCGACCGAGGCCCGCCAGGGGTGGTCGCGCAGCCGGCCCGGGTCGCGGACCAGGCAGCGGACGGAGTGCCCGGCGGCCAGCAGCTCGGGGACGAGCCGGCCGCCGATGTAGCCGGTGGCGCCCGTGACCAGGCAGCGCAGCGGGGCGTCGGGGGTGCTCGGTCCGGCCATGGTGCCTCCCAGAAAGCCGCGTCAGGGGTGCGGGGTTCGGCGCGGCGGCGCCGGCGGGCGGGCCGCACGCGCCCTCCGCCAGCTTCGCCGCCCGCCGTCCGGGCCGCCACAGCACCGGCCCGGCACCCGCCCGCGCGGGCCGCCGTCCGGAGCGGGCCGGGCTCGACGGCCGGGCGAGCGGACCGCACCGCCGTACGCTGTGAGGGGAGCGTCGGACGGCAGTGCCGTTGGTCCCGGGATGTCAGCCCCTTCGGCCTCTGGCCGGGGGCGCGGCCGGGAGGGATGCTCCAGATATCCGGCCGGGCGGCGGTCGTCCGGCCGACATCGCTCGTGGACGAGGTGACCGGCGTGCTGCATGCCACCGTCGAATCAGTGATGACCAGTCCCGTGGTGCGGGTCGCGCCCGAGACCGGGTTCCGGGAGATCGTCGCCGTGCTGACCGAGTACGACATCACGGGTGTCCCGGTGGTGGACCCCGACGGGCGGCCCCTCGGCATCGTCTCCGAGGCGGACCTGCTGCTCACCCTGGCCGCTCAGGAGGACCCGGGCAGCCTGGTGCCGCCGCCCGAGCTGACCCGGACCGGGCCGGGCGGGGCCGTCACCGCCGCGGACCTGATGACCGGCCCCGCCGTCTGCGTCACCCCCGGCACCAGTGTGGTGGCGGCCGCGCGGCTGATGAGCCGGCACGGGGTGAAGCGACTGCCCGTGCTGGACGAGGACGGCCGGGTGTTCGGCATGGTCAGCCGGGGCGACCTGCTGCGCGTCTTCCTGCGCGAGGACCGGGTGATCCGCCGCGAGATCGTCGAGGAGGTGCTCGGCCGGATTGAGGGCGTGAGCCCGGCGGAGGTGGGCGTGGAGGTCGACCAGGGCCGGGTGGTGCTCAGCGGCAGCGTGCCGGCGCCGCACCTGGTGCCGATCGTGCTGAGCCTCTGCCGCTCGGTGGACGGCGTGGTGTCGGTGACGGACCGCCTCGGCAGCAGCGACGAGGCCGCCGTCGTCGGCTGACTCCGGCCCGGGCCGGCCGCTGTCCCGTCGCGTCCCGCCGTCCTGACCACGGACTCGGAGCGTCCGCTTCGCATACTGCGGAGAGTATCGGGTAAGTCACTCATTGTGTGCGGCGGCAGCGGGCCGCCGAACGCGCCGGGTGACCCGGGAGGCGGCCGTGGCAGTCGTGTTCGACGCGGATTTCACTTCGACCAGGCAGTGGGTGGCGGGCCGCAGCAGCGCCTATCCCCGGATGGGGCCGACCAACCGGGGCGATCACAAGCTGGACTTCCTGAGCCGCTCCTACTGCCCCGGTGGCGTGTTCGCCGCCGTCCGGCGGCACGGCGGCGACCTGTGGACGTGCAGCCTGCTCACCACCGAGGGCAGCCCGGAGGCGTTCCAGGTCCGCACCGGCGACGTGCTCACGGCGCGGGTCACGCTCCCCGTCGAGACGGGCGCCTGGCCGGCCATCTGGACCTGGCGGGACGGCGGCAACGAGGTGGACGTCTTCGAGTACCACCCCGACCATCCGGACCTGCTGGAGGTCTCGAACCACGTTCGCGGCGGCTCCCGGTACTGGCACGGCGCCGACGCCGGGATAGCTCCCGGCGCCACCTTCGACCTGCGGGCGGTGCTGGGCGCGCGCTCGGTGGACTGGTTCGTGGGCGACACGCTCGTGCACGCGGACCGGCGCGGGGTCGGGCCGGACTTCCACGCCTACCTGATCGTCAACCTCTCGGTGGCGGACGGCACGTACCACGACCGGCCCCCGGCCACGGGTCCGGACCGGCTGAGCTGGACCTGCCACAGCCTGCGGATAGAGCGCTGACGAAGGCCGCGCGGCTGCCCCCGGGTCGGCGTCGTCGGCCCGGGGGCAGCGCGGTTCACCGGTCCGGCGGGAACGTCGCCGTGATCAGGCCGCGCGGGCCGGTGCGCTGGAACCAGACCACCCGGCGGTACGGGCCGATGTGGGCGGGGTGCGTCACGTACAGGTCGTCGCGCGGGGCGCCTTCGTTGCCGGGGGCGAGGGCGGCGTCGACGGCCTGGTCGGCGATGGTGGCCAGCAGCGCGTGCGCCGTGGCGGCGGCCGCTTCCGGGGCGATGGCGAGCGCGGTGAGCTCCGCCCAGAGCCGGCTGGAGACGTAGAAGATCGGCGAGTGGCGCAGGGCCGGATGCAGGCGTCGGTCCTCGTAGCGGCGGAGCACCCCGGCCGCGACGAGCCGCTCGCGGTCGTCGGCCGGCGGGTGGTGGTCCATGGGCCGCAACGCTACCCCGACGGGCACGATCGGCGCGTCGCGAGCGTTTCTCAGACAATCCTCAGGTCCGCCGGAGCACCTGCGGGCGCAGGA
The DNA here is from genome assembly GCF_040630835.1 of Kitasatospora sp. NPDC005751. Lineage (NCBI taxonomy): Bacteria > Bacillati > Actinomycetota > Actinomycetes > Kitasatosporales > Streptomycetaceae > Kitasatospora > Kitasatospora sp. NPDC005751. The sequence goes on from NZ_JBEXYC010000010.1 coordinate 38,506, forward strand.
TGGTGATGAGGCGCCGATCACCTCGATGGGCCCTGCGGGGCCGGAGGAGGAGGCCGTGATGGGGCACTGGAACGGTCCGCGCCACGGGCACGGCCACGGTCACGTCCTGGGCGGCTGGGGCTACGGCCTGCTGGCCCTCCTGCTGCTGCTGGTCCTGGCGGTCCTCGTCCTGGCGGCCGTCGCGCTGGTCCGTCACCTGTCGCGGACCTCGCGGGGCGCGCGGCCGGTGCCGCCGGGCCCGTGGGCCGCGACCGGGCCGGCCGGGCCGCCGCGCCGGGCGGTCTCGCCGACGGCCGAGCAGCTGCTCGCCGAGCGGTTCGCGCGCGGCGAGATCGACACGGAGGAGTACCGGCACCGCCTGGACGTCCTGCGGGACGCCGGCGGACCGGGTGAGGCCGCCGCCGGGGAGCCGCCCGGCGGCGGATGACGCCGCGGGGCCCCGCCGACGGCGCGGCGGGGCCCCGACCTGCCGGGGGGCGGGTGCTGCTACTCGACGACGAGCTCCACCGGGATGTTGCCCCGGGTGGCGCGGGAGTAGGGGCAGACCTCGTGCGCCTGCTTGACCAGGAGCTCGCCGCCCTCGCCGGCCAGCGCGTCCGGCAGCTCGACCCGCAGGACGACCGCGAGGCCGAAGCCGGCTCCGTCCTTGCCGATCGAGACCTCGGCCGTGACCGAGACCTCGCTGGTGTCGACGCGGGCCTGTCGGCCGACCAGGCCCAGCGCGCTGGCGAAGCACGCCGCGTAGCCGGCCGCGAACAGCTGCTCGGGGTTGGTGCCCTGGCCGCTGCCGCCGAGGGCGGGGGGCATCGCCAGCGCGAGGTCCAGCTGTCCGTCGGAGCTGACGGCGCGGCCCTCTCGGCCGTTCGCGGTGGCCACAGCGGTGTAGATCGCGTCCATGGGTCTGGTCCCTTTCGTCCTGCGTCCGTACTGCTTCTGTCCCCGGCGGCCGGTGGGGCCGCCTTCCGGGTACAAGTAGAGCACGCAATTCAATTGCGCACAACTCAATGGTGCGCACGGCCGCTATCATGGAGTCATGGCAACACCCCCCGAGACCGCCGCCGCCGACGCGCCGTCCGTCGACGCCCTGCCCGTCCACGCCGCTTCCGTCGGTGCCGCTTCCGCCGATGCCGCCCGCTCCGGAGCGCCCGTCGCGGACCTGCTCCACGGCGAGCAGCCGCTCCGCGACGAGGACCTGCTCCGGCTCGACCAGCAGATCTGCTTCTCGCTGAACGCCGCCTCGCGCGCGTTCGGCGGCGTCTACCGCGTCCTGCTCAAGGACCTGGGGCTCACCTACCCCCAGTACCTGGTCATGCTGGTGCTCTGGGAGCACCGCGAGTTGCCCGTGAAGCGGATCGGCGAGCACCTGCGCCTGGACTCCGGGACCCTCTCGCCGCTGCTCAAGCGGCTGGAGGCGGCCGGCCTGGTCCGCCGGGAGCGCAGCCCCGAGGACGAGCGCTCCGTCACCGTCAGCCTCACCGACGCCGGGCGCGAGCTGCGCGACCGCGCCGGGCAGGTGCCGCGCAGGCTGCTCGCCGCCACCGGCCTGGCGGTCGAGGACCTCGCCGACCTGCGAGCCCTGCTCAACCGGGTGACCGGCGCGCTCGACTCCGCGCTCCTGGCCGACGGCGCCGAAGGCTGACGCCGACGGCGCCGAGGCTGACCGGCCGGGCCCGCCGGTGCGGCGGCGTCCAGTCGGTGGCGGCGGGCATACTGGATCCCTCGTGAACGAACCCGGGGGGGAACGTGGAGGGTCCGGCACCCGCGTCGCGGCAGGGCCGCGCGTGGAGCGACGAGGAGACCGGGCGGCTTGTCGACGGCGTTCGGGAGGGTTTGGACCTGTCCGAGCTGGCCGGGCGGCACGGCCGGACGACCGGGGCCATCGGCGCCCGGCTGGCCCGCCTCGTGCCCGAGGCCGAGCTGGTCGAGGCCGAGCTGGTCGAGGACAGTCCGGCTTCCGGCGGCGGACCGGCCTCCGGTGTCGCGCTGGTCGGGAGTGCCGAGCTGGAGTGGCTCCGAGCGCGCCTGGCCGCCGACCCGGACTATCCGTGGCGGAGCGTGTTCGACGCGCGCCGCCGTCCCCCACGCGGGCTGCGCCGGCGACGGGCCGCCGGTCACGCTCCGGCGGCCGCCCCCGGGGAGCCTGCCCCGGCCGGGCCCACGCGCGGCGAGCCCGCCGCCGGGCCGCAGTGGTCGGCCCGCCTCGATGACGTGCGGGCCGAGTGGGAGCGGACGATCGGGCACCAGCTGCGGGCCGAGCGCCGGGCGGAGTTCCTCGCGCGTCCGGTCGTGGCGGACCTGGCGGTCGTGGCCGCCCCGCTGCGGCAGGCGGCCGCCCGACGGCTGTGGGAGGGCGAGGCGCGTCTGCTGCTGGACGACTGGCTCCTGGAGTGCCTCTGCCCCGGGGCGTCGAGGCTGACGACCGACTGGGCGCCGATCGCCGAGCGCGACCCCGACACGGTGCTGCTGCTCCGCGAGCTGGCCGCCGCCGCGGCGGCGGAGATACCCGCTGGGCGGAGCCGCGAGATCGTCTGCCGCCGCCTCGGGCTGCACGACGGACCGGCCGAGTCGTTGGCGGCGGTGGGGGAGGCGTTCGGGATCTCGGGGGAGCGGGTCCGCCAGCTCCAGGTGAAGGCGGTGCGCGGCATGGCGAGCACCGCCGCGCCGGCGACCCGGAGCCTGCGGACCCTGCTCGCCGGGCTGAGCCGGGTCGATGATCCACCGTGCCCCGACGGTTCGCCCGCCGGGGATGGGCCGGATCCGCTGGACGGCTCCCGGACCGCCGGTGCAGCGGTGGCGGACCCCCCGGCGTCGGCCCGACTGCTCGACCTCGCGGAGGTGCTGCTGCCGGCGGTCCCGGTGCGGCAGGCCGCGCTGGTGATCGCCCAACTGGCCGGTGCTCGGAAGCTGCGCGCGGAGAACCTGGCGGCCGAGGCCGTGACCGTGCGCGCCCTTCGCCACGACGCCGCGCGTCGCGAACTGTCACGGCAGGGGCGGATCGAACGCGCCGCCCGACGCTGGGCCGCACTGGAGGCCGAAGTCAGCTGGTTCGGGGCGCCCCAGCCCGCCCCGCCGCGCGGGGAGCTGGCGGCCCTGCGGGACACGGCCGGGGAGGACGGGCGCTCCGGGTCCTGGCGCTGCCCCAAGCTGGGCCGCGAGGTCGCCTACGAGTCGGAGACCGAGTGGCGGGTCGTCCAACTGCTCAGCTTCGCCCCGCAGATCGCGTACTACCAGGAACAGCCCCTGGCCATCGGCTACGACTTCGACGGTCGCCGGCGCACCTACTACCCGGACCTCCTCGTGGCCACCACCGACGGGCGCTGCGTCCTGATCGAGGTCAAACCGGTCTACGAGATGGCGACCGCCGTCAACGTCGCCAAGTACCGTGCGGTGGAGGCACTCTGCCGGTCCCGCGGGTGGGGTCTGGTGGCCACCGACGGCTGGAGGACCCGCAGACTCCTGGAGGACCGCCCGGTCGACGGCCGGTTGGAGGCCGCGCTGGACGAAGCGCTGGCGAGGGGCGGCGAACTGACCTGGCATCAGGTCAGGGCTGCCGCAGGGGCCCTGCCACTGAAGTCGCTGGACCTCGCCGCGCTGGTGCTCCGGCGCGGCTGGGTCTGGCGCACCCACCCCTACCGGCTGCGGGGCGGCGCACCGGCGAGCATTCCCGCCCCGCTGTCGGATCCGGCTCCGGCATCGGATTTCACTCCGGTGTCCGCCCCCGCCCCGGACGCCCCCGCCCCGGACGCCCCCGCCCCGGACGCCCCCGCCCCGGACGCCTCCGCGCCTTCGCCGCCGTCGCCGGGGACGGAGCCGATCCCCCTCTTTCCGGAGGTGTCCCCACAGCCGAGGGTCGTGCCCTCCCCGGCGGAGGTCGAGGCGGCCCGAACGGCGGCAGGCGGCTGGACCCGGGCCCAGCTCGCCGCCTGGGGAGTGGCCTGGCCGGCCCCGAAGGGGTGGAAGCAGCGCCTGGCGCAGGAATGGGCGGCCGGTAGGTAGCACCGGTGCGGTCCCCCGTGCGCCCGGGGCGGCGCGCCGGGTCCGCCCGGGTCCGCCCGGGCGGGTACGCCGGACCTCGTGGCCCCGGTGCCGGCAGTCGGCGGTACCGGCGCCATGGCACGGGCCCGGCCGCCTCGCCGGAGCCGGTCCACCGGCGAGGCGGCTGCGGCATGCCGACACCCGCGCCACCGTGGCGGTGGTGCCCGGCACGGTGGTACGAGCCGACGGTGCGGGCCGGGGGGCGGGTGCTACCCGGCGGCCCGTGCGCTCACGCGGTCCGCTCGTTCAGGCAGATGATGTTCCCTTCGCTGTCCTTGAACCAGGCCGCGCGCATGCCCTCGGCCTCCACGACGCCGTCGACGGTCTTCAGACCCGGCATGTCGTACTCCTCGAAGGTGACCCCGCGGCCGCGCAGCGTCGCCATCTCGCCGTCGAGGTCGGGGACCTTGAAGCTGGCCAGCGTGTGCGCGGCCTGGCCGGCGCTCGGCGTCTCGTACATGCCGAACTCCGTGCCGCCGCACTCGAAGCTGACGTCCTGCTCGTTCTCATCGGTGAGCTTCAGGCCGAGGGTGTCGGTGTAGAAGCGCTTCGCCCGGGCGAGATCTGCCGCCGGGATGATGGCCACCATCGGTGCGTCTCCAAGCATTGCCATCGCCTCCTCCCTCCAGGCTAGATACGCCGGGGCCGATCTGCCCAGGGCCGGCGGCGCCGGAAGCCCGGTGTGCCCGGAGGGTGGCGGGCCGCTACCGCGCGGGCGGTGAGCGGCCGGGTGCGCCGCGTCACCAGGCGTGCGGCACCCGTTCCAGGACGCCTCCGGCGAAGAGGTCGTAGAGCGGCAGGGTCTCCAGGTGCACATAGCCGATGTGGCAGTCGCAGACCGGCAACGGGCAGGGCCGGGAGCGCAGTTGGCGCCGGTACGAGCCGTCGTAGAGGTTGCCCAGAACGCCCCGGACGAAGTGGCAGCGGCGGACGGTGCCGTCGCCGTCCACCGAGAGCACGGACTCCCCGGTGCGGCAGGGGCGACCGGCGCTGGGGTGGGGGTGCCGGCTGTAGCCGAAGTACGGGTCGAGCGCCGTCCAGTCGGCGGCCTCGGCGTCGTTGTAGGTGAGCCCCTCGGCGGCGTTGATCCAGAGGTAGACCGCCGGGTCCAGCGCGGCGCGGAGCCGGCGGGCCTCCCCGAGGTGCCCGGGTTGGCCGACCACGCCGACGCTGTACCGCACACCGAGCGCGTCGAGCTCGCGGCACTTGGCCAGGAACCGCCGGTGGTCGACCTGTCCGGGGTGGTACGTCACCCAGAGGGCCAGCGTGTCGGGGTCGGCCTCGGCGAGCCAGCCGGTTCGGCAGCTGAGGTTGGTCTGGATCGCCACCCGGCGCACGTGCGGCAGCCGGCTCAGCTCGACCAGCGCCCGCCGGTACCAGGACCGCACCAGGCCCTCGCCCCAGGGCGTGAAGAGCACGGACAGCGTGTCGCCGGTACCGGCCCGTCCGGCGGCCCAGCCGGTGAACCGCTCCAGCGCCGCCCGGTCGGCCCGCAACTGCTCCGGCGTGTCACGCCGCTTGGCGAACGGGCAGTACGGGCAGTCGTAGTCGCAGGAGGACAGCGGGCCCCGGTAGAGCAGGGTCAGGTCGACCCCGCCGTCGTCCGGCGCGGGCCGGGAGGCCGCCGCCGGTACGAGGTCGGGGCCGGACCGGGCGTCGCCGGTGGCCGGCCGGGGCGCGAGCATGCCGAGGAAGGTCATTTCGCCTCGTACTCGGCCATCAGCCGGTGGACCTCGGGCGAGAACAGCATCGGACCGGCCGCGTCCGAGTGCGCCAGCCCCTCCGGCGAGAGCATCAGGCGCAGCTCGTCCTGCGCCAGCCAGCCCCGGGCCTCGAACGCGGCCAGCTCGGCCGGGAAGTCCTCGAGGGGCGTGCTGCCGAACCGGGCGCGGTAGTCCGCCAGGGGCATGCCCTCGGCCTGGAGCAGCGACTGGACGAGGTGCCGCCGGCGGGCCTCCTCCGGCGTCATGTACCGACCGACCTCGGCGTGCCGGAAGTCGGTGGTGGCCACGTAGTCGTCGATGATGCCGCGCACCTCGGTGGCGTTCACCGCGTAGTCGAAGGAGTAGTGCAGCCGCGAGGTGTAGGAGCGGGCCCCGCAGCCGAGGCCGACCATGCCGTCGGTCTGGCAGGCGTACTCGCCGCTCCCGGCCTGCGGGGAGGCGGCGCGGCGGAACATCCGCATCGACACCTGCTGGTAGCCCCGGGCGAGCAGGTGGTCCCGGCCGGCCCGGTAGAGCGCGAGCCGGCGGGCGTCCCAGGCGGCCGGGCTCTCCTGCTCGCCGCGCCGGGCCAGGCCGGTCAGCGGCCGGACGTACAGCGGGTAGAGGTACAGCTCCTCGGGCTCCCAGGCCAGCGCGGCGTCCAGCGAGCGCAGCCAGCCGGTCTCGGTCTGGCCGTCGATGCCGTAGATGAGGTCGATGTTGAGGACGGGGAACCCGGCGGCGCGGATCCGCCCCAGGGCGGCCTCGACCTCCGCGCGCTTCTGCGGGCGGACGGCGGAGCGGGCCTCCTCGTCGAGGAACGACTGCACGCCCAGGCTCAGCCGGGTGGCGCCGCGGGCGGCCAGCACCTCCAGGCGGTCGGCCGTGGCGGTGGCGGGGGAGGCCTCGACGGAGAGCGGGACCGCCCGCAGGTCGACGCCCGTCCGCCGCTCGGCGATGTCGCAGAGCCGCTCCAGCTCGCCGGCGGTGAGATAGGTGGGCGTGCCGCCACCGAACGCCACCAGCGCGAACCGGGCGCCGTCGTCCAGGGCCTCGCGGACGGTGGCGGCCTGGCGGTCGAGCGCGTCCAGGTAGGCGGTGGTCAGCCCTTCGGGGCTGCCGATCCGGGTGAACAGGTTGCAGAAGCCGCAGCGGACCTCGCAGAACGGGATGTGCAGGTAGAGCGAGAGCGCGTGCTGCGGCTCGCCGTCCCACAGCTCGCGCAGCGCGGGACGCTCCGGCAGCCGCCGGTAGGCGGTCTTGTGCGGGTAGGCGTAGACGTACGACCGGTAGGGCGAATCGGTCGGCGGGGCCGCGGCCGTGGTCATGCGGTCTCCTCGGCAGTGGCAGTGGCAGTGGCAGTGGCAGTGGCAGTGGCTGTCGGGCGGGTGGCTGCGGTCGGGCCGGGTGCCGGGCGGGCCGGGAGGGTGAAGTGCGCGTACGGCACCGTCCAGACCACCTCGTGGCCGATCCGGTGGCCGGTGTATCCGTCCTCGCCGTACGCCGTTCCGTGGTCGGAGCAGACGATCGCGAAGCACGGCCGGCGGGCGCTCATCGCCGCGAAGAGCCGGCCGATGTGGGCGTCCACGTACTCCAGGGCGGCGGCGTGGCTCTCCCGGGAGTCCCCGTCCTCGCGGGTGCCGCCCGGCAGGTGGAACCAGTTGGGCTGGTGCAGCGCCGAGACGTTGAGGAACAGGAACAGCGGCTGCCCGGCCGGCTGTTCGGCGGCGACCTGCTCGGCCCTGGCGACCTGCGCCTCGAAGGAGGTGGGGGAGGGGACGCCCATCTCCGGCGACCAGTGGCTCTCCTGGAACAGCCCGGGCAGCACCGAGCCGAGCGGGCCCTGCTTGTTGAAGAAGCCGACGCCGCCGATGCAGACCGTCCGGTACCCGTGCCCGGCGAGCGCGCCCGGCAGGTCGGGCGCGTCGAACACCCAGGTGCGCGGAGCGGTGCTCTCCGACCCGGCGAAGCGGGCGGCGAACAGCCGCGGGTGCGGACCGCCCGGAGCGGCGGGGGTGGGCAGGAAACCGGCCAGGATCGCCTGGTGCGCGGCGTAGGTGAAGCTGCCCGGGGAGTGTCGGCGCTCCCAGCGGCCACCGGGGAGGACGGCGGCGAGGTGCGGGATCCGCCCGGCCGCGGCCAGTTCCTCGGCGACGTCGAACCGCAGGGTGTCCAGGGTGACGAGGAGCAGGTCGTGGGTGCCCACGACGGCGTTCATGTCGGGCGCGGCGGCGGCCGCCGGCGGTGTCGGCGGCGCGGCCGGCGCGGGCGCCCGGTGGTGGTGCTGGTGGTTCATCGCGTGGGTTCCATCGGTTCCGTCGTCGGTGCGTCGTTCCTGGGCCCGGGCCGGTGGCCCGGGTGTCGTAGCGCGGAGATCTGGGCGGCGTAGGTGTCCAGGCCCTCGGCCGGGCCGCCGGGCAGGCCGGTCAGGTTCGGCAGGAGGTCGCCGAAGGCGTTCACCTCGCCGACCACGGCCCGGCGCCACCCGGCGGTGGGCAGGACGTCGACGCCGACCATCGGTGAACCGGGGAAGCAGGCCGCCGCCCGCTCGGCCGTCTCCAGCAGGCCCGGCCAGGCGTGGCCGGCGGCCTGCTGCGCCACGGCGAGGCTGCCGCGGGCGCCGCCGAGGTGGAGGTTGGTCATCGGCTGTGCGCTGGTGCGCACCACCACGTGGGTGGCCCGCCCGGCGATCACCACCACCCTGAGGTCGGCCGAGCGGCCCGCCTGGGCGGCCTTCGGGATCCACTGCTCGACGTGCAGCCCGTCCGGTGCCAGGCGGTCGACCAGGTCGGCCGCCTCCCGCTCGTCCCGGTAGCGGCGGACCCGCAGCGAATTGTGCAGCTGCCCGCCGGCCAGCTCGACCGAGGTGGTGGCGAGCACCTGCCCGCGCGGGCCGAACTCCAGCGCCACCACGCCGGACGCGGAGGAGCCGTGCGCGGGTTTGACGAAGACCCGCCGCAGCCCGGCGGCCCGCAGCCGCTCCCGGAGGTCCGCCCAGCCGGTGATCCCGGCGCCGTCGAGCGCGCGCGGCACCGGCACCCCGGCGCCCGCCAGCAGTGCGTGCGCCCGCCGTTTGTCGAACATCACGGCGATCTCCTCAGGATCGCCGAGCAGCCGCACCCCCGGCACCCGGGCCACCGCGCGCAGGGCGTCCACCACCCCGGTGTACCAGGCCGCGCCGCCCTCCACCCTGGTCGGCGCGTACGAGGGGCCGAGGGCCGGGCCGCGCAGCAGCTCGTCCACGGCCGGGTCCTCGCCGGGCGACTCGATCCGCAGCAGGCTCCCCGCGGGCACGACGAACCGGCCGCGCAGGACGTCGATCCAGCGCAGCACGACCGGCTCGGGCAGGCCGGCCGCGCGGGCGGCGGCGGCGAACAGCGCCACCCGCCGGTGCCCGGGATTCCCGAGGACGGCCAGCGGCGCGTCCTCCCCGGCACCGGCCGGGGGCGCGGCCGGTCGGAGCGCCTGAGGCCTGGGCGCCTGCGGGGTGGCCGCCAAGCGGGAGGCCGGCTGCGGGGAGGCCGTCTGGGGGGTGCTCATCCGGACCGCGCCGGGCTACTCGGCGACCGCGACGTAGCGGTCCTCGGGGTCGTCCTCGTACTCCGCCTCGGCCTCGTCGAGGTCGAGCTCCACCCCCGGCAGGGCTTCGCGCAGCCGCTGCCGGAGCTCCTCGGAGAGGTAGTGGTGGTGCAGGTCGAGCAGCCGAAGATGGGTCAGCGGCTGGCCCTCCAGCAGGGCGGCGGCGCCCTCGTCGGACAGCACGCCCATCGAGAGGTCGAGCACCTCCAACTGCGCCACGACCGGCGCGTGCGCGACGGCGGCGGCGATCTCGTCCTGGTACTCGCTGTTGGCCAGGGCGAGGTGGCGCAGGGCCGGGAGCCGGGCGCCGTCGAGGAGGGGCGCCAGGTCGTCCACGGTCGAGTCGCCGCCGTACTCGTCCACCCCGAGCCAGAGCTCCAGCCGCTCCAGGGCGGGCAGTTCGGAGCCGGCCACGGCCCGCACCACCGTGCCGGGCAGCCCGCCGGCCTCGAACCGCAGGGCCTTCAGCCGGTCGTGCCGGAACGGCGCGAGCGCCAGCCCGCCGCCACCGCGCACCACCAGCTCGGTGAGCCGGGGGAAGGCCGCCGCCACCACGGTGACGTCGGACATCTCCAGCCAGGAGATCTCGCACTCCTCGGACGTCACGTCGGCGACGAAGAGCGCTTCGAGGGCGGGGAGCCGCCCGGCGTCACCGACGACCCGGGCCAGGGCGTCGGTCACCGGCCCGTAGCCGTCCGTCCACCAGGGGCCGATCAGCAGCGCCCGGACCTCGTCCGGGTCCACCGTGTCGAGGAAGGTGTTCCAGAGCGCGTCGAAGCCGGTGCCCGCGCCGTAGGGCACGGCGAGCCGCCACGCGGCGGCGCCCGGCGCCGGCCGGTCGCCCGTGGCACCGGCCTCGCCGGAGAACTCCACCACGGGGAGCCCGTGGAACTCCCGCTGGTGCTGGTAGGCGTGCATACGGTCCCCTGTGCTGGGTGCGCTGCCGGTGAGCGGCAGGTGGTGAGTGGTGGGCGGCGAGCGGCGAGCGGTGAAGGTGTGGGCGGGGCGGTGCCCGGCTATTCGGCGACCGCGACGTAGCGCCACCGGTCGTCCGGGCTCCCGGCCTCGGAGAGGTCGAGGGCCACCCCGGGCAGGGCCTCCCGGAGCCGTTCCTGGAGCGCGTCGGTGAGGTAGTGGTGGTGCAGGTCGAGGGCCCGCAGATGGGTGAGCGGCTGGCCCTCCAGCAGGGCGGTGGCGCCCTGGTCGGTCAGGACGCCCATCGAGAGGTTGAGCGAGTCGAGCCGGGCGACGACCGGGGCGTGCGCGACGGCGGCGGCGATCTCGTCCTGGATCTCGCTGTTCTGCAGGCCGAGGTGGCGCAGCGCCGGGAACCGGGCGCCGTCGAGGAAGGGCGCCAGGTCGTCGAGGGAGGAGTCGCCGCCGTAGTTCTCGACCCCGAGCCAGAACTCCAGCCGCTCCAGCGCGGGGAAGTCGCTGGACGCGACCGCCCGCAGCACCGCGGCGGGCAGACCGCCCGACTCGAACCGCAGGGCCTTCAGGTGCTCGTGACGCAGCGCCTGGAGGGCGATCCCGTCGTCCTCGACCATGGAGCCCGCGGCGCCGCGCACCACCAGCTCGGCGAGCAGCGGGTACGTCGTCAGCACCGGCGTCACGTCGACCATGTTGATCCAGGAGATCTCGTTCTCCTCGTACGTGATGTCGCCGATGAACAGGGCGCGCAGGGCCGGCAGCCGGTCGGCGGCGGCGAGGATCGCGGCCAGCGGCCCGGTGAAGCTCTCCGGCCCGTCGGAGGACCACTCGCCGACCACCACGGCGGTGACCCGCTCGGTGTCGACCGCGTCGAGGAACTGCTGCCAGCGCTCGACGAACGACGTGGGCGAGTCGAACTCGATGCCGACCTTCCAGGCGACCGCCGCCGCCTCGGGCAGGGCGGTGCCGTCCTCGACCGCCTGGACGAAGTCGAGGACCGGGAGGCCGTGGAACTCTTCGATGTGCTTGCCGACCGTCATGCGCTGCTCCTCCGGGATGCGGGCCGAACAACTGTCTACCAGCCGGGTCCGACAAACCGGTCGCCGGGGCGGACCCGGGCGCGTTTGTCGGACCCCTGTTCTACGTTTCGGACCGTGAGATTCCGACGCCCGTCGGGTCGGTCAGGGAGGACTGATGTATCGCCAGGGTGACGTGCTGATCGTGCCGACGGCGGAGGCCGCGGTGCCCCCGCGGGTGGCGGCGCTGGCCGCGCAGCCCCGGGACGCGCGGGGCTGGCTGGTGCTGGCGCTCGGCGAGGTCACCGGCCACGCGCACGCTGTGGTCGGCCCGGGGGAGCTGCGCCGGGAGGCCGGGCCGTTCGGCGCCGCCTGGCTGCACCTGCCCGAGGGCGGTCGGGTGGTGCACGAGGAGCACGCCGCGATACCGCTGCCCAAGGGCTGGTACCGGGTGGTGCGCCAGCGCGAGTACGTGCCGGGCGCGGTGCGCGTCGTCGCGGACTGACGAGGTCCGGGCGGGCGGGGCCCGCGGGCGGCGAGGCGGGCCGGGGGCCGGCGGCTCCCGGGGTGGTGGCGGTGGACGGAACGAGTGGGTCGGCCGGGCACGGGCCCGGCCGGGACAGGAGCAGGTGATGGTGACGGAGCAGACGGTCGGGCCGGCCGGGGTGACGGCCCGCTGGCGGGCGTGCGCGGCGGCCACCGGGGCGGCCGACCGGGTCGCGGTCGAGCGCGCGGTGCGGGCCGCCTACCGGGCGGCCGGGCTGGCCGAGCCGGCCGAGGTCCGCTGGTTCGGCTCGCCGCCGGCGGCGGCGCAGGCGGCCCTGGAGCTGCGGGCCGCCGGCGCGGTGAGCGTCCGCGAGGCCGTGCGGACGCTGCCCTGGGAGGCCGCCAGGCGGCGGGCCGTGGAGCGGGTCGGGCCGGCCGGGTGGGCGCCGCTCTGGTCCCTGACCGGTGGGGAGATCGGCCCGGTGACCAACGCGCTGGCCGGGCGGATCCGCGACGCGGTGCTCGACCGGCTCGCCCCCGAGCCCGACCTCGACGAGGTCGACCAGCCTGAGGCCGACGTGGCCCGCGCCCGTCGCACCGCCGTCCGGCTGGCGCTGCTGGACGCCGTCCGGGGCCAGCACGACGCGCCGTGGTTCGCCGCCTTCGAGGCGGCCGGCGTGCTCGCCGGTGCACCGGCGGAGCGGGCCGGGATCGACGCGCTGGCCGGGATCGACGCGCTGGCCGAGGTCGCGGGCGAGGCCGGCTGGTGGTGGCCGTACGAGGGCGTGGCCCTGGTCAGCGAGCGGCCGGTCGCGCTGCACCGCGACGAGGCGGGCCGGCTCGACCGGGCCGACGGCCCGGCCCTGGGCTTCGCCGACGGCTTCGCCCTGCACGCCTGGCGCGGCATGCCCGTCCCGGCCGACTTCCTGTCCGGCCTCGGCGGCGTCACGGTCGAGCGGATCCGGACGGAGGAGAACGCCGAGCTGCGCCGCGTCCTGCTGGAGCACTACGGCTACGAGCGGTACCTGGCGGACTCCGGCGCCGAGCCGCTGCACCGCGACGAGACCGGTGTGCTCTGGCGGATCCAACTCCCGGACGACGAGGCGGTGGTGATGGTCGAGGTGGTCAACTCCACCGCCGAGCCGGACGGCACCTTCCGCACCTACTGGCTGCGGGTCCCGCCGAGCACCCGCACGGCCCGGGCCGGGGTCGCCTGGACCTTCGGCATACCCGAGGCGGAGTACCACCCCCGGCGCGAGACCTGAGCGGTCGCCTGCCCGGCCCGGGCGGGCCGGGCGGCTGTGACAGGGTGAAGCCATGGCGACGAACGACGAGCACCCGGCCGGTCCCCGCGCGGGCCGCCTCGAACCGTGGTCGGACACCGACCAGGTCCACGGCGATCTCCACGGCGATCTCCGTGCGGCGAAGGCGCTCGTCTACGACCCCGGCGGGTTCACCTGCACCCGGCCGGTCCCCGAGGCCGAGAGCGCCGACTACGCCGCCCACGCCTTCACCCTGGACGGCCGCCCGGTCCGCTTCCGCGCGGCCAGGACGACCCCCACCAAGGCCGGCCAGTTCGTCACGGTCTGGAAGAGGTCCCCGGGCGGGCCGATCCAGCCCTTCGACGCCACCGACCCCGTCGACCTCTTCGTCATCGGCACCCGCGACGGTCGCCACGCCGGCCAGTTCGTCCTGCCCATGGACGCCCTCCGCCGGCACGGTGTCGTCGCGGTGGACGGTTCCGGCGGGAAGCGGGCCTTCCGCGTCTACCCGCCCTGGGCGACCACCACCAACCGGCAGGCCGGCAGCGCGCAGGCGTGGCAGCTGGAGCACTTCCTGCACCTGCCCGAGGACGGCCCCGTCGACCTCGCCCGGGCCCGGGAGCTCTACCGGCGGTAGCGACGGCCGGCCGACCGGCCGCCGGCCGCCCCCGACGGCCGGTCACTCGGCGGGGCTCGTCCGGTGGAAGGCGGCGGCGTTGCGCCGGGCCCAGTCGGCGAAGGTGCCGGCGGGGCGGCCGAGCAGGCGTTCCACGTCCGGGCTGACCTGCCGTTCGGCGTCGGTCGGCGCGCCGAGGATGTCGAGCGTGCCGTCGGCCACGTGCTCCGGCATGAAGGCCAGGAGGTGCGCCCGGGCGGCCTCGCGGCTCAGCTCGACGAAGGCGAGCGGCGCGCCGGTCGCGTCCCCGAGGGCGGCGGCCTGCTCGCGCGGGGAGACCGGCGCGGGCCCGGTCAGCACGTACGTCCGGCCGTGGTGCTGCCCGTCGCCGCGCAGCACGACGGCCGCCACGGCGGCGAGGTCCGCCGGGTCCACGGTCGGCAGGGCCACATCGCCGAACGGTGCCGGCACCGTCCCGCCGGTGCGGACCGGCTCCGCCCAGGCGAAGGCGTTGGAGTGGAAGCCGCTCGGCCGCAGGATCGTCCAGTTGAGCCCGGACTCCCGGACGGCCTGCTCGAAGGCTCCCAGCCGGGCGTGAGAGGGCGGCACCGGCCGGGTGCCCAGGATCTGGGAGGAGAGCAGCACCACGTGCCGCACACCCGCGGACCTGGCCACGTCGACCAGCGCGGCCGGGCTCTCACCGCCCGTCAGCAGCTCGCCGGAGAGGAGGAGGAACAGCGCCTCGGCGCCGTCCAGGGCGGTCCGCAGGCTCTCCGCGTCCGCGAGGTCGGCGCGGTGGTGCCGCACGCCGTCCGGCAGGGTGGCGTCCGCCGGCCGCCGGGACACCGCCGTCACCTGCTCGCCCGCCGCCGCCAGCGCCTGCACCAGCGGTCGTCCGACCTTGCCCGTCGCACCCGTCACCACGATCATGTCCGTCCCCGTCCTTCGCACTTGGTTGTCGTCAATTCACCCTGCTCGCAGGGGAGTTACGGCCACCTGAGGGGATCCCCCGGTGGCGACAGGACGACGCTAACAGCCTGCGTACAGTAGGTACCTAGAGGAAAGTGACCCGGCTCGGAGGGGGCGGCATGAGCGAGATGGCCTGGGCGGCGGACGGAACGACCGATCCGGTGCGGGCGTGCCCGATCGGCCCGGTGGTCGACCTCGTGTTCAGCCGCTGGACCACCCCGGTGCTGTGGACGCTCCATGCGCACGGCCGCCAGCGCTACGTCGAACTGCAGCGGCGGGTGGCGGACATCAGCCCCAAGGTGCTCACCCAGCGGCTGCGCCGGCTGGAACGCGACGGGCTGGTCCGGCGGACGTACCACGCCGAAGTGCCGCCCCGCGTCGAGTACGAGATCACCGAACTCGGTGACAGTCTCGCCCCGCTCTTCGCCACCCTCGCCGACTGGTCCGCCGCCAATCTGGACCGCGTCGCGCAGGCCCGCGAGGAGTACGACAGCGCGCCGCCCCGCTGATCCTCGGTGGATCCGCCGGCGCCGCCATGGCGACCGCGAAGCGGGCCGACGGCGCACCACCGCCCGCGCGGGGGGCGCGGGCGGTGGTGGCGGTCCGGGCAGTACCGGTACGCCCGGTGCCGGGCGGTTCTCGGAGGGTCAGGAGATCTCGTTGCCGTTGAACGAGCCGACCACGTTGTCGCCACCGGTGTTGAAGATGTCGGCCCCGGCGAGCTGGTTGCCGGTGCCGATGACCGTGATGGTCGTGGTGGTCACCTCGGGGCCGTCGGCGAACGCCTGGGTCGGGACGGCGGCGGCGGCGCCGATGGCGGCCAGGAGGACGGCGACGGTGCGGACGGTACGGTACATGGCGTAACCCCTTCGTAGGCTAACTTGCTCTGCACACTAGGGACTCGGGGCGGGCACCGCCGGGGAATGTCACCCGGATGGTGCGCCTTGCGTGTCGCCCCCCGGCCGGGGCCGCGACCTGGCCGCGGCCCGGCCCGGGGCTTTACCCAGAGCCCGGACCGCGGCCGCGGGCGGCGCCTACGGTGGGCTGCCTCCGGCAGGCCCCACGGCCCCGCGCGCTACGAGGGCGCGGGGCGGTACACCGTCAGGGCGTTCGGCGCCTTGCCCAGCCGCAGGGCACCGGCCGCCGGCACACTCTCGCCGTCCACCGCGATCCGGTCGGCGTCGCCGAGCGAGTCGAGGCCCAGTCCGGTCAGCCGGGCCGAGTGGTAGACCCGCGAACGCGACAGCGTGCCGGAGAGGAAGGCCGCCGCCAGCCTGGTCCGGGCGAACGGGCTGCCGCCGTCCACCACGCGGATGTCCAGCAGGCCGTCGGCCAGGCCGGTCCGCCGGGTGGGGGCGAAGCCCGGCGGGTCGTAGGCGCCGTTGCCCGCGAACAGCAGCCAGAGCCGCCGGCTGCGTCCGCCGGCCTCGACGGTGACCGGTTCGGCACTTCCCAGCGCCCGGGCGACGGCCACCGCCAGGGCCGGCCACTTGCCCAGTCGGCCCTCCAACGACTCGCGGAGCCGGACCAGTTCGGGATACACGCCGAGACTGAAGGTGTTCAGGAAGATCCGCCGCTCGGTGTCGTCGACGGCCAGGCCCAGGTCGACCCCGCAGGCGGAGCCGGCCTCCACGGCGCCCGCCGTCGCCTCCAGCGACTCGATCCCGAGGTCCAGCGCGAAGTGGTTGAGCGTGCCACCGGGGAAGACGGCCAGCGGCAGGTCGCGCTCGACCGCCAGGGAGGCGGCCAGGTTGACACTGCCGTCGCCGCCGCAGACCCCGAGCGCGCCGCCGTCCGCCGCCGCCCGGTCGGCCGCCTCGGCGAGCAGGGCGGGCAGGTCGTCGTCCGGTCCGCAGACCCGCACCTGCGCGCGCGGCAGCAGCGTGTGCAGGACGGCCGCGGTGTCCTCCGGGCCGTCGGCGAGCAACGCCCCGCTCCCCGAACCGCTGTTGACCACTACCGAGAGCCCGGCCCCCTCGGTCAGCGCCGGCGCCGGCCGGGGCGGCGGGCCGGCGAGCGGCGGCCGGTCGTTCGACCGGGGCCACCAGCGAAGCGTCAGGGCCGCCAGCCCCGAACCCAGCGCGAACCCGGCCAGCACGTCTCCGGGGTAGTGCGCGCCGGTGTAGATCCGGGACGCCCCGACGGCGGCCGCCACCGGCGCCACCACGACGCCCAGCAGCGGCGCCTCGATCGCCACGGCCGTCGCGAACGCGGCGGCCGAGGCGGAGTGGCCGGACGGGAAAGAACTCGTCACCGGCTGCCGCAGCAACTGCCGCACCACCGGCACCTGGTCCAGCAACGGGCGCGGACGGCGGGTCAGCTGCTTCGCGGCGATGTTGGCCACGGCCGAGGCCATCGCCAGCGATCCGACCCCGCGCAGCGCCGCCCGCCGCCCGGCCCGGCCGCCGACCGCCCCCAGCACGGCGGCCGTGCCCATCCAGAGCACCCCGTGGTCCGCGGCCCGGCTCAAGCGCCGTAGCCACGGCTGGGCATGGCGCAGGCGCGCCAGCGCCACTCGGTCGAACAAAGCACGGTCCACTGCGTCGAGTCGCCTCATCCGGCGAGCCTAGTCGGGCTCCCGCAGATCTGCGCGGCATTGAGTACGGGTACTCAGGCGTGCCGGGCCGGAACGGCGAACACTGGTGGCAGCTCACCCGCCCACCGGAGGACCCACCAGCCATGCTCAGCCGAACCGCCGCCCTCCTCGTCCCCGCCTTCGGCTCCCTGCGGGTGAGCGCCGACCCCGAGGCCGTGCTCGCACCCGGGAGCATCGTCGCCGCCAACCACACCTCGCTCGCCGACCCCGCGATCGTGTTCGCCGCCCTGCACCGCCTCGGCGCGCGACCGGTGGTGCTCGCGACGGCCGGCCTCTGGCGGGTCCCGCTGCTGGGGCGGCTGCTGCGCCACGAGGGGCACATCCCCGTCCACCGCGGCACCGAGCACGCCGCCGACGCCCTGGACCGGGCCGCCGACGCCCTCGCTGCCGGACACCTGGTCCTCATCTACGGCGAGGGCGGCCTGCCGCGTCGTTCCGACTCCGGCGAGCTGGCGCCCGGCCCGTTCCGCAGCGGCCTCGCCCGGCTGGCGGGGGCCACCGGCGCACCGGTGGTCCCGCTCGGCCAGGCGGGCGCCCGCCGCCTGAGCTCCGGCGGCGCGGTCAAGCAGCTCGCCGGCCTCACCACCGCCCCGGCGCGCCGCCCGGCCCTGCACGTCCACCTCGGCGCCCCACTGCACCTGGACGACGACCTCGCCACCGCGACCGCCACCGCCCACCGCGCCGTCACGGCCGCCTGGGCCACCGCCGCCCGCAACGCCGCCGCCTGACGGGAGCCGCGACGCACCACCGCGTCGACCGGCCTCTGCTTCGACCGGCCTCTGCGTCGACCGGGCGACCCGAGCGGGCCGGTCGGCCCCGGGACCGCAGCCGAGGAATCGGCCCGACGCCGGGCCGCGGCACCCGACCGCGGGGACGTCGCCCCGCCCGGTGACCAGCCGCGCGGACCTGTTCGGCCCCCTCCCACCCCCGACCATCGGAGGGGCCTCCCGGGCGATCAGCACCGGCGAACCCGCCGGCGCCCCACCCGCTGCCCCCCGCGGCTGGGCCGAAGCCCTGCGACCCCACCCGCCCGGCGCAGGTGGATCACCGCCACGCACTCCGTCGGCCGCCGGGGACACCGGGTGACTCCCCGTCCCGGCCCCGCGCGTCCGCCCCGGGCACCCCGCCGGGCCTGGGCGGCGATCCCGGCGCCGCGACCGCCGACGCTCTCGGGGCGGGGCGGCTCCGGTGTCGCCGATTCCTCCGCCGGCCCCTTCGACGAGGAGGCCGCCGGGCCGCGCCGGGACGGCCGGTGCTCCGCTCGGCAGGCCCGCCTGCGGAAATCCGGTTGGCCGGGCCTGCCGGTGGCCGCGATGATGCGGTTATGTCGCGTACGTTCGAAGAGCTGATTGCCGAGGCCGAGGCCGTGTCCGTCGATGGCTGGGACTTCTCCTGGCTGGACGGGCGGGCCACCGAGCAGCGCCCCTCCTGGGGCTACCAACGCCTGCTGGGGGAGCGGCTGGCGGCGGCCTCGGCGGCGCTGGACATCCAGACGGGCGGCGGCGAGGTGCTGGCCGGCGCCGGTCCCCTGCCGCCCGCGATGGTCGCCACCGAGTCGTGGCCGCCCAACGTGGCCCGGGCGACCGGGCTGCTGCACCCGCTGGGAGCGATCGTGGTCGCGGACCCGGACGAACCCCCGCTGCCCTTCGCCGACGGGGCGTTCGACCTGGTGACCAGCCGTCACCCGGCGACGGTCTGGTGGGCGGAGATCGCCCGTGTGCTGCGGCCCGGTGGTACGTACGTCGCGCAGCACGTCGGCCCGGCCTCGGTGTTCGAGCTGGTCGAGTACTTCCTCGGCCCGCAGCCGGAGGCCCGCCTGGCGCGGCACCCCGACACCGAGAGCGCCGACGCCCGGGCCGCCGGGCTGGAGGTGACGGACCTGCGGTCCGAGCGGCTGCGGATGGAGTTCTTCGACATCGGCGCGGTCGTGTACTTCCTCCGGAAGGTGATCTGGATGGTGCCCGGCTTCACGGTCGCCGCCCATCGCGACCGGCTCCACGACCTGGACCGGCAGATCCGCGCCGAGGGTTCGTTCGTCGCCTACTCCGCACGCTTCCTCATCGAGGCCCGCAAACCGCTGTGACCTCGCGGCCGGGGGGGCCGAGCTGGTCGAGCGGCTCGGTCGGGACACCGCCGAGGAGGTGCGGTGCCGGGCCGCGTCGGACCCGCGGCTCTCCGCGGCGTCGGCGGTCCGGCTGCTCGACGACCCGGGGCCGGGGGTCCGTCATGCCGCCGCCCGCAATCCCCGGCTGCCCGCCGCCGTCCTGGTCGCCCCGCTGCGCGAGCCCGACAGCGCGGCGGTCGCGGCCGGGAACCCCGGCCTGCCGGTCCAGGTGCTGCGCGCACTGGGCCGGCGGGCCGGGACGCCGGTCCGGCCGGAGGGCTGACGCGGCCCGCTACAGGGTGCCCGCCCAGGAGTTGGTGCCGAGCAGGGTCTTGATGTCCGAGGCGAGTCCGTTGTCGGGATTCACCAGGAAGCCGAGTTCGTAGAGGGTGTCCTTGTCCCAGTTGGTGGTCAGCAGCCGGACCGGGACGTCGCCGGGGTGGGCCTGGAGGGCGAGCTTCAGCTCGCCCACCACGGTCGGGGTGATCTTGCCGAGCGGCGCCGTGATCTGCACCGGCGGCTTGGTGCCGAGTTCGGCGGAGGAGACGTCGAGGGTGGTGATCTCCTGGCCGAAGATGCTCAGCGAGCCGTCGCGCTCATTGAGCCGGCCCCGGGCCGAGATGACGTTGTCCTCGACCATCTGATCGGCCATCAGGTTGTAGGTGGCGGGGAAGAAGAGCACCTCGACCGAGCCGTCGCGGTCGGCGAGGGTGATGATGGCCCAGGCGTTGCCCGCCTTGTTGATCCGCCGGTCGACGGCGGTGATCAGGCCGGCGAGGCGCACCTCGCCCTCGGTGCGGCCGGAGCCGAGGAGTTCGGCGATGGAGGTGTCGCGGTTGCGGGAGAGGATGTGCTCGGCGCCGTCCAGCGGGTGGCTGGAGACGTACAGGCCGAGCATCTCCCGCTCCAGGCTGAGCAGTTGCCGGCGCGGCCACTCCCGGTCGGTCAGTTCGAAGTCCAGCCCGATGGCCGGTGCGCCGCCGTCCCCGGTGTCCAGGGCGCCGAACAGGTCGTCCTGGCCGATCGCCTGCTGCTTCTTCAGGCCGGTGACGGCGTCGATCGCGCTCTCGTGGACGGTGCTGAGCGACAGGCGGGTGTGGCTGAGCGAGTCGAAGGCGCCCGCCTTGATCAGGGAGTCCACGGTGCGCTTGTTGCAGACCACCAGCTCGACCTTGTCCAGGAAGTCCGCGAAGGAGGCGTACTTGCCCTTCTCCTTGCGGGTCTTGACCAGGGACTCGATGACCGGCACGCCGACGTTGCGGACGGCCTTCAGACCGAACCGGACGTCGCTGCCGACGGCGGTGAAGTCGACCACGGACTCGTTGACGTCGGGGGACAGGATCTTGATGCCCATCTGGCGGCACTCGGCGAGGTAGACCGCCATCTTGTCCTTGTCGTCCGCCACCGAGGTGAGCAGCGCCGCCATGTACTCGGCGGGGTAGTTGGCCTTGAGGTAGGCCGTCTGGTACGAGACCAGGCCGTAGGCGGCGGAGTGCGATTTGTTGAAGGCGTAGCCGGCGAACGGGACCAGCACGTCCCAGACCGCCTGGATGGCCTCGTCGGAGTAGCCGCGCTCCTTGCAGCCCGCGTGGAAGGGGACGAACTCCTTCTCCAGCACCTCCTTCTTCTTCTTGCCCATCGCGCGGCGGAGCAGGTCGGCCTGGCCGAGGCTGTAGCCGGCCAGCACCTGCGCGGCTCGTTGCACCTGCTCCTGGTAGACGATCAGACCGTAGGTGGGGCCGAGGACCTCGCTGAGCGGGGCCTCCAGCTCGGGGTGGATCGGGATGATCTCCTGCTGGCCGTTCTTGCGCAGCGCGTAGTTGGTGTGCGAGTTCATGCCCATCGGGCCCGGCCGGTACAGCGCCGAGACGGCGGAGATGTCGGCGAACTCGGTGGGCTTCATCAGCTTGAGCAGGGCGCGCATGGGGCCGCCGTCGAGCTGGAACACGCCCAGGGTGTCGCCGCGGGCGAGCAGTTGGTAGGTGGTGGGGTCGTCGAGCGCGATCTTCTCGATGTCGACGTCGATGCCCCGGTTGGCCTTGACGATCTTGATGCAGTGATCGATGATGCCCAGGTTCCGCAGACCCAGGAAGTCCATCTTGATCAGGCCCATGGCTTCGCACGACGGGTAGTCGAAGCCGGTGATGATCACGCCGTCCTTGTCCCGCATGTGCAGCGGGATCAGGTCGAGCAGCGGGGTCGAGGAGAGGATGACGGCGGCGGCGTGCACACCGGTGCCGCGGATCAGGCCCTCGATGCCCAGGCCGGTGTCGATGATCTTCTTGACGTCGGGCTCGTTCGCGTACAGCGAGCGGATCTCGGTGCCCTCGTTGTACCGCGGGTGCTTCTCGTTGAAGAGGTCCGCGAGCGGGACGCCCTTGCCCATGACGTCCGGCGGCATCGCCTTGGTGATCCGGTCGCCCATCGCGAACGGGTAGCCGAGGATGCGGTTGGCGTCCTTGACGGCGGCCTTGGCCTTGATCGTGCCGAAGGTGTTGACCTGCGCGGTGTAGGCGGAGCCGTACTTCTCGGTGACGTAGCGCACCATCTGGTCGCGCTGGCGGTCGTCGAAGTCGATGTCGACGTCCGGGGGGTTGATGCGCTCGGGGTTCAGGAACCGCTCGAACAGCAGGTCGTGCTCCAGCGGGTCCAGCTCGGTGATCCGGGTGAGGTAGGAGACCATCGAGCCGGCCGCCGAGCCTCGGCCCGGGCCGACCGGGATGCCGTTGTCGCGGGCGTACTGGCAGATGTCGGCGACCACGAGGAAGTAGGCGTCGAACCCCATCGGGGAGATGACGCCCATCTCCAGCTCGATCCGGTCCAGGACCTCCTGGCTCGGGTTGTCGCCGTAGCGGACCTTCAGCCCGGCGTCGATCTTCTTGCGCAGGAACGACGCCTGGGTCTCGCCCTCGGGGACGTCGAACTGCGGCATCCGGTCGACGTAGGTGAAGACGTCCTCGTACGACTCGACCCGCTCGGCGATCGCCAGCGTGTTGTCGCAGGCCTCCGGGAGCTCGCGGAACAGCTCGCGCATCTCGTCGGCGGTCTTGATGTAGTAGCCGGTGCCCTGGAACTTGAACCGGTTCGGGTCGTCCTTGTTCTTGCCCACGCCGACGCAGAGCAGGCTGTCGTGCGCGTCCGCCTGGTCGGCGGTGACGTAGTGCGAGTCGTTGGTCGCCAGCAGCGGGATGTTCAGCTGCTTGGCCAGGCGCAGCAGGTCCTGGCGGACGTCCTGCTCGATGGACAGGCCGTGGTCCATCAGCTCCAGGAAGTAGTTCTCCTTGCCGAAGATGTCCTGGTAGGCGCCGGCCGCCTTGACCGCCTCGTCGTACTGTCCGAGCCGCAGCCGGGTCTGCACCTCGCCCGAGGGGCAGCCGGTGGTGGCGATGATGCCGGTCGCGTTGGCCGCGATCAGCTCGCGGTCCATGCGGGGCTTCATGTAGTAGCCCTCCATCGACGCGAGCGAGGAGAGCTTGAAGAGGTTCCGCAGACCGGTCGCGTTCTGCGCCCACATGGTCATGTGGGTGTAGCGGCCGCCGCCCGAGACGTCCTTGCCGCCCTCGCCGTCGGAGCTCGCCGGGCGCTGACCGCCGGGGGACCAGAACACCTGCTTCTTCAGGAAGCGCGAAGCCGGGGCGACGTAGGCCTCGATGCCGATGATCGGCTTCACGCCGGTCTTGGCGGCGGCGTGGAAGAACTCGTACGCGCCGAACATGTTGCCGTGGTCGCTCATCGCGATGGCCGGCATGCCCTGCCGCTCGGCCTCCGCGAAGAGCTTCCCGTTCTTCGCCGCTCCGTCCAGCATCGAGTACTCGGTGTGGACGTGCAGGTGTGCGAACGTGTCGGACACGGCGGTGGGCTCCTTGTCGGTGCGGCGCGGTGCTGCGCGCTTCGGTGCGTGCGGTGCGCTTCGCTGCGGGGCGCGAGGCGGTACGGGTGGGGCTCCGGCGGGTGCGGGGCGGGGCGCGGTGCACGGGGCCGGTGGGGCTTGCGGTCCGGGGGCGTAAGCCGTCCAGGCTAGCGGGTCCCGGGCCCGGACTCGCGATCGCGGCGGCCGGTCCCGCCCGGGCGGCGTGTCGCGGGCGCGGTGCTTGACAGCGCCCTCGGCGGCGCACTGCCGACGGGGGCGGTCGGGTTCGACCCGGCGACGGGAGTGGATCTTGGACGGCTAGGCTGCTGCCCCGTCACGTCCTCGTGGAGGGCGCTTGGGAACGAGGGCGGGAGCCAGCTCATGATGGGACCGGCGCATGCGCTGTCGGGTGCGGCAGCGTGGCTGGGGGCGGGGGCGATCGCCGCGGGGCTGGGCGAGCCGATGCCCTGGCCGGTGCTGCTGGCGGGAACGCTGATCTGTGCGGGGGCCGCGCTGGCGCCGGATCTGGACCACAAGGCGGCGACGATATCCCGGGCGTTCGGGCCGGTGTCCCGGACGCTCTGCGAGGTGATCGACAAGCTCTCGTACGCGGCCTACCGGTCGACCCGGAAGAAGGGCGACCCGCGCCGCTCGGGCGGGCACCGGACGCTGACCCACACCTGGCTGTGGGCGGTGCTGTGCGGCGCCGGCGCGGCCGCGGTGGCGGTCTACGGCGGCCGCTGGGGCGTGCTGGCGGTGCTCTTCGTGCACATGGTGCTGGCGATCGAGGGGCTGCTCTGGCGCCACGCCCGGGTCTCCAGCGACGTGCTGGTCTGGCTGCTCGGGGCGACCAGCGCCTGGGTCCTGGCGGACGTCCTGGACAAGCCGGGGAACGGCTCGCAGTGGCTGTTCGACCAGCCCGGGCAGCAGTACCTGTGGATCGGCCTGCCGATCGCGCTCGGCTCGCTGGTGCACTGCCTCGGGGACGCGCTGACGGTCTCGGGCTGCCCGGTGTTCTGGCCGATCCCGATCGGGCGCAAGCGCTGGTACCCGGTGGGGCCGCCGAAGGGCATGCGGTTCCGGGCGGGCAGCTGGGTCGAGCTCAAGGTGCTCACGCCGGTGTTCATGGGCCTCGGCGGGGTCTGCGCGCTGGGGGCGCTCGGCTTCTTCGGCTGAGCCGTGCGGCCAAGGGTGCCCCTGACGTCCCGGGGTGCCCGGCCGTCAGCCGGGGCGGACGTCGCCGTGCGCCGGCCACCGGCGGTGGTACTGGTCGATGACGAAGCGGTGCCCGTGCCGCCAGCCGCCGGCGGCCGGGTGGGCGTCGCCGAGGTGGGGGTGGTCCGGCGGCAGGTCGGCGTGGACGTGGTCCAGCTCGGCGGCCTCCCGGGCGGGCCAGAGGGCGGTGGCGGCGGCCGCCGAGGCGAGCGCGACGGCGCCGAGGGCGGCGGCGGTGGCCGGGAGCCCCGCTCCGGCGGCCAGCCAGCCGGCCAGCGGGTAGGTCAGCAGCCAGCAGGAGTGGGAGAGCGAGAACTGCGCGGCGAAGGCGGCCGGCAGGTCGGCGTCGGCCGCGGAGCGGCGCAGCACCCGGCCGCCGGGGGTGAGGACCGCCGAGCAGGCCGCGCCGATCGCCGCCCAGGCGGTCAGCACGGCGCCCCAGGACCACGCGCTCGGGGCGGTGGCGGTGACGGCGGCGACGCCCGCCAGGACCACCGGCAGGGCGAAGGCGGCCGGCAGCATCACCGCCCGGTCGCCGATCCGCCCGAGC
The DNA here is from genome assembly GCF_040630835.1 of Kitasatospora sp. NPDC005751. Taxonomy (NCBI): domain Bacteria; kingdom Bacillati; phylum Actinomycetota; class Actinomycetes; order Kitasatosporales; family Streptomycetaceae; genus Kitasatospora; species Kitasatospora sp. NPDC005751. Next base: position 63,417 of record NZ_JBEXYC010000010.1, read on the forward strand.
ACGCGCGGCAGCAGCAGCGCGGCCAGGATGGAGCCCGCGCCGTACGCGCCGAGCGCGAGCGAGAGGGCGCCGGCCGGCCGGTGGAAGTGCTCGCGGACCAGGACGACGGTGTTGACGAACACGATGGCGCCCGCGGCGGCGACGCCGAGGTCCAGGGCGAGCAGGGCCCGCAGCCGGGGAGTGGCCCAGAACAGCCGGGTGCCGAAGGCGGCCTTGGCGTAGACGCCGCCGGCGCGCTCGACGGGCGCCGGTTTGGGCAGGACGGCGGAGACCACCAGGGCCGCCGAGGCGAGGAAGCCGGCGGCGGTGCCCGCGAACAGCCAGCCGCTGGAGAGCAGGGCCAGCAGCCCGGCGGCGAGGGCCGGGCTGAACAGGCTCTCCAGGTCGTAGGCCAGCCGGGACAGCGACAGGGCCCGGGTGTAGTCGCGCTCGGCGGGCAGCACCTCCGGCAGGGTGGCCTGGAAGGTCGGCGTGAACGCGGCGGAGGCGGCCTGGAGGAGGAAGATCAAGGCGTAGACCTGCCAGACCTGGGTGACGAACGGCAGGGTGAGCGCGACGGCGGCCCGGGTGAGGTCCATGGCCACCATCAGGGCCCGGCGCGGGATCCGGTCCGCCAGCGCGCCGGCGAGCGGGGCGATGGTGACGTACGCCACCATCTTGATCGCCAGTGCGGTGCCGAGGACGGCCGAGGCGTGGTCGCCGGCGATGTCGTAGGCCAGCAGGCTCAGCGCCACGGTGGCCAGACCGGTGCCGGCCAGGGCGACGAGCTGGGCCGTGAACAGGTGGCGGTAGGTGCGGTCGCGCAGGATGGCCGGCATGCGGTGGTCCCGTCCCCGGTCGGCGTCGTGCGGGTACGCCCACCATCGTAGCCAACATGTGCGTACCTGTGCACATGTTTCCGGCGGCGAGGGCCGTGCCGGCGGCGGTGACGGCCGCGGCGACGGCAGGGTTGGCCCGAAGCGGCGGCGACCGCACAGGTGGCGGCCCTTACGGCACTCTGATTTGCCAACCCTTTACACTCCTGTAGAGCTGGTGACCCGTTCCCCCCCGGACCGGGCCGCCCGCCGACCGGCCACCCTCGTCGCAGTGAAGGAGTCGCGGACCCCGCGATGGACGAACCTCCCAGTTCTCACCGTGCTGTTCCCGTCAAGACGTGTTCGACCAACGGGGCGGGGGTGGCACGGTGACCGACGTCCTGCTGCTGCTCCTCGCCCTGGTGCTCACCGCCGCCTGCGCGGTCTTCGTCGCCGCGGAGTTCTCCCTGACCACCGTCGAGCGGGGCGCCCTCGAACGCGCCGCCGACGCCGGTGAGCGCGGCGCCCCCGTCGCGCTGAAGGCGGCCCGGCGCCTCACCTTCCAGCTCTCCGGCGCCCAGCTGGGCATCACCATCACCAGCCTGGTGATCGGCATGGTCGCCCAGCCGGCCGTGGCGGGGCTGCTGCGCGCACCGCTGGAGGCCCTGGGCCTGCCGAGCGGCGCGGTCAACACCGTCGGGATCCTGCTCGGGGTCCTGCTCTCCACCGTCGTGCTGATGGTCGCCGGCGAGCTCGTGCCCAAGAACTGGGCCATCTCGCGCCCGCTCGCCGTCGCGAAGGTGGTGGCCGGGCCGCAGTACTACTTCTCGGCCGCCTTCTCGCCGCTGATCGGGCACCTCAACAACACCGCGAACCGGGTGGTGCGGCGCCTGGGCCTGGAGCCCGCCGAGCACCTCGCCTCCGCCCGGACGCCGCAGGAGCTGGTCGCCCTCGCCCGGCACTCCGCCCGGGCCGGCGCGATAGAGCCCGACACCGCCGAACTCTTCGTCCGCTCGCTCAACCTGCGCGAGCTGACGGCGGAGAACGTGATGACCCCCCGGGTCGACGTCCGGGCCCTGGAGGAGCACGCCACGGCGGCCGACGTCGCCAACCTCACCCGGGCCACCGGGCTGTCCCGGTTCCCGGTCTACCGCGGCAACCTCGACCAGGTCGTCGGCGCCGTCCACATCAAGGACGCGCTCACCGTCCCCGCCGACCGGCGCCACCTGCACCCGGTGGCGAACCTGGTGACCGAGCCGCTGCTGGTGCCCGAGACGCTCACCGTCGACCGCCTGCTGGACCTGCTCCGCGGCGAGGAGACCATGGCGGTGGTGATCGACGAGTACGGCGGCACCGCCGGCATCGCCACCCTGGAGGACATCGTCGAGGAGGTCGTCGGCGAGGTCGTCGACGAGCACGACCCGGCCGAACTGCCCGACCTCATCGACCTCGGCGAGGGCCAGGACGGCCGCCACCGCTGGGACGCCGACGGCATCACCCGCACCGACCAGCTCGACACCGTCGGACTGCCCGACACCGAGGGGCCGTACGAGACCCTCGCCGGACTGATCGCCGACCACCTCGGCCGGATCCCCGTGCCCGGCGACGTCGTCGAGACCCACGGCTGGACCCTGCACGTCACGGCCGTCGCGCACCACGTCGCCGAACGCGTCCGGATCAGCGGCCCGGCACCCGACGCCGACCCGGACACCGGTACCGCCGACGGCACCGGACGCCGCCCGGAGGAGAACCGATGACCGCGATCCAGCTCGTCATCGGGCTGCTCACGCTGGTGACCAACGCCTTCTTCGTCGGCGGCGAGTTCGCCCTCATCTCGGTGCGGCGCAGCCAGATCGAACCGCGCGCGGAAGCCGGCGACCGGCGCGCCCGCACGGTGATCTGGGGTCTGGAGCACGTCTCCGCGATGCTGGCCACCGCCCAGCTCGGCATCACCGTCTCCTCGCTGGTGCTCGGCGCGGTCGCGGAACCCGCGATCGCCCACCTGCTGGAGCCCCCGCTGCACAGCGTCGGCGTGCCGGACGCCCTGATCCACTCGATCGCCTTCGTCGTCGCGCTGACCGTGGCGACCTACCTCCACATGCTGCTCGGCGAGATGATCCCCAAGAACATCGCCCTGGCCGCGCCGGAGAAGGCCGCCTACCTGCTGGTGCCGCCGCTGGTCGCGGTGACCCGCGCGGTACGGCCGATCGCCTTCTCCATCAACGCCTTCGCCAACCGGATCCTGCGCCTGCTGAAGGTCGAGCCCAAGGACGAGGTCGCCTCGGTGTTCACCGAGGAGGAGCTGGCCCGCATGGTCAAGGACTCCTCCGACGCCGAACTGCTCAGCGACCGCGACACCGAGCTGTTGCGGGACGCCCTGGAGCTGGGCTCGCGCCCGGTCTCCGAGGTGGTCACCCCGCGCGAGGAGATCGTCTTCGCCGGCCCCGGCACCACGCCGGTCGAGCTGGAGCAGCTCGCCGCCCGGACGGGGTTCTCCCGCTTCCCGGTGCTGGACGCGGACCGGACGGTGCTCGGCTACCTGCACATCAAGGACGCCCTGGAGCAGGACGGCGCCCGCGACCGGCCGTTCCCGGCCCGCGCGCTGCGCCCGATCGCGCGCGTCCCCGAGTCCACCCCGCTGGACGACGTGCTGACGGCCATGCGCCGCTCCGGCACCCATCTGGCCGCCGCGATCGCCGCCGACGGCACCGCCTCCGGCCTGGTCACCATGGAGGACGTCCTCAAGGAGCTGGTCCGCCCGGCCCCCGCGCGGCCGTAGCGGCGGGCGGAACGCGCGCCCGCCGCCCGCACCCGTGACACAGCCCGCCCCGGACGCCACTGGGGCGGGCTGCGGGCTTTCCGGAGCCCGCCGCGAGCCGGCGCGACCGGCGACCGCGCCTGCCGCCCCTGCCGGCCCGGCAGGGGCGGTTTCGGCCATCCGGGGCCGGAGCGGCGCAAGAGGCACCCTTGTCGCCGCGGGCCGGGCAGCTGTTCCATGGCGGCATGGTCCGAAGCGAGCTCGTTCTGATGACCGATCACAGCTCGACCGAGGGCAGCCGGGAGATCCTGTCGACCGCCGTGCGGGAACTCACCGGCCGGGCACCCGTCCTCCTCGACGCCCGGCACTTCATGACCGGCGGCACCGGCCGGATCTCCGGCTCCGGTGCTTCCGGCGCGGGCGGCGGCCTCCGGCTGGAGGTGCCCGGCGAGGGCGTCGCCGTGACGGCCGGGGCGGTGATCGTCTACGAGATCCCGCCGCACCGGCGCCGTGACTTCGAGCAGTGCCAGCGCCTGCTCGGCGCCCACGGCGCCCGCTCGCTCGGCACCGACGTCGACGCCTGGCGGGTGGCCACCGAGAAGGACCGCACCGTCGAACGTTTCACCCGGGACGGCATCGCGCACATGCCCACCGTCGCTTTCTCCCGGCCCGCCCCGGGGGCCGTCGCCGAGGCCTTCGACCGGCTCGGCGGCGACGTCTGGGCCCGGCCGACCGTCGGGATGGGCGGCAACGACGTCTTCCACCTCACCACCGCTGCCCAACTCGCCGCCGCCGCCCGCTACTACGCCGAGGCGGGGGCCGACTGGCTGATCGCCCGCGACGCCCGGAACTTCACCGCGGACGGCCGGCGCCACCAGTACCGGGTGGTGGTCCTCGACGGACGCGTGGTGCGCGCCGTCGAGCACGTCCAGCCGGACCCGGACGCGCCCTGCAACGAGAGCCGGGGCGCTCTCTCGGTCGTCCTGCCGGAAAGTGAACTACCGGCCGGTCTCGCCGAGTTGGCGATCTCCGCGACCAAGTCGCTCGGCCTCCCGCTGGCCGGCGTCGACCTCGCGGCCGAGAGCGGCGGCGTGGTCTTCGAGGTGAACGTCCACCCGCAGTTCGGCACCGTCGGCGGCCTGGAGTCGACCGCCGTCCCGTACGTGGCCGCGCACCTCTAGCCGGGGCCGGGGCGCCACTCCGGTCGGGGCCCTGGTCGGAGGCACGGGCGCGCGGGTACTAGAATCGGGACAGTTGTGCAGGCACCTCGTTCGGTGAGGCGTCGCCACGGACACAGGCCACTGACCCCACGACGTCGAGAGACGCCCAGGTTCAGGACAGGTCTCCCCGGCCTAAGGGGTGACCCCAAGTGGCTGCACCCCCGGGTGCTACGCCGTGGCGTGCCAAAGCTCTGACGAGATCAGGGGTGCCCACCCGTTCCCGCAGGGCAGCCGTGCCCTCGGCCGTACGGCGTGGCTCGCTCCCTGATGGCCCGGTAACGGCGACCCGGGGTACGGGCGCCCCGACGGCGAGGAGGTGAGAGCTGTGGATCCCAGTAGTCCGGGCCGAAGTCGGCCCTGCCCCGGCACCGCTCCCTCTTCTCCTGGCCCCCGGCACCCCTCCTCCCGTACCGCTCCCGCTCCCCGCCGCCGCACCGCCCGTCGCTGACGACGGGCCACCGCGCGGCCGGGCGCCGTGCGCGGTGGAGGCCGGCCGGGCGCCTCCCCACCCGCCCCGGCTTCCCGCGACCGACGTCCCGGGAGCGCGGCGGACACCGAACCGTGGAGGTACCCCGCCATGTCCGACTGGCGTGTGCGCGCCGTGCGCGCGAGCAAGCGTCCGTTCTCCCGCTCCGACAACACCGCCCCCGGCGGCGAGGTCCAGCCGGCGCCCGAGCACTCGATGGACCCCCGGCCCGACCAGCCGGTCGAGCCCGTGGCGCTGGAGCGCTCCGTCGTGGAGGCCGCCGTCTACCGCGCCGGCCGCCGGGTCGAGCCGCCCGCCAGCCTCGCCGACATCTACCGCCAACTGCCCGCCAAACCCGGCACGATGGCCTGGATCGGGCTGTTCCGGCCCGCCGAGGCACAGCTGCTGGAGGCCGCCGAGCGGTTCAACCTGCACGAGCTCGCGGTCGAGGACGCCATCGTCGCCCACCAGCGGCCGAAGCTGGAGCGCTACGGCGACACGCTGTTCGTCGTGCTGCGCGCCGCCCGCTACCTGGACGACGTGGAGGAGGTCGACTTCGGCGAGGTCCACCTCTTCGTCGGCCCCGACTTCGTCCTCACCGTGCGCCACTCGCAGGCGCCCGACCTCTCCGCGGTGCGCCGCCGGCTGGAGGACGACCCGGAGCTGCTCGCCCTCGGCCCCGAGGCCGTGCTGTACGCGGTGCTGGACGCGGTGGTCGACGGCTACGCGCCGGTGATCGCCGGTCTCCAGCACGACATCGACGAGATCGAGACCGAGGTGTTCGGCGGCGACCCGCAGGTCTCCCGGCGCATCTACGAACTCTCCCGCGAGGTGATCGAGCTCCAGCGGGCCACCCGGCCGCTGCTGGAGATCATGAAGAGCCTGGAGGCGGGCTTCGGCAAGTACGGCACCGACGACGAGCTCCAGCGGTACCTGCGGGACGTCGCCGACCACGCCACCTACGCCGCCGAGCGGGTGGACGGCTTCCGGCAGATGCTGCAGAACATCCTCACCGTCAACGCGACCCTGGTGTCGCAGCGGCAGAACGAGGAGATGAAGCAGCTGGCCGAGGCCGGGCACATGCAGAACGACGAGATCAAGAAGATCTCCTCCTGGGCCGCCATCCTGTTCGCGCCGACCCTGATCGGGACCGTCTACGGCATGAACTTCGAGAAGATGCCCGAGCTCAAGTGGGCCTTCGGCTATCCGTTCGCGATCGGCCTGATGGCGCTGGTCTGCGTGAGCCTCTACTTCATCTTCAAGCGGCGCGACTGGCTGTAGCGGGGGGCGGGACGGGGACCCGACCCCGGGCGTACGGGGTCGGGACGCCGGGAGTACGGGGTCGGCCGTTCCGGCGTACGGGTCCGGCACTCCGGGCGTACGGGTCCGGGACTCCCGGCGTACGGGTCCGGCACTTCCGGCGTACGGGCCGGGACCTCCGGTGTAGGGGACCGGGCCGGTGCCATCCCTGCGGGGGATCCGGCACCCCGCCGATCGGGGCGCGCCCGGTGCTTGGTGTGCGTGCTAGCTTCCGGGCCATGGGATCACGTGGGTCACGCGCGGCCGCGGCGCAGCAGGCGATCGAGGGCGTAAGGGAGTTGGCCGGTGCGAGGCTGACGGCCGAGCAGGTGTTCCGGCGGGCCGACGAACTGCTGCGCGACGTCCTGGAGTACGACGCCGTCTGCTGGCACACCGCCGACCCGGCGACCGGTCTGGTCAACTCCGTGCTGAGTGACGACCTCAGCCTGGACTCCTTCGAGAACGCCGTCCGGCTCGAGGTGTGGGCCGACGACCCGGCCACCTTCCCCAGGATCCGCCGCAGCGGCGTCCGGGCCGAGACGCTCAGCAGGGCGACCCAGGGCCGCCCCGAGCGGGCCGCCCGCTTCCGCGAGCAGATCGCCCCGGCCGGGTTCGGCGACGAGCTGCGCGCGACCTTCGACGCGCACGGCGGGATGTGGGGCTGCGCCGCGTTCATGCGGGCGGCCGACCGGGGGCACTTCCTCGGCCGCCACCGCGAGCTCGCCGACACCGCCGCCCGGCACCTGGGCCACGCGCTGCGGGCCTGCCACCTGCCGCCGGGCGGTGGGGCGGACGCCGACGCGGGACCGGCCGTCGTGGTGCTGGGCCCGTCGAACCGGCTGGTCGCCATCTCCGGTCCGGCCGAGGAACTGCTCGCCCGGCTGGCCGACCCGTCCCGCACCTCGCTGGGGCTGCCGACCGCCTTCGCGATGGCCGCCGAGCAGGCCCGCCGCACGGCGAGCGGGCTGCCGGTGCCCCAGGCGAAGATCCGCATCCAGTCCGGCGACGGCCGCTGGTACGTGCTGCACGGCTCGTCGCTGCAGGGCTCCGCGGCCGGCGAGGTGACGGTGGTGGCGACCGCGGCCACCCTGGCCGACGCGATGCCGCTCTACCTCTCCGCGTACGGGCTGACCGCGCGCGAGCAGGAGGTGGCGCTGCTGCTGGTGCGCGGCTGCGACACCCGGGACGTCTCACGGCTGTTGACGATGAAGCCCTACACCGTGCAGGACCACCTCAAGGCGGTGTTCGCCAAGGCGGGAGTGGCCAGCCGCCGCGAGCTGATAGCCCGGATCATGCTCGGCGGCGGGCACTGAGCGGGGCGGCGGGGCGGGCGACGGGACCCGGTCGGCCGATGCCCGTTTGACAAATCCCCTTGCCGGAGCGGCAGATAGGAGCCATGGCCGACCACCCCCACGACAGCGTCCACCCCACCGCAGACCCCACCGCGGACCCCCGCGGCGCCGCCGGTGACGACCTCGCCGCGGTCCTGACCACGGTGGGCCCCCGCCTGCGGGCCCTGCGGCGCGAGCGCGGCAGCACCCTGGCCGGGCTGAGCGCGGCGACCGGGATCTCCCTCAGCACGCTGTCCCGCCTGGAGTCCGGTCAGCGCAAGCCGACCCTGGAACTGCTGCTGCCGCTCGCCCGGGAGTACCGGGTGCCGCTGGACGAACTGGTCGGCGCCCCGGCCACCGGCGACCCGCGGATCCACGCCCGCCCGTTCAAGCGCTACGGCCAGACCTTCATCCCGCTCACCCGCCACCTCGGCGGGCTGCACGCCTACAAGCACATCATGCCGCCGGGCCACGGCGCCGGCCCCGAGCTCGAAACGCGGGTGCACGAGGGCCACGAGTGGGTCTACGTGCTCGCCGGGCGGCTGCGCCTGCTGCTCGGCTCGCAGGACCTCGTCCTCACCGCCGGGGAGGCCGCCGAGTTCGACACCAGGACCCCGCACGCGTTCGGCAACGCCGGGCCGAACGCGGTCGAGTTCCTCAGCCTGTTCGGCGCCCAGGGTGAACGCATCCACGTCCGGGCGAAGCCGGGAACCCCCGTGCGTTAGCTGTCCGCGGGGTTCCGATCGGGGCCCCGCGAGGCGGTGCGGAGCGGGCCGGGGACGAGTGTCGAGGAGAGCACGGGGAGCGGCACGAGCGGCGCGGGGACACTCAGGACTTGAGGAACTCCAGGAGGTCGGCCTCGAAGGCGGTCCGGTACGCCCCGTGCAGACCGTGCGAGCCGCCCGGGTAGACCTTGAGGACGTTGTCCGGGACGAGCTTCGCCGCCTTCAGCGCGGCGGCCGCGATCGGGACGATCTGGTCGTCGTCACCGTGCGCGATCAGCGTGGGGATGTCGATGCGCCGCAGGTCCTCGGTGAAGTCCGTCTCGGAGAACTGCCGGACGCACTCGTACGCGCCGCGCGCGCCGACCTGCATGCCCCAGAGCCAGAACGCCCGGCGGATGCCCGCGGCGCCGACGAGGTCCGCGTCGGGGCGGTCGAACCCGTAGAAGGACTCGCTGAGCTCCCAGTAGAACTGCGAGCGGTTGCCGTCGACCCCGGCCCGGATGTCGTCGAAGGCGGCGAGGGGCGTGCCCTCGGGATTGCCGGGGCCCTGCAGCATCAGCGGCGGGACGGCGCCGAGCAGGACGGCCTTGGCGGCCCGGGCCGACCCGTGCCGGCCGAGGTAGCGCGCCACCTCGCCGCCGCCGGTCGAATGGCCCACCAGGACGGCGTCACGCAGGTCCAACTGCTCGATCAGCTGGGCGAGGTCGTCGGCGTAGGTGTCCATGTCGTTACCGTGCCAGGGCTGGTCGGACCGGCCGTGGCCGCGCCGGTCGTGGGCGATCGCACGGAAGCCGTTCCCGGCGACCAGCCGCAGCTGTTCGTCCCACACGTCGGCGTTCAGCGGCCAGCCGTGACTGAAGACGACGGGGCGGCCGCTGCCCCAGTCCTTGTAGTGGATCCGGGTGCCGTCGCTGGTGGTGATGGTGGGCAAGGGGGCTCCTTCGCACGGGATGCGGGACGGGGAGGAGGCGGGGACAGGGCGGGGTCGGGGCACGGTCGGGGCTTCGGCTGTCCCCGGGGCGGGTCGGTCGTGCGGGTCGGTCGTGCGGGTCGGGCGGCCCGGTGGGGCATGACCGCGCACTCCGCCGACGCTAGGCCCGGAGCGGGCCCGCCGCCCCGCGAAGGTGACGCTCCGTCAGCGTGTCGGCCGGGAACGTCGGCCGAACGGGTGACCGACGACTGGTGCCGAGGCAGCCGGGGCCCGCCCGGCCGACGGTTCGGCGACGGCCCCCGGCCGGTGCCGGACAGCTGCCATCGCGCCTGGTGGGCAGCGGTCCGCCGGGCGTCCGGGCCGTCCTATGCTGGCGGGATGACCGAACTTCCCGGCTTCGCCGCGCTGCTGGCCCGACTGCTGGACCACCGGGGCCCGGAGCCCGCCGAGTCGGCCCGCCGGGCCGGCGTCACCGACGCCGAGCTGGCAGCGGTGCTGGACGGCGCCGCGCCGGATCCGGCGCTGCTGCGCCGACTCGCGCCCGCCCTCGGCCTGGACACCGCCGACCTGTTCGAGATCGCGGCGCTGCCGCTGCCGGCGGACCTCGCGCCGGCCGGCGGGATGGCCACCACCTCGATCGTCGGCGTGGTGCGGTTCGGCATGGCGCTGCCGGCCGACCGGCGGGCGGAACTGCGCTCCTTCGTCGCCTCGCTGCCGCCGGCCGACCGGCCGGGGCGGATCGAGGGGCTGCCCGCCTCGGCGCCGGACCCGGCCTCCGCCGGGAACCTGCTGATGCGGATGGTCGCCACCCGGAACCTCGGGTGGACCGGAACCACGAAGATCTTCCACCTGCTCACCGGCCGGTACTGGATGTCCGACGCGTACGGGCGGATCTCCTCCGGGGCGGACGCGCCCACCCCGGACCTGGTCGCCGACTTCGCGCTCGTGCTGGGCATCCCGGCGGGCGACCTGGCGGCGCTCCTCGGGATGCCGCTGCCGCCGGAACTGCCCGGGCCGGACGCCGCCGTCGCGGACGCCGCCCTCGCGGACGCCGCCCTGCTGCTCCGGGGCCTGCGGCGGCTGGGCGTCGCGCAGCTGCGCGAGGCGGAGGACCTGGCGAGGGCCCTGCAGCCGTCCTGACCGGGGCGGGCGGCCGGTGGTCCGGTCGGCGGGCGGTGCGGCCCGCTGGTGGTGCGGTCGGCCGGTGGTCCGGTCGGCGGGCGGGCGGCCGGTGGTGCGGTCGGCCGGTGGTCCGGTCGGCGGGCGGTGCGGCCCACCGATGATTCGGGCGGGCTCCGGCGCGGATCCTCTACAGCGCTGTAGAGTCGTTCGGGTGGCGACTACGCCCGGTCGCGCGGCCGTCCCGTCGGGGAGCCGGCGACCGCACCGGAACGGGAGGGCGCAACCGTGGTGGAAGGTCGGGGCATGCCCGTACTCGAAGGCAGGCGCGAGGCACGGAACGGAACAGAGCCGCGCGGAACAGACCCGCGCGGAGCAGGACCGGGCGGACCGGGGTGGGGTGAACCCGGGCCGGACGGACCGGAGCGGGGTGGACCGGAGCGGGGCGCGGGCCCGGTGGACACCGAGGTGGAGTGGGTCTACCAGCCGGTCGAGGTGCACTTCGACGACGACCGATGGGCCCTCGGGCGGATCAGCGGATGGTGGCAGGACGCGGGCGGACGGCGCTGGTGCCGGCTGAGGGTGGCCCGGAGCGGTCGCCCGGCCCGCTGGGAGCCGTTCGACCCGGCGCGGGTGGTTCTGCTGCCCGTCGGCGGACTCTGAAGCCCCGTCGGGGCGGTGCCGCCCGGGCCCGGACCGGGCCGCGGCAGGCCACTTGCCCGGGATTGGCCCTGGCCCCGGCGGAGCGGACCGGTCGAGGATGAGCGGTATGAGCGATTTCGACAGCGCGCTGCGCCCCGAGAGCCGGATCGTCCACCCGCCCGTCCCGGAGGTGACCGGCAGCCGCCCGATGGGAGTGCCGCTGCACCAGAGCCACCTGTTCGCGTTCGAGGACAACGACGCCCTGACGCGTGCCTTCGCCGGACCGGACGAGGCCTTCCTCTACAACCGCTACGGCAATCCGACGGTCCGCTCGCTGGAGCAGGCGGTCGCCGGGCTGGAGGGCGGCGCGGGCGCGATCGCCACCGCCTCCGGCATGGGCGCGATCAACACCGTGCTGCTCGCACTGCTGAGCTCCGGCGACCACGTGATCGCCCAGCGGAGCCTGTACGGCGGCACCTTCGCGATGCTCGCCGACCTCGCCCGGCGCTGGGGCGTGGAGGTCACCCACGTCGGGGGCGACGACCCGGAGGAGGTGCGGGCCGCACTGCGCCCCAACACCCGCCTGCTGCACCTGGAGACGATCTCCAACCCGACCACCCGCGTCACCGACCTGCCCGGGCTGATCGGGGTCGCCCGGGAGGCCGGGGTGCTCAGCGTGGTGGACAACACCTTCGCCACCCCGCTGCTCTGCCGGCCGATCGAGCACGGCGCCGACATCGTGGTCCACTCGGCCACCAAGTACCTCGGCGGGCACTCCGACGTGCTGGCCGGGATCGCCGTCTTCGCCGACCCCGAACTCCACCGCACCGTCTGGCACTACGCGGTCGAACTGGGCGCCTCGGCCGACCCGCACAGCGCCTGGTTGACGCTGCGCGGCCTGCAGACCCTGGCCCTGCGGGTGCGCCGGCACTGCGAGAGCGCCCGGGAGCTGGCCGGCCGGCTGGCCGGTCACCCGGCCGTCACCGGCGTCCACTACCCGGGCCTGCCCGCCCACCCCGACCACGAGCTCGCCCGCCGGCTGCTGCCGGAGGGCCACGGCGGGGTGCTCGCCTTCGACCTGGCGGGCGGCCGGGAGGCGGCCCGGGCCTTCACCGAGTCGGTCCGGCTGGCCTCGCTGGCCCCCTCACTCGGGGGCGTGCACACCCTCGTCCTGCACCCGGCCAGCACCTCGCACCGCCAGCTCGACGACGCGGAACTGGCGGCGGCCGGCATCGGCCCGGGCACCGTCCGGGTCGCCGTGGGGATCGAGCATCCCGAGGACCTCTGGGCCGACCTGGAGCAGGCGCTCGCCAAGGCGTGAGCCCGACGGCCGTGCGGCAGTGCGGCCGGGGCGGCCAGGACGGCGATGTCGTCCTCGGCCGCCCCGGCGGCGGCCGGGCCGAGCGCGTGCGGCGCGGCGAAGTGCAGGTCGTCCGGCGCGCCGGCGGCGCGTGCGGCGCGGTCAGGCCCCGGGTGCGGGCGGCTGCTTGAGCTTGGCCCAGACGACCTCCAGGGCCGCGATGTCCGCGTCGTCGAGCCGGTCGTCGAAGGCCTCGGCCAGGACGGCGCGCCGGGTGGCGTCGGCGGCGGCGAAGAGCCGGCGGCCCTCGGGGGTCAGGGTGATCCGCACGGAGCGGGCGTCGACGGGGGAGGGGACGCGCTCGACCAGGCCGCGGGCCTGGAGCGAGTCGGCCACCCGGGAGACCTGGCTCCGGCTGAGCAGCGTCTTGGCGCCGAGGTCGGAGGCGGCCACCGGCTCCGCCTGCCCGTGCAGCCAGAGCATCACCTCGAACCAGGAGAGCGGCAGGTCGTGGGCCTTGCCGAGGGCCTGGTCGACCTTGGCACTGAGGGTGGTGCCGGCCCAGACGAGCCCGTAGAAGGCGTGGTCGCGGGCGGTGAGCTCGCCCAGGGTGAGTTCGGTACGCGCCATGCCGACACCCTACCTGTTTGCGTGTGCGCACACACGGATCTATGGTGTGTGTGCACGCACGCAAATCCGAGCCGTCGGGAGCACCCTCATGACCACCGCCCGCATCGCCCTGATCACCGGTACGTCCTCCGGCATCGGCCTGGCCGCCGCCGTGGCCGTCGCCCGCGCCGGGCACCACGTCGTCGCCACCATGCGTGACACCGGCCGCTCCGGCGCGCTGCTCGCCGCCGCCGAGGCGGCGGGCGTCGCCGACCGGATCGAGGTGGCCCGGCTGGACGTCACCGATCCGCGGTCGGTCGAGGCCTGCGTGGCCGGTGTGGTCGCCCGGCACGGGCGCCTCGACGCCGTCGTCAACAACGCCGGAGCCGGCTACGTGGGCACCGTCGAGCAGGACGGACTGAAGCCGGTCCGGGCCACCATGGAGGTCAACTTCTTCGGTGTCGTCGACGTCACCCGCGCCGCGCTGCCGCACCTGCGGGCCGTCGGCGGCCGGGTGGTCACCGTCACCAGTGTCGGCGGCGTGGTCGGGCAGCCCTTCAACGAGGCCTACTGCGCGGCCAAGTTCGCCGTCGAAGGCTTCATGGAGGCGCTGGCGCCGGTCGCCGCCACCGTCGGCGTCAAGGTCATCGTCGTCGAGCCGGGCGCGGTGGCCAGCGAGTTCGTCGCCAGCCAGGGCCTGGACATCCCCGCCCTACTGGCCGCCGCCGGCCCCTACGCCCCCGCGCTGGACGCCTACGCCGCCCGCACCCGGGCGGCGTTCACCCGGGCGCAGACCCCGGAGCAGGCCGCCGAGTCGGTGGTGGAGGCGCTGACCGCCGAGCAGCCGCCGTTCCGGATGCAGACCTCCGAGACCGCCCGCGCCTTCGTCGGCGCCAAGCTCGCCGATCTGGACGGCTCCGCGGTGCAGGAGCTCACCGGTGGCTGGGTCGGCTGACCGCCGCCGGGGCCGCCCCCGCACCTCCTCTGGTTGAGGACATGCCAGGTCAGCGGGGTGCGGAGCTACACCTGCCCCCCGAGAGGTTCCAGCCGATGGACGGATTGACGACCGGTCATACTGGGCGAGGCCTGAGCGCAGGCCACAGGCGCCGACGACGGCGCCGAGCACGCCCCAGACCGGAGGAACCGATGAGCCGCCACCTGCCGACCACCGTTCCGCCGGGCGCGACGCCGGCGCAGCCGTGGAACCGGCAGCGACTGCGGAGCAACAACGAATGGCTGCTGCTCGAACTGCTGCGCACCGGTGGCCCCTCCTCACGCGCCCAGCTCGCCCGGGACACCGGGCTGTCCAAGCCCACCGTCTCCGCCGCCCTGGCCGCGCTGGAGCAGGCCGGACTGGCCCGCGAGGCGGGCCGGTTCGTCCCCGAGCGCGGCCGGACGGCGGTGCTCTACGAGCCGGACCCGACGGCCGGCCACGTACTCGGCGTGGACATCGGCCGTGGCTGGCTCCGGGTCGCGGTGGCCGACCTCGCCGGGCGGATCGTCGCCCGCCGGGACGTGCCCAACAAGGGCCGCTCGGCCAACGCGGTGGCCGACGCCGTGGTCGCGGCCGCCCGGGAGACCGCCGCCGAGGCGGGGCTGGCGGCCGGCGACATCGTGCACGCGGTGATCGGCACCCCGGGTGTCTGGGACGAGCAGCGGCGCGGCGTGCGGTACGCGACCAGCCTGCCCGGCTGGGGCAGACGCGGTCTGTTCGACCGGATCGCGGCGGGGCTGGAGACTGCCGTCACCGTCGGCAACGACGCCAACCTCGCCGCCCTCGGCGAGTTCACCCTCGGCGCCGGGCGGGGCAGCCGGATGTTCGCCTACCTGCTGATCGGCACCGGCCTCGGCGTCGGCGTCCTCAAGGACGGCGAACTGCTCTCCGGCGCGCACGGCGCGGCCGGCGAGGTCGGTCTGGTTCCGCTGCCCCCCGGAGCCGACGGCGAGCCGGGCGGGACGATCGAGCAGGAGGCCGGGGCCGACGCGGTGGTCCGCACCGCACTGGGCCTCGGCATGCGCGGCCCGCTGACGGCCAAGCAGGTCTTCGACGCGGCCCGGGCCGGCGACCCGCTCGCCGCCCGCGCGGTCGAGCGCGAGGCCGAACAGCTCGCGTACGCGATCGCCGTACTCGCGGCCGTGCTCGATCCGGACCTGGTGGTGCTCGGCGGCGGCGTCGGCGGCAGCGCCGACCTCCTGCTGGAACCGCTGGAGCGCGAGCTGCACCGCCTCACCCCGCTGCGCCCCAAGCTCGCCCCGAGCGGGCTGGGGGAGCAGGCCGTGCTGCTCGGCGCCGTCGCCACCGCCCTGGACACCGCGCGGCCCGAGGTCTTCGAGCGCCGCTCGGCGCTGGCCGACCACGGCGTGCCGCTCTGACGGACCGCGGCCCCGCCGCTCCGGCGGACCGGCCGACCGGACCATCGCGCCGTGGCCCCGGCCGGAGCGGCCCGGACCACGGCGGTGCCTCCCGGTCAGCAGCTGATGCTGCCCCGGCGCAGCGCGTGGCCGCCGGTGTTGCTGTCGTCGGCCCAGTAGACGGGCTTGGCGCCGGCGGTGCACTCCCCGGCGCCGGCCAGGGCGAAGCCCTCGTTGTTCAGGTTGGCCAGGCCGCTCGGCCGGTTGAACACCGCGGTGGTGACGAAGGTGCCGCCCGCGCCGACCTGCATCGTCCGGTGCTGGCCGTCGCAGGTGTCGTCGCACACCACCCAGAGCCGGGAGGCCTGCGGCTCCCACTGCAGCTCCATGACCCCGGCCATGCCGCTGCCGAGGGTGGCCACCTTGGTGAACGCCCCGCTGTCCTGGAGGACGAAGCCGTAGATCTGGCCGCCCTCGACGCCGACCAGGAACACCCCGCCCCCGTGCGCGCCGTACCCGGCCGGGTTGTAGGCCGCGTGGGTCGACTCGTCGGTGAACCCGGCGCCGGTCAGATAGCCGTCGGGGATCCAGGTGATGCCTTCGAGCCCGAGGTTGGAGCCCACCGACGGCAGGGCGGAGGTCAGGTTCCACTCCTTCGCGGCGGTCAGCGTGGTCCCCGTGCCGCTCACGTCGTACCGCAGGACGGAGAGCCTGCTGGTGCCGGAGGCGTCGCCGTTGCGCTCGCTCGCGACGAACACGCCCCCCGAGGCGCCGGCGCCGGTGAGGGTGACGCCCTCGCTGTCAGGGGTGCCGGAGCCGCCCGGGAAGCGCAGCTTCTTGCCGGCCGTCCAGCCGTTCGCGGTGTCCGGCTTCCACCCGCCGGACCCGTTCGGCACCAGCCGCCACAGCTTGCCGGAGTTCTGCGCCCCCCACAGCACGCCGCCCTCCTGGT
This sequence comes from Kitasatospora sp. NPDC005751, assembly GCF_040630835.1. Classification (NCBI taxonomy): domain Bacteria; kingdom Bacillati; phylum Actinomycetota; class Actinomycetes; order Kitasatosporales; family Streptomycetaceae; genus Kitasatospora; species Kitasatospora sp. NPDC005751. The sequence continues at coordinate 79,915 of NZ_JBEXYC010000010.1, forward strand.
AGAGACCGCTGAGGTCCGACCCGAAGACGTTGGAGGCGTCGGCGTTCGCCACCGTCCCGCTGCCCGGCCAGGCCACGGGCGAGGTGCCGCCGGTGCTGCCGCAGGCGTTCGCCGCCCCCAGGGTGAGCGCCGCCTTGCGGAAGGCGCCGGTGCCGTCGGGGCAGCGCGACCAGGACGGGGCGGAGTGCTCGCTCCAGCTGAAGCTGTCGACCAGGGTGCTGCCGTTCGGCAGGTACAGCCGTGCCTTGTCGGAGGAGCCCAGGCCGAACGCGCCGTGGACGTCGAAGGCGCGGAACCCGCCGGGGGCCAGCGTGGTGCCGGCGGCGATCGCGTACTTCGAGCCGTTGTCGTCGTCCTTGAGGATCCAGCCGGAGACGTCCACCGCGGTGGTGCCCTTGTTGTAGAGCTCGACGGAGTCGTCGACGTCCCCGGTGGTCACCACCTCGTTGATCCGGATGTCGTCGGTCGAGGCCGCGCGGGCGGGCGAGGCGCTCAGCAGCCCCGCCGGCCCGGCGGCGGCGACGAGGAGGAAGGCGAGGCTTCGGCGCCAGCGCGGTGCGCGCGATTCGGTCACGATGTCCGTCCCGGGATCGTCCTGTCAGGGTGTCACCACCCTGCCGCCACCGACCCAACGGGTGCCCGCCGCCGGGCGAGCGCCGTATGAACAGCGGACGAACCGCCGGGCGCGGCCCGGGCGGCAGGAGACCGGGTAGGTCGTACTTCCCACTGTTCCCCTCGCCGCCCCCGTGAACCGCCCCTCCCGCGGGCCCGAGCTCCGGCGGGGGCGGGAGCCCCCCGGGGCGCCCGGGGCCGGTGGGGTCCGCCGTGCCGGGCAGCGGCGTCCGTGGGCATCCTCTCGATGTCCAAAGCCCTTACACGTCAAGGAATATGACGTAGCGGCCCGGGAGCGTGCTTCCCCGGCCGTCCTGTCGGCGGCGTTGAGCGGCCTCGGCAGGTCCCTGCACGACGGCGGGCGACCGCTGGAGGCCGTCGACCCGCTGCACGAGGCGGCGGCGCTGGCCGCCGAGCAGGACGACGCGTCCGCCGAGGTGTGGGCGCTGGCCCTGCTCGGCTCCGCCCTCACGATGGCGGGCCGGCGCACGGAGGCCGCTGCCGCGTTCCGGCGTTCCCGGGCGGCGGTGCGGCGCGTCCAGGAGCCGGTGTCCCGGGCCGCGGTCCACCCCGCCCGGCCGGATCGGCCGGCGGCGCCGCCGGTCACGGTGGTGGAGGCGACGGTGCCCCCCGGAGCCGTCCCGCCGGGCGCCGCCGCCCGAGGTTCGCGGTCGGGCGGCGGTGCGGCGTCCGAGAAGGGTTCGCACTTCCGGCGCGCGTCCACCGCCTACGCCCAGGTGACGGTCGTGCTGGCCGTCGCGGCCTGGGCGGCCTTCGCGCCGGGCGGGCCCTGGGCCACCGCGGCCGCCGTCGTCACCGGAGTGAGTGCGGTGCTCGCCCTGGTGGCCGGGCTGGCCTTCCGGAACGCCGGCGGCGCGGACGTCGCGACGCCGGCCCAGGTGGCGCTGCGGGCCGTCTGGACGCTCCTGACGGTGCCGGTGCCGCTGCTGCACGTGATCTCGTTGATGCGCGGTGAACTGTTCCTCACCGGGCCCGTGCCGAGCCTGGCCGGCTTCGTGGCCTACCTCGGCCTGGCCGCCCTGGTCCGCCGGGTCGGACGGTTCGGCGCGGTGGCCCTCGGCGTGTAGCGGCGAGGGCCACCGCGCGCCGCCCGGGCCGCGGGCCCCGGCCCGCGCCTAGCCGACAGCCTGGTACCCACCGTCCTCGGCGCGGAAGATCTGCTTGGCCTTGGCGAGCAACTGGAGGTCACGGCGCACGGTGCGCGGGTCCGGGCGGGGCAGGTAGGTCTCGCGGGCCCGGTGCCAGTCCCAGGTGCCGCCGTCCTTCCGCATGATGTCCAGGAGCCGCTGCCGGCGCTCGATCGCCGAGGCGGGTGGGGTTTGGTCGTCGTTCATGGGTTCATTCTCTCGCATCGCGGTGCCGGGTCGGGACGGGGGCGTCCTGGGCGGCGGGAAACCGCGCGTAGTCGTCCGTGTTCCCGCCGTTCAGGGCCGGACCATGATCCTCCAGCCGGGACCGACCCGGCGGCAGAGCCTAGGCCGCTCGGCCGATCGCGACCGGGACCAGCGGCGGAGGCCGGCCGGACCGCTCGGTCCGTACCGTGGTGGAATGACTGTCGATCTGGAGAAGTACTTCGCCCGTATCGGATGGGAGGGCGAGTCCGCGCCCACCGCCGCGACCCTTCGCTCCCTGCACCGCGCGCACATCCTCGGCATCCCGTTCGAGAACCTCGACGTGGTCACCGGCTCGGTGCCGTCGCTGGATGTCGGTGAGCTCCAGGCGAAGCTCGTCGACAGCTCCCGCGGCGGCTACTGCTTCGAGCACAGCTCCCTGTTCGCTGCGGTGCTGGACGAGTTGGGCTTCGGGGTCACCCGGCTGACCGGCCGGGTGCGGGTCGGCGCGCGTGCCGGGGAGGTCCGACCGCGGACCCATATGGTGCTGGCCGTCCAGGTGCCCGGCGAATCCGGCCGCCACCTCGTCGACGTCGGATTCGGGTCCATCGGCGGGCTGCTGGAGCCGCTCCCGATGATCCCCGGTGAAGCTCGCGAGGCTGCCGGGCGCACCCACCGGCTGGTCGTCGAGGAGGCGGACGGCCCCGCGCCGATCTGGGTGCTGCAGGCGAGGACGGGCGAGGTCTGGGAGGACCAGCACGCCTTCACCCTGGACCCGGTCCCGGCGCCCGACCTCACGATGTCCAACTGGTTCGTGGCCACCTACCCGCGCTCGCCGTTCCGTCGGTTCTACCTCCAGCGCACCCGGACCGCCGATCACGTGCGGCTCGACGGGAAGACCTTCACCCACACCGACGCGGCGGGCACGACCACCGCCCGGGAGCTCGAAAGCCCCGAGGAACTGGTGGAGTTGCTGGCGTCCGAGTTCGGCATCAACCCGCCCCCGGGCGTCGCCGCGGCCTTCTGACCCCGCACCTCGGAGTTCGGGACACCGGGGTTGCGGCCTCGCGCCAATTCGGCGCGGGGCCGCCGGCTGCTCCGGAGGGTCAGCTCCCGGCGGGGAAGTCGCCGGAGCGGACTCCGGCGATGAAGGCCCGCCAGGCGTCGGCGGGGAAGTCGAGCGCGGGGCCGTGGGCGTCCTTGCTGTCCCGGACCACGATGGCGCCCTCAAGTTCCCCGCACTCGACGCAGTTGTCGTTCGGGTTGCTGGCCAGTGCCTTCTTCCATTTCACGGGAAGGGCTGAGGCGACGGGGAAGTGGGTCACTTGAGCTTGTCTCTCTTCTCTGCGATGAGGTTGAACGACTGGTCGAGATCCAGGGCGGTCGCCATGATCTCGTCGAATGCCGCTCGGTAGAGGTCGACGTGATCGGGGTCCTCCACCCAGTCGCTGCTCAGCATTCCGCTGAGCAGCACGAGATCGAGATCCCGTTGCCGGAATTCCAGGAGAGCGAAGGAGCCGGTCATTCCGGGGTGTGGCGGTGCCATGGCCGGCATGATCTGAATCTTGACGTTGGGGAGCTTGCTGAACTGCTGAAGTTTGTCCAGCTGGTCGACCATCACGCCAGGGGCCGCGGCCATGGTCAGGGCTGATTCGTGGATGACGGCCCACAGCTTGAGGGGGTTCTCGGCTCTAGTCAGGACGAACTGACGGTTGATCCGGACCTCGACGCGCTCTTCGACACTGGTCTTCGTCAGGACGCCGCTGGCGATGATGGCGTGGGCGTACTGCCGAGTCTGGAGCAATCCTGGGATATAGGCCGACTCGTATGACCTATTGCCGATCGCTGTCTCTTCGAGACGGATCAGGTCGGTGTAGAGCGGGTTCAGCTGCTCGTATCCGGCCATCCAGCCCGGTCGGCGCTTGTCCCGGAGGATCTCGACCAGGACTTCCTTCAGCTCCTCGTCGCACTCGTAGAAGTCGAGGAGCGCGCGGACCACTTCGGGCTTCAGTTGGACCCGGGCGTTCTCGTATCTGCTGAGCTTCACGAGGTTGACGCCGTCGACCTGGGCGACGACTTCCTCGGCCGAGAGGTTCTTGAGCTCCCGAAGCCTCCTGAGCTCCGCCGCGATGCGCCGGTAGCGCACAGCCGGCACTGCAACCGCCATCTGTGTAACCCCTCCAGAGCTGTCCGTGCACCAGTGTGCACGTCCCGGGTGATGGTTCGCCACTGCCAACCCGAGCTTATGGGCGCCACCTTGGCATCTGAACTGAAAGTTTTCATATTTGCTCGACATGGCTTGCGAGGGAGCTGAGCCATGCTCCATGCTGATGGTGATGGAGCGATGACGCACGGTGACATGTGTCGCCGTCTGCCTTGTCTGCCGATGCCTCCTGATCCCCCGCATGCGGAAGGTGGTTCCCCCATGTCCGGAACGCCCGAAAGCCCGGTCGCCGTCATCCATGAGCGCAGTTGCTGGCTGCTGCGCAGCGACAGATCGCCGGGTGATGCCCGGCGGCTGCTCGAAGAACTGCTCGTGGAGGTCCCGGATGGCCAATGCTTCGCGGAGGCCGGGCTGTTGATCGTCTCGGAGCTGGTGACCAATGCCGTGCTCCACGGGACGCCCGGCGGCAACCGGGTCCGGCTGGTGATGTCCGTCTGCGCCTCGTGGCTGCGGATCGAGGTGCACGATGCTCGGGCGGACAGGGAGCCTGTGCTCCGGGCCGGTGGCTCCGACGACGAGTCAGGGCGGGGGCTTTTCCTCGTCAAGTCCCTCTCGCGCCGTTGGGGTTGTGGTCCTCGCCCGGGAGTCGGGAAGATCGTGTGGGCGGAGGTCGGGCCCGAGGGGTGGGGCGCCGCGTGAGGCGGGCCCGAGGGGACCGCTGACGCGACGGCGGCCCCGAAGCTCCGGGGCCGCCGTCGCGTCAACGGACAGGTCAGGCCGTGGCGTCCGCCGTGGTGGTCGGCCTCAGGTACTCCTCGCGGATCTCGCGGGGGCCGAAGGGCCAGGTGCGTTCGGTGCGGGCCCAGAGGAGGAAGGCGCCGCAGCCCGCGACGACCCAGGCCAGCGACCACTCGATGGGGTGGAAGCCGGGCGCGTTGCGGTCCGCGTAGCCGTAGATGACCAGCCAGCCGACGGCCGCGACGATGCCGGGCGCCGGGTAGAGCCACATCCTGTACGGCCGGACGAGTCCGGGCTGGCGGCGGCGCAGGACGGTGACCGCGACGATCTGGGCGAGGGCCTGGACGATCACCATCACGGTGGTGAGCAGGTTGATCAGCAGGGTCAGCGGGGGGTGGTCGGTGCTGGCGCCGAGGTGGCGGCCGAGCAGGAAGCCGGCCGCGGTGAGTACGCCCATGGCGGCCAGGCCGAGGACGGGGAAGCCGTGCCTGGGGTGCAGCCGGCCGAAGGCCCGGAAGAAGACGCCGTCGCGTGCCGCGTCGTAGGGCACCCGGGAGCCGCCGAACAGGCCGGCGAGGACGGAGGCGAAGGCGGTGACCAGGATCAGTGCGGTGACCACCTGGGCGGCGCCCTTGCCCCAGGTGCTCTCCAGGACCGCCGAGGCGACCGACTTGGAGGCCACCGACTCCGGGTCGAGCATCGCGTGCCAGTCCATCGCGCCCAGGACGCCGATCTGCAGCAGCAGGTAGATGGTCATGATGCCCACGATGGACAGCACGATGGCGCGCGGCAGGACCCGGCCCGGGTCGCGGACCTCGGCGCCGACGTAGGCGGCGGTGTTGTACCCGAGGTAGTCGTAGATGCCGATGGTGAGGCCGGCCGCGAAGCCGATCCAGAACTGGCCGTGGGTGAGTTCGACGGCGTGCGCGGGCCAGTCGAAGGCGCGGCTCGGGCTGAAGTGGGTGTAGCAGGCCACGATCACGGCGAGCACCGAGAGGATCATCACCCCCCACATCACGGTGGTGAGCCGGGCGATGTTCTCGACCCGCCGCCAGAGCAGGAGCACCACCAGCGCGCAGAACGCGATCCCGACCAGATCGCCCTGGCCGCTCGTCATGCCGGGCCAGAGGTAGCCGAGGTACTGGACGAAGCCGACCACGCCGGTGGACATGATCAGCGGGATGAAGAGCATGGCCGTCCAGACGAAGAGGAACGGCATCAGTCGCCCGGTCCGGTACTGGAAGGCCTCGCGCAGGTAGACGTACGTCCCGCCGGCTCCCGGCAGGGAGGCGCCGAGTTCGGCCCAGACCAGGCCGTCGGCGAGGGCCAGGACGGCGCCGGCTATCCAGCCGATGACGGCCTGCGGGCCGCCGAAGGCCGCGACCATCAGCGGGATCGTGACGAAGGGGCCGATGCCGCACATCTGGCTCATGTTGAGCGCGGTGGCCTGGAAGAGGCCGATTCTTCGGGTAAGGCCGGGGGACACCGGGGCCTCCGAGCGTGGGGGAGTGGGGCGCCGGGCGGGGTGCCGGGGGGTTCAAGTTAGGGAGCATTACTTATTTCGTCAAGCCGCTCGGCCGGCAAGGGGGTTACTCCGGTGACAGTTGGGAAACTTTCCTAACGAAAGCCATTGACCGCGCGCCGCGCCGCCCCGATTCTGTAGGCGCCCGCTGTGGTCGCCGCCGTCCGCCCCGAGTGCTCCGCTCCTCCCTCCGCCTCGCTCCCCCCTCCGCCTCGCCCGTCTCCCCCTCGATCCGCCGTCGCAGGCGGTGGATCGGCGAAAGTGAGTTGGCATGCCCATATCTATCGGAGTCCGCCCGACCGCCCCGTCGGTGGCCGCCGTCCTCGGCTCGGCCGCCCTGCTGCTGGCCTCGGCGACCACCGCGACAGCCGCCCCGGCCGCGTCAGCCGCCCAAGCCGCCCCGGCCGCTCCCGCCGCGGCGGCGGCCGTGCCCGCGATGGCCGCCGCGCCGTACGAGTACCTGGGCTGGGGCAGCCCGCAGAAGCCCACCGACGTGATGAAGGCGACCGGGGTGAAGTGGTTCACCCTCGCGTTCGTCCTCTCCGACGGCGGCTGCAACCCCAAGTGGGACGGCAGCCGGGCGCTGACCGGTGGGTCCGACGAAGCGGCGATCAAGTCCATCCGGGCGGCCGGCGGCGACGTGGTGATCTCGGTCGGCGGCTGGAGCGGCAACAAGCTGGGCGAGAAGTGCTCCAGCGCGAGCGCGCTCGCCGGCGCGTACCAGAAGGTGATCGACGCCTACAAGCTCAAGGCGCTGGACATCGACATCGAGGACACCGAGTTCTCCAACGCGACGGTCCGTCAGCGCGTCGTCGACGCACTGAAGATCGTCAAGACCAAGAACCGGGGCATCGTCACCTACGTGACCATGGGCACCACCCCGAGCGGCCCGGACGCCACCGGGAGGGACCTGATCAAGCGCGGCGCGCAGGCCGGCCTCGCCAACGACGGCTGGGTGATCATGCCGTTCGACTTCGGCGGCCACACCGGCCCGATGGGCCAGGCCTCGGTCAGCGCGCTGGAGGGCCTGAAGGCGGCGGTCAAGAGCGCCTACGGCTACGGTGACGACGCCGCGTACCGGCACATCGGCGTCTCCTCGATGAACGGGAAGACCGACGAGGCGGGCGAGACGGTCACCACCGCCGACTTCCGGACCATCCTCGGCTACGCGCAGCAGCACCACCTGGCCCGGTACGCCTTCTGGTCGGTCAACCGCGACCGCGCCTGCGGCTCCGGCACGGACGCCGACGCCTGCAGCGGCGTCGCGCAGTCCCCGTACGAGTTCACCAAGATCGTCGTCCAGTACCAGGGCTGAGGGGCATTCCGATGACACGACCGAGCACCAGACACCGCGGCCGCGCCGCGGCCCTGCTCGCGGGGGCCGGCCTGGCCGCCGGGCTGCTCGCGGCCCCGCCGGCCTCGGCCGCGCCGGTCCGCTACGAGGCGGAGGGCGCGGGCCTGTCGCAGGGCGTGGTGGAGTCCAACCACAGCGGCTACTCCGGCACCGGATTCGTCAACACCGACAACGCCACAGGCAGTTGGGTCGAGTTCACGGTCGACGCGGCGAGCGCGGGCAACGCCGTGCTCGGCATCCGCTACTCCAACGGGACCACCGCGAACCGCCCGGCGGCCGTGGCCGTCAACGGCGCCACGGTCGAGCCGGCCCGGGCCTTCCCGTCCACCGGGAGCTGGGACACCTGGGCGACCTCGACGCTGACCGTCCGGCTCACCGCCGGGGCCAACCGGATCCGGCTCACCTCCACCACCACCGGCGGCACGGCCAACCTGGACTACCTGGACGCCGACCTCGGCAGCGGCCCGGCCCCGGGCGGCCCCGCGGTGCCGTTCGGCAGCCACCGCTACCCGTACGCGGCCGGCACCCTCAAGCCCTCCGGCGCGCAGTCCGTGACCGACCAGCAGGTGATCGACAAGTACAACGCCTGGAAGGCCGCCTTCGTCCGGCAGAACTGCGGCAACGGCTGGTACGAGACCATCTCGCCGGACGCCGACCACCCGTACGTCGCCGAGGGCCAGGGCTACGGCATGGTGGTCACCGCGCTGATGGCCGGTGCGGACGCCAACGCGCGGACGGTCTTCGACGGCATGGTGAAGTTCGTGCTCGCCCACCCGTCGGTGAACAACGCCAACCTCCTCGCCGCCGAGCAGGACTCCTCCTGCCGCAGCGTCAACGGCTCCGACTCGGCGACCGACGGGGACCTGGACGTCGCGTACGGGCTGCTGCTCGCCGACCGGCAGTGGGGCAGCGGCGGGACGTACGACTACAAGGGCCTGGCCGTCAAGCACATCAACGCGATCAAGGCCAGTGAGGTCAACCCCACGACCCACCTGATGCGGCTCGGCGACTGGTCCACCTCGGGCGACTCCACCTACTACATCACCCGCTCCTCGGACTGGATGATCGACCACTTCCGCGCCTTCCGGGCCGCGACCGGCGACACCACCTGGGACACCGTCCGCACCGCCCACCAGAACCTGATCACCAAGCAGCAGAGCGGCTACGCCCCGAACACCGGGCTGCTCGCCGACTTCGTGGTCAACACCAACGGCACCGCCAAGCCCGCCGCCGGCGAGGTGCTGGAGAGCCCCAACGACGGGGACTACAGCTGGAACGCCTGCCGCGACCCGTGGCGGATCGGCGCGGACGCCGTCACCAGCGGGGACGCCGCCTCGCTCGCCTCGGCGCGAAAGATCAACACCTGGATCAAGGGCAAGACGGGCGGCGACCCGGCGAACATCGCCACCGGCTACAAGCTGAACGGCACGGTCTTCGAGAACGGCCGAGACATGGCCTTCACCGCGCCGTTCGTGGTCACCGCGATGACCGACCCGGGCTCGCAGGCCTGGCTGGACGCGCTCTGGGCCAAGCTGGCCGGCACCGCGATCGACCCGGCCCTCTACTACGGCGGCAGCGTGCAGCTGCAGTCGATGATCGTCGCCTCCGGAAACTACTGGGTGCCGTGATGACCGACACCGGACACCCGCGCACGACAGCCGCGGCGCACCGGCGGACGGCGCTCGCCCGGGCCGGCGGAGCGGCGCTCGCCGCGGCCGCCCTGGTCCTGGGGGCCGTGGCGGCGCCGCCCGCGGCGACCGCCGCCACGGCGGCGAGCACCGACTACCAGGCCGAGGACGCCGTGCTCGCGCAGGCGAAGACGGCCACCAACCACACCGGGTACACCGGGACCGGCTTCGTCGACTACACCAACACCACCGGCTCCGCCGTCGAGTTCACGGTGAGCGCCACCGCGGCCGGGACCGCCTCGCTGACCTTCCGGTACGCCAACGCCGGTACGGCGAACCGCCCGATGGACATCGCGGTCAACGGGAAGGTCGTCGCCGCCGGTGTCGCCTTCCCGCCCACCGCCGACTGGGACACCTGGGCGGAGAAGACCGTCGGCGTCGCCCTCGCCGCCGGCGCCAACCGGATCCGGGCCACCGCCACCACCGCCGACGGCGGCCCCAACCTCGACCGCCTCCGGGTGGGCGCGGCGGCCGACACCACCCCGCCGAGCCGTCCCGGTGCGCCGAGCTGCTCCGCCGTCGGGCCGAACGCTCTGACGCTGGGCTGGGGAGCCGCCGGCGACGACGTCGGCGTCACCGCCTACGACATCTACGAGCACGGCAACAAACTCGCCGAGGCGCCGGGCACCGCGACCTCCCGGCAGCTCACCGGGCTGGCCCCGGCCACCACCTACAACCTCACCGTGATCGCCCGGGACGCCTCCGGCAACGCCTCGCCGGCCAGCGTCGCCGTCGACTGCACCACCACGGCGGGTACCGACCCGGCGCCCGGCCGGCCGGGCACCCCGACCGTCTCGGCCGTCACCGCCACCGGCGCCACTCTGACCTGGGGCGCCGCGACGGACGACAAGGGCGTGGTCGGGTACGAGATCCGCAGCGGCTCCGCCGTCGTGAAGAGCGTCACCGGCACCCCTCCGGCCACCTCGGCGGCGGTCACCGGGCTCGCCTGCGACGCGCCGTTCACGCTCTCGGTGGTCGCCCGGGACACCGCGGGCAACTACTCGGCGCCGTCCGACCCCGTCTCCTTCACCACCGGCGCCTGCCCGGCCGACGGCGGCGTCCCGGGCTCCCCGAGCGCCCTCTCCACGGGGTGGACGATTCCCTGGGGCATCGCCTGGCTGCCGGACGGCACCACCTCGCTGGTCACCGAGCGGGACAGCTTCAAGGTCTTCCGGCTCACCACGGGCGGCGCCAAGACGGCGGTCGGCACCGTGCCCAACGCCGTCACCACCGACGGGGAGGGCGGCCTGCTCGGCATCGCCGTCGACCCCGACTGGGCGGGCAACCACTACGTGTACCTCATGCACACCGCCGCCGAGGGCAACCGGATCGTGCGGATGACGTACAACGGCTCCACGTTGAGCGGCTACAAGGTGCTGCTCCAGGGCATCAAGAAGAACCGCTACCACAACGGCGGCCGGCTGGCCTTCGGCCCCGACGGGTACCTGTACGCGTCGACCGGTGACGCCCAGACGTCCTCGCTGGCCCAGGACAAGAACTCGCTCAACGGGAAGATCCTGCGGCTGACCACCGACGGCAAGCCGGCCCCCGGCAACCCGTTCGGCAACTACGTCTACAGCTACGGCCACCGCAACCCGCAGGGCCTGGCGTTCGACCGCGACGGACGGCTCTGGGAGGCGGAGTTCGGCGACTCGAAGCGGGACGAGCTCAACCTGGTCAAGCCCGGGGCCAACTACGGGTGGCCCACCTGCGAGGGCACCTGCGGGGTGGCCGGGATGACCGACCCCAAGGCGAGCTGGCCGGTCAACGAGGCCTCGCCGAGCGGGATCGCGATCGTGCGCAACGTGGTCTACATGGCGGCGCTGCGCGGTGAGCGGATGTGGCGCATCCCGATCGACGGGAACACCGAGAACGTCGGGACGCCGACCGCGTACTACGTCGGCGCCTACGGCCGGCTGCGGACGGTGTCCAAGGTGCCCGGGGCCGACCGGATCTGGCTCACCACCACCAACGCCGACAACAACGGCGGGGCGGCCGACGGGGCCGACAAGGTCTTCACGATCTCGATCGGCTAGCGGCGCGGGGCCTCCGCAACGTGACGGCCCGGGCCCGGAGACTCCTCCGGGCCCGGGCCGCGACGGCCTACGCGGGGCGGGGCCGCCATGGCCTCGGCGGCGCGCGGGCCGGACGGGCGTGGGGGCCGGTCGACCGTGGGTGATCGGCGCCGGGCGGCCCGGTTGCTCTCCGTGGTCGCAAGGTCTCGATCTGCCAACGAAGTGTGCGGGATGTGCTTGTGGCGTGTGGTCGCCCTGATTGAATCCCGAACATCTTTTCATCGGATCGGAGCGTCTCCCCTCATGTCTCCCCTGCCCTCACGCACGTCCGCACGAATGTCGTCCCGCACGGCCGCACGCACGCGCGGCGGCCGTCGCGGTCTGGCCGCCGTCGCCGGACTCGTCCTCACCGTCGGTCTCGCGCTGACCGGGTGTGACCCGACGCCGGCCGACGGCGCCACGACCGCCGCCTCCCCGCCCGCCGTCACGGCGCCGGCCGCACCCGTCGCCACCGTCCCGCCGGCCACCCCCGCACCGGTGGTCACCGCGCCCGAGCCCGCGCCGGTGGTGACCCCGTCGGCGGTGACCACGCCGGTGCCGCCCGCGGAGCCCGCATCCGCGCCGACCACGGCCAGGCCCCAGTCGGCCGCGCCCAAGACGCAGCCGCCCGTCACCAAGGCCGCGCCGGAGCCCAAGGCGACCACCGCGAAGCCGCCGACGGACCCGGAACCGACCGCGCAGCCCAAGGCGGCCGCCGACGACTGCGAGATCCGCTCCAATGCCGGCAACTGCTACAAGGCGGGCCAGTTCTGCCGCGACGCCGACCTGGGCAAGAGCACCCACGAGGCCGGCGGCCGGGTGATCTACTGCCGCATGGTCAGCGGCAAGCCGCACTGGCAGGCCTGATCCGCCGGTCCGCACCGATGAGGCCCCCGCCCCGCCGGCTCCCTCATCGGTGCGGCGGTGCCTCGAACCCCGCGCCCGGTACCAGCTCCCGAGCCCGCTGGACCTGGACACCGCTGATGTCGACGCCCGTGACGCGGTGCCCTGCCGCGGCGAGCGACCGGGCCACGGGAACTCCGGTCCCGCACCCCACATCCAGTACCGCGCCCGCATCCGGAAGCCGACCGAGCAGATCCTCGATCCATGATCCGTACTTCGTCTCGCTGCCGAACGCGCGCTCGTACTGAACGGAGAGCAAGTCGTACCCGCGCCGGACCAAGTCCTTCGGATCTTCAGGATTCACAAGGGTGCACGGTAACGGCCCCCGGCACGCGGAGCGACACCGTTTCGGCTGCCTCCGGGCTGGAGCCGGAGGCCACCGCAGGCCCCGCAGAGACCAACCCCGAGGAGCACGACACGGGAGGAATATCGGCTCTCCGCCAACCTCGACCTTCCACCACCCGAGGCCTTGAAGTGCCGAGGTCAGTGACGTCCTCCGGACACGCGCCGGGGCAGTTCACTGACCCAATGAGTGCCCACCTCGTCGGGCGGTCGGGGCCTTACTCCCGGAAGAAGGCGACCGAGCGGATTCGCAGCCTGTCCGACACGGGCCTGCCGTGAGGCCCGAGAGTGAAGGAGCGGCCGGCCCGCATCACTCCGACAGCGGTGAGCAGCGAACCCGTGGGGGTCCGGATGCCGCGGGCGGGTAGCCCGGAAACCGGTTGGTGGGCGCCGCGGAGCCGCCCGTAGACTCCGGTGCTCGTGACCGAGACCAGCGCCACCGCAACCGCCCATGCCGCCGCCGACGCCGAGCTGATCGGGCACGCCGTGGCCGCCGCCGGGCAGGGCATGATCGACCGCGAGACCGTGGCCGAAGTGGTGGTCCTGTGCGCGGTGGCTGGCGAGCACCTGCTGGTCGTCGGCGCGCCGGGCACGGCCAAGTCCGAGGCGGTCCGCCGGATCGCGGGGCAGCTCGGCGGCCGCTACTTCGAGTACCTGCTCGGCCGGTTCACCGAGCCCAACGAGCTGTTCGGCCCGGTCGACCTGCGTCGACTGCGCGAGGGCCGGATCGAGTTCGAGACCGCCGGGATGCTTCCCGAGGCCGAGATCGCCTTCCTCGACGAGGTGTTCCTCGGCTCCACCGCCGTCCTCAACACCCTGCTCGGCCTGCTCAACGAGCGGGTCTTCCGGCGCGGCGGCACCGTGCTGCACAGCCCGCTGCGGGTCTGCGTGGGCGCGGCCAACCACCTGCCGGACGACCCGGCGCTCGCCGCCTTCGCGGACCGCTTCCTGGCCCGGGTCTTCGTCGAGCCGGTGGCGGACGCGCGGCTGGAGGAACTGCTGGAGGCCGGCCGCCGGCCGGCGGCGTCCCCACTCCACCCGCGCGACCTCGCCGGTTCGGGCGATCCGATGGGCCCGACCGGCCTCGCGGCCGCGGCCGACCGGCTCGGCGCGCTCGACCGGCTGGCCGCCGCCGCCCGGGCCTGCGACCTCGACGAGGTCACCCCGCTGGTCGCCGCCGCGCTGCGCCGGCTGCGCGCCGCGGGCGTGCCGATCAGCGACCGGCGGGCGGTCCGGTCGCAGAAGCTCGTCGCCGCGGCCGCCGTGCTCGACGGCCGGACGGCGGCCTCGGTCCGCGACCTGTGGGTGCTGCCGCTGGTCGCCCCCACCGCCGACGCCCAGGCGCAGGCCCGCGACACCCTCGCCGACCTGGTCGAGAAGGCCGCCAACCGCAGCCTGGCGCACGCCGCCGAGGAGCTGTCGCGCAGCTCGGCGGCCCGGGCCGAGCGGCTCGTCCGCACCGGTGCGCAGCTGCTGGCCGCGCACCGCACCCTCCCCGAGGGGCGGGACTCCCGGCTGCGGCTGGAGGCCGCGCTGCGGGAGATCGACGCCGGGTTCGACCCGGCCGACCTGTCCGGGGCCCTGGCCGGGATACGTGCCGAGCTGGTCGCGGCGGTCGCGCCCGCATGACCGGTACCGTCACCGCCCCGCCGTCCGGTTCGCTGCCCGGCTCGCCGTCCGTCCCGCTGTCCGTTCCGCTGTCCGTTCCGCTGTCCGTCCCGCCGTCCGTCCCGCCGTCCGTCGCACTGCGCTGGGAGCGCCGCGAGCCGCCGTTGCCCGCCGCCGCCGTACTCGCCCTGGGCGATGCCGTGGCCGCCCTGGCCGTGGCCGCGCGCGAACGGCTCGCCGGCGGTGCCCGGCTCGGCGTGGTCGCCGGCGACGGCGCGCTGCTGGTGCTCGGCGCCGAGGCCGACCTGCCCTGGGCGGACGGCGCCCGCTACCTGGGCCTCGACGCCGGCGTCCTGGTACCCACCACCGCGCGCCCCCGGCCCGCCGCGGCGCTCTGGCGCCGGGCCGTCGGTGCCGAGGGCGACCGGCTCTGCGTCCTGCTCCCCGGGCACGCCCTGGTCGCCGACCCGCCGCCCCCGACCACCGACCCCGCCGCACTGGACCCCTACACGGGCTCCACCGAGGACGCGTCCACCCCGGCGGCGCCGGAACCGGCCGCCGGGGGTGGCCCGCGATGACCGCCCGACCCACGGCCGTCCCGCCGGGCCACCCCGGGCCGGCCGCGCGAACCCGCCGTCGGCGTCCGGGCGCCGCCGCGCCAGGGTGCGGCTGCCTGTTCCCCGGTGTCGGGGCCGTGCCCGCCCCCGCGCCCACTCCCGCCGTCCGTCGCGCCCCGAGCGCCCCGGGCCCGTCCTGCGGGAGTGTCCTGCGATGACCGCCCGACTCCCCGCCGCGCTGGCCCCCTGGGCCGCCGGTCTGTCCGCGCTGACGCCGGAACTCGCCGTCGCGCTGGGCCCGTTGCTGCGCCGCCTGGATGCCCTGATCGGCGAGCGTGAGCCCGCCGTCGACGACCGCGGCACCCCGGACGGGCACGGCGGCCTCGCCCGGTCCGGTCGGCCCGACCAACTGCTGCCCTCCGAGTGGCTGCTGGCCGACGAAGCCCCCGACGAGTTCCTGCGCCGCCTGGCCGAGGGTGAACTCCTGCACCTGGCACCCGAGTTCCGCGCCCCGACGGTACGCGGCCGGATCGTCGCGCTGGCCGACACCGGCCCTGCCCAGGCGGGCGCCGGGCGGCTCGTCCAGCTCGCCGCGCTGCTGGTCCTGCACCGCCGGGCAGCCGCGCGCGGCACCGAACTGGTCGTCGGCATCCTGGGTGACCCGCCCGGCCAGTGGCTCACCGGGGACCTCCCGGAGCTGCTGCCGCGCTGGCTCGCCGCCCGCCGGCACACCGACCCGACGCCCGAGGACGTCCGGCGGGCCCGGCAGGGGCTGGACGACGCCGACCGGTCCTGGCTGCTCACCTCGCCCCGGCTGGCCGACCGGCTCGCCTCCCGCCAGCACGTGCTGGCGAGCGAGCCGAGCGGCTGGAGCGCCGACGGCGCCGTCCGCGTCACCGTGCGCCTCGCGCGGACGTCCGTCGAGCTGCCGCTGCCCCCGGCGCCGATCGCCGTCCGGGCGCTGCGCGGCGCCGAGTTCCGCCGGGCCGCGCCGGCGGTGGTCGCCGTTCCGGTCGGGGCGACCGGGCGGGCGCAGCCGGTCTTCACCACCGACGCCCGCACACTCCTGCTGAGGGGCCGGAACACCGCCACCCTGCTCGCGGCCAACCTGCCCGGTGCCGGGCCGGAGCACGACGGCGCGATCCGGACCCGCCGCCACCACCTGCACGGGCCGGTGGTCGCGGCGGGCCGCATCGGCCGGCGCCTGATCGCCCTCCACCTCAGGGGGGAGCGGCTCCTCCCGTACGTCAGTGGCCGCCCGCTCGGGGCGAGCGGCGAGTTCACCGTCGAGCTGGCCGCCCTCGGGCTCGACCGGGCCGTCCTGGAACCCGTGTGCACCGGCCCGCTCCGGCCGGTGCTGCGCGACGGCGACGACCTGCTCTGCCCGCTGGGCGGCCGGTGGTGGCGGATCGAGCGAGGCGGGAGCGCCCGCGACGACGGGCCGTTGGCCCCCGGCGCGGAGGAGCGCGGCTTCCAGCGGGTCCGCGAGCGGCGGCTGTTCCCGCACCCGCTGCTGCCCGAGGCGGAGCGGGCCCGGCACGTCGTGCACGGCGGCACCACCCAGGCCTGGTCCGAGGACGGCAGGAACTGGGTGGTGCAGCCCCGGCAGGGCGGCCGGGTACGGCTCTCGTTCCGGGAGCGGGCCGAGGTGGTCGGCCTGGTCCACCAGGGCGCGGTGCCGGCGCTGATCACCTGCACCCTCGACGGCCGGCAGGTGCGCAGCATCCGGCCGGACGGCACCCGCACGCTCGGCCGCTTCTCCGGCGGCGTCAGTCCGGCCGCCGTCCACCCGACCCTGCCCCTGCTCGCCGCCGAACCGCGCCCGGGCCGGATCGTCATCGGCGACGCCAACACCGGCCGCGTCCTCTACCACCTCGGGAGCGACCAGTGAGCGCCACCGCCGCCGCGTTCCGCGCCACCGTGGCCGCGGCCGGCTTCGTCCTGGACGTCCCGGTGATCGGCGCGGCCGAGGCCGCCGAGCGCGTCCTGGCCCACTGGGCGGACGGCGCCGAGCTGCGCGCGCTCCCGGACGGCCGCTGGCTGCTCGTCCTCGCCGAGCCGGTCGAGGCCCGGGCGGACCGCGCACCCGGACTGCCCGTGCGGCGCCTGCCCGGCGGCGGGCTGGCCGCCGTCGGCGCCGAGGGCGCCCCGGTGCCGACGGGCCGGCTCGTCCTCCCCGTGGCGGGGGCGGTGACGACGCTCCCGATCGCCGAACTGCCGCCGCTGGACCCCTCGGACTGGCTCGACCCGGCCGGACTCACCCTCCACCGGCTCGCGCCGGTCGGTGCGGTGGCCGAGCCCGCGCCCGTCGTCGAGGACCTGCCCCGGCCCGCCCGGCCCGACCTGCGGGCGGCGGCCGGCGTCGGGGCCCGCTCCGAGCGCGCCCGCCGTCTGACCGAGGCGGCTCCGCCCGGCGGCGGTCGGCGGGTCCGCCTCCCGGGCCTGTCCCGGGCCGCCCGGTGGTTCGGCCGGCTTCGGCTGCCCCGCTGGGGGGACGGGTCCGGCCCGGTGGCGTTCATGGCGGCGGCCGTCCTCATCGTCGTCGTCGCCGTGTTCCTGGTCGTCCGGTTCGCCCAGCTGATCGTGGACCGCGGCTTCCACCCCGGCGGGGTCCTGCTCGCGGTGGCCGTCACCGCCCTCCTCGCCCGGGGCAGTTGGGCCGCCCGGGGCACGTCCGCCGGAACTGGCGGTTCCGCCGCGCGCCCGGCGGGCGGCCGGCCGGTCCGCACCCGGCGGCCGCTGCTGCGGGGGCTGCTCGCCCGGCTCGTCGTGCGCAGCCCCGCCGGCCGGCTGGTCCACGGCCGCCACGCCCGCTACCTGCGGGAGCTGACCCGCGCCTTCGAGCAGCGCCGCTGGGACGACGCGCTGCGCGACGCGCTCCGGCTCGCCGGCGAATCCCGCCCCACCGAGCAGGGGTGGCTCTCGCTCGGCCTGCCCCGGCGCTTCGCGGGCGCGCTGCGGCCGACCCCGGTCACCGGCGGCCCGGCGGGCGTCTCGCCGATGTCCGGGCCGACCGTGCAGCAGCACCTGGCCGGTCTCTACCGGCAGGCCGCCACCGCGCTGGAGCGGGAGGGGCGGATCGACGAGGCGGCGTTCGTGCTCGCCGACCTGCTGGACGCCCCGGCCGAGGCGGTCGCCCTGCTGGACCGGCACGGCCGGACCGCTCAGGCCGCCGAACTCGCCGAGGGCCGTGGGCTGGCCGCCGATCTGGTGGTGCGGCTCTGGTGGCGGGCGGGTGAGCGCGCGCGGGCGGTCCGGACGGCGCACCGGCGGGCCGCCTTCGCCGACGCCGTCGAGCGGCTGAGCGCCGATGACCCGGGGGCCGGGCGTGAGCTGCGGGCCGCCTGGGTCGAGCACTGCCGCGCGGGCGGCGACCGACTGGGCGCGGTCGAAGCCGCCTGGCCGGACGAGGAGTTGCGCCCCTCGGTGGCCGCCGACCTGCGGGACGCGGTCGCGCTCGGCGGCCCGGCGCGCGGCCGGGCACTCGCCCACCTGCTGGCCCTCGGCGCGGGGGAGGCGACCCGGGCGCTCGCGCTGGCCGTCCTGGAGGACGCCGGCGACGACACCGGCACCACCGATGACACCGGCACCACCGATGACGCCGGCGCCACCGACGCCGGCCGCGGCCGGGCGACCGGCCGGTCCGCGCTGGCCGGTGCGCTGGCCGGACTGCCGGGCGCGGACCCGGCGAACGACCGCGAACTCGCCACGACGGCGCTCCGCGCCGTGGTCCGCGATGGCGGCTTCGGCGGGGCCGGCGGCTCCGGCGCCCCGCTCGACCAGCGCACCGAGACCGCCCTGTTCGAGCAGCTGGCGAGGCGAGCCGACCCGCTGGTCGCGGCGGATCTGCCGCGACCGCGCCGGCCCGCCCCTCCCACGGCCGACGCCGGGCACGAGTGGGCCTTCGTGGACCGGCCCGGGACGCTCCCGGTCCTGGACGCGGCGCGGCTGGAGTCGGGCCTGCTGCTGGTGGCCTGCGGCCAGGCGGGGGTGCGACTGCTCGGGCCCGACGGCCGGGTGAAGGCCCGCTGGGACGTCCCGGCGGACGAACTCGTCCTGGCCGACCACGGCGGCGCCGCCCTGCTGGTGGCCCGGTACGGGCAGGTCCGCGAGATCTCCCGGCTGGACCTCGGCACCCGCGCCGTCCGGTACTGGGGCACGCTACGGGTGCGCGGGCTCGTGCCGTCCTTCGACGGCCGACAGCTGCTGACCCGGGACGAGGAGGGCATCGCCGTCCTCGACACCCTGGCCGCGCGCCCGACCGTGGTGTGGCGGGAGCTCGGTGGCGAGCAGCGGCCCGTCGGCCCGCTGGTGCGCACGCCCACGTCCTGCGCGTCCGTCGTCGCCTCCCGGCTGCCCGGGGGTGGCGTGCTGACGGAGCTGTGGCGCTGGGACCAGCCCGGCTGGGAGCTGCGCTCGCGCACCGCGCTGGACGCCGAGCTCCTCGGCGAGGGCACGGCGCTGCTGGCGACCGGCCGGCTGCTGACCGGCCAACCCGATCCGGCCCGGGGCGGCACCACACTGCGCTGGTCGACCGACCGGGAGCCGGTGGAACGACTCGTCGACGGCGTGGCGCCGACCGGGCCGGTCGTCGACGGCGAGCACTGGGCCCTGACGCTCGCCCCGGCCGCTGACGGCACCGTCCGCGTCCACACCGGCACCGCGAGCGAGGCGGAGCCGCCGCGGACCCTGCTGCTCCCGAACGCGACGGCGGCGGGGCAGCCGGGTGCCGGTCTGCCGGCGGTGGGCCTGCGCCACCACGGCGGGGCACTGACGTTCTGGCACCGCTCCGGCCGGGTGCTCGCCACCACCGCCGACGGCTCGGCCGTCCTCGCCAACCTGCGGGTCACCACCGGCTGACCGCTGCTCGGCCGCCGAGCGGCGCGCGGTGGACCCCGAGCGGCGCGCGGTGGACCCCCACCGGGCGGGGAGGGCCGCTGGGCTGTCCGCGGGGGGCGCCGCCACGGGGCTCGTCGCCCCGGCGGGGACGGCCTCCCGGCCGCCGGAACCGGCCGGGGCGCCGGCCGGAGCGCCGGTGGAGCGCCGCCGGAGCCCGGTGCCGGCTGCCGGGCGGCGGTGCGGGGCCTCGGCGGGCGGTCAGTCCACCTTGGCCAGGGCCCGGGAGAGCCGTTCGCCCGCCGCGCGGTCGAAGCCGTCGGGGCAGTCGATGCCCTGGGACTGTGCCAGTTCGCGGACGTGCAGGTCGGCGAGTGCCTCGGTGAGGTCGGCGAACGCCACCGCGGCGTCCCGCCCCCGGCGCAGGCCGAGGCCGACGGCGGCCGCGCCCGCCGGCGCGGCCGGCCACCACCAGAGGCCCAGCAGCAGGTACCCGATGCCCCAGGCGCAGAGCCGGGCGGCGGCGCCCAGCTGGAGGCGGGCGGTGTGCAGCTCCGCGCGGGTGCCGTCGGCGGCGAGCAGCCACAGATGGGGCCAGGCGGCCGCGAGGTCCAGGCGGTAGGCGCGCCAGAGGCGTTGGCCGGGGGCGGCCAGCCGGTCCCCGGTGCTGAACGGATGGCGCGGGCGGGCCGCCGCGACGCGGTTGCGTTCGGCGTAGCGGAGCTCCGCGGTGTCGGCCAGGTCGTCGGCGTCGGCCGCGCCGGCGATCCGGGCGCGGCCCGCCGCCAGCAGGGCCGACCGGTAGGCCTCGTCCGCCGTGCGCCAGCGGCGCAGCCGCCGGTCGGCGAGGCGGCGCAGCAGCGGGCCGCGCGCCTCGGCGCACCAGAGCAGTTCCACCCCGGTGCCCAGCGCCTGGGCGGCCGCCCCGATCGCGGCCGCGCCGACCAGGACGGCCAGGGCGACGACGGCGATCACGGCGGCGCTGTGCGAGCCGGGCGCGGCGGCCAGGTCGTCGAGCCGTGAGCGGAGCCGGCCGAGGTCGCCCCAGTGGCGCTGGCCGAGGACGCCGGCGGTGGTCAGGGCGGCGAGGTAGAGCAGGCCGGGGAGGGCGAGCAGCGCGACCCAGCGCTCGGCGATCCGGCCGCCCAGCGCGCCGAGGAAGGCGCTGGTCACCGGAGTCCGACCGCGCGCAGCGGCTGTCCGAACACCCGGCACTGCGACGCCTGCGCGGCGTCCGGCACCTCCACCCGGCCGCAGTGGCCGTGCGGGCAGGCCAGGACGTGCAGCGGCGGGTGGCCCGGGCCGGAGACCGGCAGGGCGCGGTAGGCGGGGCCGGGGACGGGGGTCGTGCGGAAGGAGCCGAGCCCGGCGCTGTGCCCGGCCATCAGCAGCAGCTCCTCCAACTCGTCGAACACGTCGTCGAGTTCCGCCGCCGACCGGCCGGACCGCAGCTCAGCGGTGAGGTGTTCCACCAGGCGGTGCCCCGCCGGGCCGAGGTCGAGCGAGTCGGGTGCGGAGGTCAGCCGCCGGCAGAACTCCCCCAACCGCGCGTGCCCGGCCGTCGGACCGTCCGGCTCGCGGCTCGCCGTCTCGACCACCCGGCCCCCTTCATGGCGTCGTCCGCGGATCATGGATCGTCGTCGCGGATCGTGGATCAGTATAACGACGGCCTCCTGACGGCACGTTCGCTAGGCTATGGAGCGATTCCACCCGCCGAGGCGGGGAGTTGGAGCAGACCGGCCGATCGGCGCGACGGAGCGCCCGGGGGTGATCGTCTCGCAGGCGCGGCTTTCGGTGACGGGAGGCGGGGCGGATCCGGCCGCCGAACTCCTGCTGCACCACCTCAGAACGGGCGACCGGGCGGCGCTGGACCGGGCGGTCCGGACGACCCGGAAATACCTGCGCACGGCGCCGCCGGGCGACCCGGGCCGGCCCCTCCGGGCGGGCAACCTCCTGGTGGCGCTCCTGGTGCGCTGGCAACTGCTCGGCGACCGGCGGGACCTGGACGCCCTGATCGAGCTCGGGGTCGAACGCGCGGCGGCCGAGCCGCCCGCGGCCCAGGACGTCCGGCTGCTCGCCCTCGGGTACCGGACCAGGTTCGACCTCGACCACCGGCCGGCGGATCTGGACGGCGCGGTGGCGATGTTCGCCCGCGCGGCCGGCCTGCCGCAGCAGCCGCCCACCGTGGGGGAGGCGCTGGCCGGCCTCGGCGCGGCACTGTCCGAGCGCTACCGGGCCGCCGGCCGCGAGCAGGACCTGACCCGGGCCGAGAGTGCCTACCGGCGGGCGCTGGACGGCCTGCCGTCCGACCCCGACGACCTCGTCGCCCTGCTGCTCGGTCTCGCCGAGGTGCTGCACTCCGGCTACGAACTCACCGGCGACACCGAGGCGCTGGAGGAGGCGCTGGGGCTGTGGCGCGAGGTGCCGGCCGTGGTGCCGGCGGGCCACGAAGCCCGGCTGCCGGCGCTGCACAACCTGGCCCAGGGCCTGCGGACCTGGTACGCCCTCACCGGTGACCCGGGCGACCGCGAGGAGATGCTCCGGGTGAACCGGGCCTCGCTGGCCGCGACGCCGGCCGGGCAGCCGGGCCACGGCGGCTGCCTGGCCGGGCTCGGGGTGGCCCTGCGGCTGGCCGCCGAGGCCACCGGCGACCTGGCGGTGCTGCGGGAGTCCGTCGACCTGCTACGCCGCGCCGCGGCCGTGCCGGAGGGGGACGCCACCCGGCGCCCGCACCGGCTGAACAGCCTCGGCAACGCGCTGCACCGGCTGGCGCAGTGGACCGGTGACGTGGAACTCCTCGACGAGGCCGTCGAGGTGCTGCGCGAGGCGCTGGCCGGGGAGCGGCCCGGCACGAAGACCTTCGGCGAGATCCTCGCCAACCTCGCCATCACCCTGCGGGAGCGCGGGTTCCAGACCGACGACCCGCAGGCCTTCCGGGAGGCGGCCGAGCTGGCCCGCCGGGCCGTCGACGAGGGACCGGTCCGGCCCGCCGACCGGGTCGACCGGCTGGCCAACCTCGGTGTGGTGCTGCAGAGCCGGCACGGTGCGACCGGCGAGCCGGCGGTGGCCGACGAGGCGATCGCGACGGCCCGCGAGGCCCTCGCGTTGACCCGGTCCGGCAGCCCGGCCCTGGGCGACCGGCTGAACCACCTCGCCAACGCGCTGCGGGCCCGGTTCGACGCGACCGGCGACCTGGCGGACCTGGACGAGGCCGTCGCCCTGCTGGAACGCGCCGTCGAGGAGAGCCCGTACGGCGACCCCCGGCTCGCCCTGGTGCTCTCCAATCTCGGCAACGCCCGGCTCGACCAGTACCGCACGACCGGGGACGGGGCGGCGCTGGAAGCGGCGGTGAGCGACCTCGGCCGGGCCGTCTGGGCCGACGCCGAGGGCACCGCGGCGCACGGCGGCTACCTGCGGTACTACGCCGACACCCTGCTGATCCTCCACCACCGGGACGGCGACCCGGGCGTGCTGCGGGCCGCCGAGGACGCCTACCGGCGGGCCGCGCGGACCGAGGCGATGCCGGCCCACGGCCGGGTCCTGGCCGCCTGGGAGTGGGGCGCCGCGGCGGCGACCGGCGAACGGTGGGAGGAGGCCCTGCACGGCTACGAACTGGCCGTACGGCTGCTGCCGTTCGCCGCCTCGGGCCGGCTGGCCCGCGGTGACCAGGAGCGCAGCCTCTCCCGGGTGCACGGGTTGGCCGCCGAGGCCGCCGCCTGCGCCGTTCAGACCGGGGACCTCGTCCTCGCCGTCCAGCTGCTGGAACAGGGCCGGGGCGTCCTGCTGGGCCGCACCATCGCCACCCGCGACGGCCTGGGCCGGCTGCGCCGCGCCCATCCGGCGGCCGCCGAGCGGTTCCGCGAGCTGAGCGAGCGGATCGACGCCGCCGACGCCGCCGACGCCGACGCCGACGCCCCCGACGCCCCCGACACCCCCGACGCACGGGACGCACGGGACGCCGCCGACCCGGCCGACGGGGCGCCGGGGCTGTCCGGCACCACCGGCAGCCACCTGCGGCACACCCTGGCGGCGCGGTTCGAGCAGCTGGTGACGGAGATCCGCGCCCTGCCGGGCTTCGCGGACTTCTTCTCCCCGCCCTCCCCGGACCTCCTGGCGGCGGTCTCCCGGCGCGGGCCGGTGGTGCTCGCCTACTGCAGCGGGTACCGCAGTGACGCACTGGTCCTGTGGTCGGGTCAGGTCCTGCTGGTCCCACTGCCCGGGGCCACTCCGGAGGCGGTGGACGAGCAGGTCCGCCGGCTGGAGGCGGCGCTGGCGGCGGCGGCCGACCCGGCGACCGACCGGGCGGCCCAGGTGGCGATCGGCGAGGTGCTCCGCTGGACCTGGGACCACGTCACCGGACCGGTGCTCGACCGGCTCGGCCTGTCCGGGGCGGCGGCGGACGGCCGGTGGCCCCGGGTCTGGTGGTCGCCGGGCGGCGCGCTCTCCGCCCTGCCTCTGCACGCGGCGGGCCACCACGGGGACGCGACGGGCCACGACGGCGGAGCGGGCCGGCCCGAGGCGGCGCCCGGCGGGAGGCCCCGCACCGTGCTCGACCGGGTGGTCTCCTCCTACACCCCGACCGTCCGCGCGCTCGCGTACGCCCGCACCCGGGAGACCGGACCGGAACCGAGCGGACCGGGCCCGGCCGGACCGTCGGCGGGCGGGTCCGCGCCCGGCCGCCCCCCGGCCGCCGACGGCCTGCTCGCTGTGGCGCTGCCCGAGACCCCGGGTGCCCGCCCGCTCACCGGCGCCCGGCGCGAGGTCGAGCTGCTCCGCGGGCTGCTGCCCACCGAGCTGCTGATCGGCGAGGAGGCCACCCTGGCACGCGTCCTCGAAGCGCTGCCCCGCCACTCCCACGTGCACTTCGCCTGCCACGGCGTCAGCGAGCCGCGGGACCCGTCCAACGCCCGCCTCCTCGTCCACGACCACCGGACGGCGGCGCTGACGGTCCGCCGGATCGCCCGGCTGGACCTGCCCGCGGCCCGGCTCGCCGTCCTCTCGGCCTGCGAGACGGCACGGGGCGCCGCGGACCTGGCCGACGAGGCGATCCACATCACCTCCGCCTTCCAGCTCGCCGGGTACGCCCATGCCGTCGGCACCCTCTGGCCGGTGCACGACCTGCTGGCGCTGCGGATGACCAGGCTGCTCTACCAGGGCCTGCGGGCCGGCCGGCCCGCCGGGGCGCCGGGGCTGGACACCGACCGGACGGCCGAGGCGCTCCACCACGCCGTCCGGCAGTGCCGGACGGCGTTCGCCACCAGTCCCGGCCTCTGGGCCGCCCATGTGCACGCCGGCGCCTGACCGGCCGGGCCGCGACGACGAGACGACGAGACGACGAGACGACGAGACGACGAGACGACGAAGGAGGACCACCGATGAGCGGATGGTGGCGCAGGCGGGCCGAGCGTGCCGCGCGGGCCGACGGCACGGGCGGCCCCGCGCCGTCGGGACCGCCGGGCGAGGGCGCCGAGGACGGGGCGGCCGCCGCCGACGGGCTCCGGGAGCCGCGCTGGCAGCCGCCCGGGGCCACCATCACCGTCACCGAGGTGACGGAGGGCCGGCCGGAGCAGGAGATCGCCCGGGTCCGCGTCCAGCCGGTGGAGGTGGCCGAGTGGCGGGCGAACGCGGCCATCGAGAAGCTGGGCGCCGACCACCCCGAGACCCTGATCCTCCTGCGGGAGTACGCCCGGGTCCTGGCGCACACCCCGGGCGGCGACGACCGCGCGGTCGAGCTCTACGAGTACGTCGCGGGCACCCAGCGCGCGGTGCTCGGCGCCCGCCACGAGGAGACCCTGCGGACCGACGCGGAGCTGGCGGACCTGCTGCACCACCTCGGCCGGGTCCAGCAGGCCGAGTCGCTCTGGCAGGCGAACTTCCGCGCCAGGGCAAAGACACTCGGCCGGGACCACCCGGACACCCTGCACAGCGCCGACGGGCTGGCCGCCGCCCTGGAGTCCCTGCGTCGCTCCGCGGAGGCCGAACCGCTGCTGCGCGACACGCTGGACCGCCGGACCAGGCTGCTGGGCGCGGACCACCCCGAGGTGCTGTCCGCCGTCAACCGGCACGCGGCCGCCCTGATCAACAGCGGCCGCCACCGGGCGGCCGAGCGGTCCCTGCGGGCCCTGGTACCCCGGCTCGAACAGCGCTACGGGCGTGACCACGAGCGCACCGTGGCGGCCCGCAGCAACCTCGCCGCCGCCCTGGTGCGGCTGGGCCGCCATGCCGAGGCGGAGCCGCAGCTGCGGGCGGTGGCGGCCTCCTGGGAGTCGCTCGCCGGGCCGAACGCCGACGACACCCTCTCCGCCCGCAACAACCTGGCCGCCGTTCTGCACGGCATGGCGCGCTACCAGGAGGCCGTCCCCCTCCTGCGGGACATCCTGGCCCGGCGGATCGCCCTGCACGGGGACGGTCACCCCGTCACGGTGAGCTCCCGGGAGAACCTGGCCAACGTCCTGATCGACGCCGGCCTCCTCGCCGAGGCGGCCGGCCTGCTGACGCGCTGCGCCGCCGACTACAGCCGGATCCACGGCCCGGGCCACCCCCGTGTGCAGGTCGTCCGGGAGCAGCTGGACTGGTTGCGCGAGAACCTGCGCTGACCGCTGACCGCTGACCGCTGACCGCTGACCGCTGACCGCTGACCGCTGACCGCCGGTCACCGGTCACCGTCGGCGGCGCCGCGGGATCGTCCCGTCCCCGTCATGGTGTTGTTGTGTCCCCTTCACATGAGGGATGCTCAGCCGCGGCATCCTTCCGAACGGCGGAAGCGACCGCCGACCGCGTTCTGACAAGGGGACAAGTCATCGTGACCGCACGCCGCGCCCTCGCCGGCACCATCGCCACCGGTCTGCTCGCCGCGGCCGCCGCCCTCCTTCCGGTGCAGTCGGCCGCCGCGAGCGGCCCCGGTGAGCTCCCGTTCGGCTCGGCCACCACCGTCGGGCTGCACAACACCTACGACCCGGCCGCGTTCGGCTACCTCGCCCAGGGCCTGGACACCGGCACCGGCATGATCGAGCTGGACGCCTGGACGGACACCGTGACCAAGGAGTGGAAGGTCAGCCACTCCAACCCGCTCGGCAACGCCAACAACTGCGTCAGCGCGAGCACGCCCGCCCAGCTCTACACCGGCGGTGCCAACAAGAACCTGGAGACCTGCCTGGACGACGTCCGGGTCTGGCTCGGCGCCCACCCCGGCGCCGGCCCGCTGGTGGTCAAGCTGGAGCTCAAGGCCGGGTTCGCCGCCAACCGCGGCATGGGCCCCGCCCAGCTCGACTCCCTGATCGCCGGCCACCTGGGCTCCGCCGTGCTGCGCCCGGCCGACCTGCTCGCCAGGCCGGGCGGCGGCTCGTACGCCACGGCGGACGACGCGGTCCGGGCCGGCAACTGGCCGACCAGGGCCTCGCTCGCCGGGCGGGTGCTGGTGTACGTGATCCCCGGATCGCTGGAGGAGGGCAACCCCTTCGACACCCTGCACACCGACGTCGAGTACGGGCGTCACCTGCGCGACCTGGCCGCGGCCGGGCGGATCGGCGACGCCCAGGTGTTCCCGGCCGTGCACGGCGCCGCGGCCGGCGATCCCCGCGCCAAGTACCCGGAGGCGGCGATCCGCCCCTGGTTCGTGGTCTTCGACGGTGACGCCGCCGCCTACCTGGGCGGCATCGACACCGCCTGGTACGACAGCCGGCACTACCTGCTGACGATGACCGACGCGCAGAACGTCGCACCCGCGATCAGCGCCACCGACCCCACCGCCGACCAGGCCCGCGGCCGTACCGAGCAGCTCGCCCGGGCGCACGCGAGCATCGTCTCCAGCGACTGGCGCAAGCTCCCCGCCGTGCAGTCGCTCGCCCTGACGCGGGGCTGACGGCCCGTCCCGCCACCGCCGTCCCGCCCGCCGTCCCGACCCGCGCGTTCCGCCGGGAGGGGCGGCGGTGGCTATCCTGTAATGCATGACTAGCACGAGTGACCATTACGAGCTGCGGGCCGGTGTGCCGGACGTGGACACCTTCCGACGGCTGCGGACCGGCGCGGGGATGAGCGACCGGCCCGCCGCGGCGGTGGCGGCCGGGCTTCCCCACACCTGGCACGGGGTGACGGTGCACCTGGACGGCCGGGTGGTCGGGATGGGCCGGATCGTGGGCGACGGCGGGTCCGTCTTCCAGATCGCCGACGTCTGCGTCCTGCCCGAGCACCAGGGCCGCGGCCTCGGCGGGCGGATCATGGCCCTGCTGACCGCCGAACTGGAGAGCCGGGCCCCGGCGGGCGCTTACGTCTCGCTGATCGCCGACGGTGACGCCCACCGGCTCTACGCCCGGTACGGCTTCCGGGAGACCGCCCCGCACTCGGTGGGCATGCACCGCCTGGTCTGAGCCCGTTCGCGGGGGCGGCGGCCGCCCGGGTGCGGAGGCCTCGGTGGCCCGCGACGCGGGGTGACAATACGACAGTTGGTGTGCGACGCTGCATCCTCGCGCGGAGCCGACCGCGCTGCGGGGGAACCGGGAGACGGCCGCGTGGACGACGAACTGCACCCGAGCGGGCCCCGCCACGACGGGCGAAGCGGTCCGGACGACCGCGCGGGCGACACCGAGCGCGCGGGCGGGTCGGCCGGCCGGACCGTGGGCGTCCTGGTCGCCGTCGTGGGCCTGCTCCTCGCGGCCTCTGCCCTGCGGCCGGACGGCGGTCTGCTCGGTGCGCCCGCCGCCACGGTGCCGGTGGAGGCCCTCGGACTCGTCCTGCTGCTCGCGCTCGGCTGGCTGTTCGTCATCGGCCGCTTCGCGCTGCGCTTCCGCGCGGAGGTCCGCCACCTCGACGGGCCGACGCCGTGGGCGGAGCGCCTGCGGGAGGCCACCGCGGTCCTGCTGCCCGGGGCCGCCGCCGCGGTGCCGGTGCTGCTGTTCGTCTTCCACGGGCGGGCGGTCGAGGACTCGGTCGATCCGCCGTCGCTGCCGCCGGTGCCGGACTTCACCCCGCCCCCGGCGTCGCCGCCGCCGGTCTGGCCCGACCCGGTGTCCGGCAAGAGCTGGCTCTCGACGGTGATCCCCGTGGTGTTCGGCGCGCTCGCCGTCGCCCTGGTGGTCGTCGTGGTGGTGGTCGCCGTCCTGCTGCTGCGGCGGCTGCGGATCGCCCGGCGGCCGCCGTCGGCGCGACTGCCCGCCGCGCCGGCCCGAGGTGAGGACGCCCTGGCCGCCGCGGTCGACACCGCCCGGCGCGCCCTCACCGGCGCCGACGCGCGGGCGGCGGTGATCGCCTGCTACGCCGCGATGGAGGCCTCGCTGGCGGCCTCCGGACTGTCCCGCCGGGCTCCCGAGAGCCCGACCGAACTGCTGGAGCGTGCGGTGACCGACGACCGCGTCGACCCCGTCCACGCGCGGGCGCTCACCGCGCTGTTCCGGGAGGCCCGGTACTCCACCCACCCGATGGACGAGACCCATGTGCGCCGGGCGCGGTCGGCCCTCGACGCGCTCGCCGAGCGACTGGCGGACCGGGCCGGGCCACCGCCGGAGCCCGCGACGGCGGGGGCAGCCGGGGCAGCCGGGGCAGCCGGGGCAGCCGGGTCGGCCGGTACCGGAGGCCACCGATGAGCGCCCGCCGGCACGGGCGACAGGCCGACCCTGCCGTCTCCTCCGCCGCCCCCGCCCCCGCAGCCGTGGACCCGAAGGTCCGGGCCGGTGGCGAGCTCGCCGCACCCGGCTCGGTCCGGCACAGCCTGATCGAGCTGACGGTGGCGGCCGTACTGGCCGAGGTCCTGTTCGCGCTGGTCGGCGGCGCGCCCGCGGCCGCCGCCGGAGCCGTCCTGCTGACCGCCACCGGACTGGTCGCCGGCCGGTACGTGGCCGGTGCGGGCTTCCTCGACATCGGCCTGCGCGACCGGCAGCGCGTGATGGACTCCCGGGAGCCGGGCCTCGGCGACTGGCGCTGGACCGTCCGTCAGGGCCTCGACCCGAACGGCGACGCCCGGCCGTTGCGCGGCCGGCTCCGGCGGCTCTTCGCGGCGCGCCTGTCCGAGACCCACGGCGTCTCGCTCGACACCGACCGCGCCCGGGCCGCCGAACTGATCGGTCCCCGGCTGTGGCCGTGGATCGACCCGGACGCCGCGGACCCGGACGCGGCCCTCCCGGGCCCCGTCCTGCTCGCCCTCGTCGACCGGCTCGAATCCCTCCAGCCGCCCGGCCCCAGGCCGTCGAAGTCCGGGTAGCCGGCGCCGTCCCCGAGGGACGCCCAGCACCCGCCGTTTCCCCGCACCCCCGCCGGACCCGGTAGTTGGCCGGCCGACGCCGCCCTTCAGGAGAGCCATGACCGCCGTTCCCCAGGCCCCCGTCCCGGACACCGAGCACGCCCCGGTGGCCGAGCAGTCCCCGGGGCGTCCGGCCGAGGCCCAGGTGCTGACGCCGCAGGAGGCCGGCCGCCGCGCCCGCGCGGTGGTCGAGGAGATCGAACGCGCCGTGGTCGGCAAGCCCGAGGCCCTCCGACTGGTGATGCTGGGGGTGCTGGCCGGCGGCCACGTGCTGATCGAGGACCTGCCCGGGCTCGGCAAGACCCTGCTGGCCCGCTCGTTCGCCACCACCCTCGGCCTGGACTTCCGCCGGATCCAGTTCACGCCCGACCTGCTGCCCTCGGACGTCACCGGCGCGCCGTTCTACGACCGGCGCAGCGGCGAGATGGTCTTCCGCCCCGGGCCGCTCTTCACCCAGCTCCTGCTGGCCGACGAGATCAACCGCACCCCGCCGAAGACCCAGGCCGCGCTGCTGGAGGCGATGGCCGAGGGCCAGGTCTCCGTCGACGGTGCCACCCGCCGGCTGCCGCAGCCGTTCGTGGTGATCGCCACCGCCAACCCGATCGAGTACGAGGGCACCTACTCGCTGCCGGAGGCGCAGCTCGACCGCTTCCTGCTCCGGGTGCGGATGGGCTACCTCACCACCGGTCTGGAGGCCTCGATGCTCCGGGCCCGGCTGGACCGGGCGGTGCCCGAGCCGGTCCTGGAGACGGTCAGTAGTCCGGCCGAACTCCTCGCCATGCGGGCGGCGTTGGAGCGGGTCGAGGTCGACGACGACCTGGTCGACTATGTGATCGCGCTGGTCCACGCCACCCGCAACGACCCGCAGATCCAGGTCGGCGCCTCGCCCCGGGGCGGTCTCGCGCTGGTCCAGCTGGCCCGGGCCCGCGCGATGCTGGAGGGCCGCGACTACCTGACCCCGGAGGACGTCAAGGCGCTCGCCGTTCCGGCCCTGGCCCACCGCATCACCCTGACCCCGGAGTTGTGGGTGCGCCAGGTCGAGGCGGACGACGTGCTGGCGCGCCTGGTCGCCGCCGTCCCGGCGCCGCAGACCCTGCCGCGCGCGGCCGGCGGGCCGGGGAGCGGCCCGATGGACGCCCCGGACGCCGCCCGGTGAACCCCGAGCCCTCCGCCGCCGACCGGCCCGGGCAGCAGGCCCGCCGGCTCGCCGCCCAGAGCGCGGGACCCGGCGGGCGCCCGGTACGGCGGCTCGCCGGCCCGGCCGCCGGCCCCGGTGCGCGCCCCGCCCGCGGCCGCCCGGCCCGGACCGCCCGGACCGGAGGGCCGACCGGTACGCGGTCCGGCCTGAGTGCCGACCCGCGCACCGGCCCGGGAACCGCCCGGCGGACGGCCACCCGGGGCCCGGAGCAGGCCGCCGCGCGCCTGGTCGCCCGCAGCGCCCGGGCCACCGCGGCCGGCCTGCCGAGCACCCCGCCCTCCCCGCACTGGCGCCCCGGCGAGCGGACCCTGCGCCTGCTCACCGTGGCCACCGTCGCGGCCGTCGCCGCGCTGGCCACCGGCCACGCCTGGCTGCTCGCGCTGGCCGCGGGACCGGCCGTCCTGCTCGCCCTGGCAGCCCCGGGCACCGGCCGGCCGTCCCGGCTGGCCGCCGAGAACAGCGTCGAGCCGAGCCGCTGCCTGGAGGGCGAGCCGATCACCGTACGGGTCACCGTCCGCCACGACGGACGGATCGGCCGGCTCGACCCGGCCGTCGCCCTCGGCCCCGGCGTCGCCCTGACGGCGGTGACCGTCGGCGCCACCGAGGTCGACCTGGTGCTCCGGGCCGAACGCTGGGGCCGCTGGACCCTGGGCAGCGTCGACATCGACGTCTACGACGCCGGCGGTCTGGCCCGCCGGACGGTGCGCACCGACCTCGGCACGGTGGACGTCTTCCCGGTACCGAGCGCGGCCCGACTCACCCCGATCCCGGTACGGCTGCCCGAACGCCTCGGCGAGCACACCACCGCGCACGAGGGCACCGGCGTCGAGGTCGTCGGCGTGCGCCCGCACGTGCCCGGTGAGCGCCAGCGGCGCATCCACTGGCCGTCGACCACCCGCCGCGACGCCGTCCAGATCAACCAGTTCGCGGCGGAGCGGGCCGCCGACGCGGTCGTCCTGCTGGACACGCTGGCCGACTTCCTGGACGCGGCCACCGGCCGGTCCAGCCTCGACGAGACGCTGCGCGCGGCCGGCGGCCTGACCCGCGCCTACCTGCGCCGGCACGACCGGGTCGGCCTGATCGCGGTCGGCGGGAAGCTGCGCTGGCTCGCCGCGGGCAGCGGGGACCGGCACTTCTACCGGATGGTGGAGAGCGTGCTGGAGGTCCGCCAGGACCGGGGCCACCGCGGCCCCCTGGTGCCCCGGCTCCCGGCGGCGGCGCTGCCCGGCCACGCGCTGGTGTACGCCTTCACCTCGCTCGCCGACCAGCGCATCCTGGACGTGCTCGGCCAGGTCCGCGACCGCGGCAACCCGCTGGTCGTGGTGGAGGTCCCGGCCGGCGAACCGGCGGTGGAGCCCGGTGACGAGATCGGCGCGGTGGCCCTGCGGCTCTGGCACGCCGAACGCGAGGCGATGCGCTCGGCGCTGCGCGCCCGCGGCATCCCGGTGGCCCGCTACACCCCGGGCGAGGCGCTCGACCTGGCGCTCGCGCCACTGCTGCGCCGCCGGATCGGGGGAGGAGCCCGATGACCACCGTCGACGACACCCTGGCCGCTGCCCCGACAACCGCCTCGGTCGCTGATTCGGTCGCTGCCGAGCCTGGGATCGCGCCCGCCGCCCGGTGGGTCGGGTGGGCCGAGCGGGCCGCACTGCGCTGCACCGGCGTGGCGCTGGCGCTCACCGCCGCCGGGGTCGGCGGCACCGTCGACGGCGCGGTGGACCGGTTCGGCCCGGTCGCCGCGGTCGTCGCCGCGGTCTTCGCCCTCTGGGCCGCCCCGCCGCTGGACGAGCCGCCGCGCCGCCCGCACAGCTGGCCCGGTCGGCTCGCCGCGTCGCGCAGCACCGTGCTGGCGGCCGGGAGCGTGCTGCTGGCCGCGCTGGGCGAGCCCCCGTTCGGCGGGATCGCGGCGGTGGTCGCGCTCCTGATCGGCTACCTGCTGCTGGTCGACGTCCTCGGCCCGCAGCGCGACCGCGTCCGGCCCGTGCACGCACTGGCCGCCCTCGCCGCGTCCGGCCTGGTCCTGTCCGTGGCCCTCGCGTCGACCGGCGCGGGGGAGTGGTCGCGCCCGATCGCCCTGGCCGGCCTGGCGGCCGCGGCCTGGGGCGTCACCCATGCGCTCCGACCCCGGCCCGGCCTCCGGGCACGGCCGGCGGAGCCTCACCCCGGCGACTGAGCGCCCGCGGGCCCGCGCCGGGTCGCCGGTCGCCCGGTGCCGGGGTGTTCCGCCGTCGCCGTGCGCGCCCCGGGTCCGGGCCGGGTGGCCGTGTGCGGCGCTCCGGGCACCGGCCCGGGCCGGGCTGCGACCCCCCGCCTCGCCGGGCGCCGCTCGTGCGGGGTGCTCCGGTGCCCGGGGTCGCCGGTCGCCCGGTTCCGGGGTGTTCCGCCGTCGCCGTGCGCGCCCCGGTCGTGCGCCCCCCGCCCCGCCTCGCCGGGCGCCGCTCGTGCCGGATGGTCCGGTGCCCGGGGGTCGCCCCGTGTGGGCCGAAGGTCGCGCGCTGGCTACGATCGGTGAGCACGGGGCAGAAGGATGCGCCGGGCCGCGCGGCCGGCGCACGGCGAGGAACACTGTGGGAGAGACGATGGCACACGCACGGGCCGGGCAGCAGGCGCAGCCGGACGACCTGGTGGACGTGGCACGGTTGGTGACGGCGTACTACACGCTGCACCCGGACCCGGAGGAGCCGGGCCAGCGGGTGGCGTTCGGCACCTCGGGGCACCGCGGCTCCTCGCTGGACGCCGCGTTCAACGAGGACCACATCGCCGCCACCACGCAGGCGATCTGCGAGTACCGGGTGGCCCAGGGGACCACCGGCCCGCTGTTCCTCGGCGCGGACACCCACGCCCTGTCCGAGCCGGCCCGGGCGACCGCCGTCGAGGTGCTGGCGGCCAACGGCGTCACCGTCCTGCTGGACAGCGCCGACGGCTACACCCCCACCCCGGCCGTCTCGCACGCGATCCTGGCCCACAACCGGCGCCACCCGCAGGCACTGGCCGACGGCATCGTGGTGACGCCCTCCCACAACCCGCCGCGCGACGGCGGGTTCAAGTACAACCCGCCGAGCGGCGGTCCGGCCGGTTCGGAGGCCACCGGCTGGATCCAGGACCGCGCCAACGCCCTGATCCGGGACGGCCTGCGGGGCGTCAAGCGGGTGCCCTACGCCCGTGCCCTGGCCGCCGCGACCACCGGCCGCCACGACTACCTCACCGCCTACACCGAGGACCTGGTCTCGGTGCTGGACCTCGACGCGGTGCGGGCGGCGGGCCTGCGGATCGGCGCCGACCCGCTGGGCGGGGCGTCGGTCGCCTACTGGGGCCGGATCGCCGAGACGCACCGGCTGGACCTGACCGTCGTCAACCCGGTCACCGACCCGACCTGGCGGTTCATGACGCTGGACTGGGACGGCAAGATCCGGATGGACTGCTCCTCGCCGGCCGCGATGGCCTCGCTGATCGAGCGCCGGGACCGGTTCGCGATCGCCACCGGCAACGACGCGGACGCCGACCGCCACGGCATCGTGACGCCGGACGGCGGCCTGATGAACCCGAACCACTACCTGGCCGTCGCCGTCGACTACCTGTACCGCCACCGCGCCGACTGGCCGGTGGACGCGGCGGTGGGCAAGACGCTGGTGTCCTCCTCGATGCTGGACCGGGTCGCCGCCGACCTCAAGCGGGACCTCGTCGAGGTGCCGGTCGGCTTCAAGTGGTTCGTCGACGGGCTGCTGGAGGGCTCGATCGCGTTCGGCGGCGAGGAGTCGGCCGGGGCGTCGTTCCTGCGCCGCGACGGCGGGGTGTGGACCACCGACAAGGACGGCATCCTGCTGGCCCTGCTGGCCTCGGAGATCACCGCGGTGACCGGCCGCACGCCCAGCGAGTACTACCGCGACCTCACCGAGCGTTTCGGCGCCCCCGCCTACGCCCGGGTGGACGCCCCGGCCGACCGCGAGCAGAAGGCGCTGCTGGCCCGGCTGTCCCCGGAGCAGGTCCGCGCCGGCGACCTGGCGGGCGAGGCGGTCACCGCCGTCCTCACCGAGGCGCCCGGCAACGGCGCCGCGATCGGCGGGATCAAGGTCTGCACCGAGAACGCCTGGTTCGCGGCCCGCCCCTCGGGCACCGAGGACGTCTACAAGATCTACGCGGAGTCCTTCCACGGGGCCGACCACCTCGCCCGGGTCCAGGCCGAGGCGCGCGAACTGGTCAACGAGGTCCTCGCGGGCCCGGCGGCCTGACCTCCCGCTCCGCACCTGCCGTTCCGCACCTGCCGCTTCGCGGCGCCGGGCCCCGGCCCGGCGCCGCGGGGAGCCGGCGGCCGTCCGGGGCTCAGGGCCCGGCGGTGGCGGGTTGCTCGGCGTCACCGAAGCGCGCCAGGGTCAGCGCGCCCAGGACCGCGGCGGCGAACCCGGCGACGGCGAGCGGCGTGGCGTCGTGACGGGTGTGGTCGCCGAGCAGCAGCACCCCGACGATCGCGGGGCCCAGGGTCTCGCCGAGCACCATCGCCGCCGTCGCGGCGGTGACCGACCCGCTCTGCATGGCCCAGGTGAGCGCGGTGAAGCCGCCCAGCCCGGCGACGGCGATCGCGTACGCCGAGGGTTCGCCGAACAGCTCCGGCAGCCGTGCCCCCGGCAGGACCCGGACCGCGACGCCCACCACCCCGAACTGCAGGCCGGCCACCAGGCCGAGCAGCGGGGCGCGCCGCGCCCCGGCCAGGTGGACCACCGCCCACCCCACGGCCGTCAGGGCGACCGAGACGAGCAGCACGCCCAGGCGCAGCGGCTGGTCGCCGGATCCGCGGCCGTCGTGTCCGGCGGTGAGCGCGAGGACGCAGAGCCCGGCGCAGACCGAGGCCACCCCGATCCACTCGCTGCGCCGCAGCCGGATCCGCAGCACCCGGGACGCCCCCACGGCGGTGACGGCGAGGGCGGAGGCCAGGGCGGCCTCGACCTCGTAGAGCGGCAGCCGCTCCAGCGCGACCAGCTCGGCGGCGAATCCGAGCATGTCCATTCCGACACCCACCAGGAACGGCCACTGGCGGAACGCCCCGGCGAGCGCGGCGGCCTCGCCCGCGTGGTGGCCCACCGCGGCGCGGCGCGCGCCCACCGCCTGGAGGACGGTGGCCGAGCCGGTGAGGAGGGCGGCCAGGAGCGCCGCCAGCAGGCCGAGGAGCATGGGCCGACGCTACGGATCCGGGGCCGGGCGGGCGCCCGGCTCGCCGGTCGCGGGGGCCGGATCGCCGCCGCCGTCACCCGCCCGGACGTGCCCCGGTGTGACCGGGACGGACGGTCGGCCCGCCGCGTCCCGCGAGCGCGTCCCGCCGCGTGACACCGCTGATCGACGTACCGTCACACCGGCGCCTGACGATGTGTCGGCCGATCGGCGGGGGTCGACCGGCGGGTCTGTTTCCGGCCCGGTGACTGGTTGTCATGCGCAGATTCGACAGCAAGTTACTTTTCGGTAATCTCAGGGTGTCCCACGGGTGAACCACCCGCCGCTCCCTGAAGGAACCTCACGTGCGCCTCCCCTGGTCCCGCCGGTCCGGCCGCCTCGTCCGCTCGGCCCTGGCCGTCGCCGCAGCCACCACCCTGTTCGCCGCCGTCCCGCCCCCGTCGGCCCTCGCGGCCCCCGCCGAGGGTGCCGCCGCCGACGGGGGGACGGCCCACCTCGACGCCGTCGAGCGCGCGCTGCGCGAGGTGTCGCCCGGTCTGGAGGGCTCGGTCTGGGAGCGCACCGAGGGCAACGCGCTGGCCGGCACCGCCGACGATCCGGCCGGCTGGCTGCTCCAGACGCCCGGCTGCTGGGGTGACGCCGGCTGCGCCGACCGCCGGGGCACCCGTGCGCTGCTGGCCAGGATGCAGGCGGACGTCGCCTCGGCCACCCGGACGGTCGACGTCTCCACCCTCGCGCCGTTCCCCAACGGCGGCTTCCAGGACGCGCTGGTGGCGGGGCTCAAGGCCTCGGTCGCGGCCGGCCACCGCCCCCAGGTGCGGATCCTGGTGGGCGCGGCACCGCTCTACAACGCCAACGTCCTCCCCTCCCGCTACCGCGACGAGCTGCTGGCCAGGCTCGGCCCCGCGGCCGGCTCGGTGACGCTGAACGTCGCCTCGATGACCACCTCCCGCACGGCGTTCTCCTGGAACCACTCCAAGCTGCTGGTGGTCGACGGCCGGAGCGTGATCGCCGGTGGCATCAACGGGTGGAAGGACGACTACCTGGACACCGCGCACCCCGTCTCGGACGTCGACCTCGCCCTGACCGGCCCGGCCGCCACCTCGGCCGCGCGCTACCTGGACACCCTGTGGGCGTGGACCTGCGGCCGCACCGGCCTGTTCGACAACGCGTGGTTCGCCTCCTCCGACGGCGGTGCCTGCCGGCCCTCGATGGAGCGGGACACCAACCCCGCCGCGCCCGCCACCGGCAGCGTTCCGGTGATCGCCGTCGGCGGCCTGGGTGTCGGCGTCAAGGCCGCGGACCCCGCCTCGGCCTACCGGCCCGCCCCGGTCGCCGGGGTCTCCGAGACCCAGTGCGGTCCGCTGGCCCTGCACGACAACACCAACGCCGATCGCGACTACGAGACGGTCAATCCCGAGGAGAACGCCCTGCGCGCGCTCGTCGGCAGTGCGAGCAGCCACATCGAGATCTCCCAGCAGGACATGAACGGCACCTGCCCGCCGCTGCCGCGCTACGACGCCCGGCTCTACGACCTGCTGGCCGCCAAGCTGGTGGCCGGGGTCAAGGTGCGGATCGTGGTCAGCGACCCGGCGAACCGGGGCACGGTCGGCAGCGGGGGCTACTCGCAGATCAAGTCGCTCTCCGAGGTCTCCGACGTGCTGCGGGCCCGGCTGACCCGGCTGACCGGCGACCCGGCGAAGGCGGGCGCCGCGCTCTGCGGCAACCTCCAGCTCGCGTCCTTCCGCGCCGCGCCGACCGCCACCTGGGCGGACGGGCACCCGTACGCGCTGCACCACAAGCTGGTCGCGGTCGACGGCTCGGCCTTCTACACCGGGTCGAAGAACCTCTACCCGGCCTGGCTGCAGGACTTCGGCTACGTGGTCGAGGACAAGGTCGCGGCGGCCCAGCTGGACCGCGACCTGCTGGCGCCGGAGTGGACGTACTCGCAGGCCGCCGCGACCGTCGACTGGACGACCGGGCTCTGCCGGGCTTGATCCTCGGGCCCCGGGACCACACCTGACGGTCGGTTCGCGCCCGCCCGCCCCCGCCCCGCCGGCGGGTGGCCCCGGCCCCGGGCGGTCAGCCGGCGTCCCGGTGCCCGGGCGCGCCCTCGGTCCACCGGTCCTGGACGGGCTCCCGGCCGCGGCAGGGGAGGTGCCGGTTCAGCGCGTCGCCGCAGTTGGCGGCCACCGCGCGGCGCAGTAGGGCGGTCAGCCGGGCGGTGACCGGGCGGACCAGCCCGAGCAGCAGGGCGATGGCCCGGCGGTCGAGGCGTTCGACGGCCGCGGCCAGGGCTCGGCCCCCGTGTACCAGAGCGGTACAGGTCAGGGCGGTGCGGTGGGCGGCATGGTGCGAGAGTCTGCGGAACCGGTTCACGTGGATGCAACATTCCGGCCACCCGGCCGGTTCTGGCCGGTTTCCCCTCCCTGGTGGCGAACGATTCGGCACGCGCCTCCCCCGTACCCGGCCCGCCGTGGCGCACGCGGTGGCGCGCGCGCTGGCGCGACGGTGGCGCGAGCGGCGGCCGGCGGCTCGCATCCGCCGTCCTGGAGGTCAACCGCCCTGGAGCTCAGCCGTCCTGGAGATCAGTCGCCCTGGAGCGTGCCCGCCTCCTGGCGGATCAGCTCGCGCAGCGCCGCCAGCCGGGGCCGGCCGTCGTCGAGCCGCCACTGCATCTCCAGCGGCAGGGTGGCCCGGCCGGCGAGCGGGACGGTGACCACCTCCTCGGTGAGGTGACCGGTCATCGAGCGGGGGACGAGCGAGAACGCCCGGTTCTGGGAGAGCAGGTAGAGCCGTGAGCCGACGATGCGCGGCGGGCTCACCAGGACCGGCGGCTCCACGCCGTGCTCGGAGCAGAGTCCGAGGACGTGGTCGTAGTAGCGCGGGTGCTGCTCGCGGGGCCAGAGCAGCAGCGGGAGGTCCCGCAGCTCGGACAGCCGGACGGCGTCGCGCCCGGCCAGCGGGTGGTCGCGGCCCAGCGCGACCCGGACGGGCTCGTCGGCGAGGGTCTCCCGCCGGTAGCCGGGCACCTCGTCGAGGAAGCGGCCCAGGCCGATGTCGGCCAGCTCGGCGGCCAGCGTCGAGGAGACGCGGCCGGTGTCGACGGCGAGCTCCGCGGTGTCCAGCGCGGGCAGTTCGCGCTCGGCCCGGCTGACCACGGCGGGCAGCAGCCGGTTCATCACGCTGGGGGAGGCGACGATCCGGGCGGTGCCCGTCCGCGCCTCCTCGTGCAGCCGGACCCGGGCGAGCAGGGCGGCGGCCTGGCCGAGGAGCCGGGCGCTCTCGTCGGCCATCACCTCGCCCGCCGGGGTGAGGACGACGGCCCGGCGGCTGCGGTCGAAGAGCTCGACGCCGACCGCCCGCTCCAGCCGGGCGACCTCCTGACTGACCGTCGGCTGCGAGATGTGCAGGCGCTCGGCGGCGCGGCCGAAGTGCAGACCGTCGGCGACCGCGAGGAAGACTTCGAGCTGACGCAAGGTGAATCCCATAGTCGAAACCCTATGGGAAGGCCCGGTACTCCTTCTGGATCCCGATGCGAACCGTCCCTAGGCTGACCGGAACTGCCACAGCGTGGTGGCACCCCAGAGAGAGTTCGTGCCTCCCATGAGCGGACTGCCCATCCGGATCTCCGACGACGTCGCCCGGGCCGTCGCCGACGGCGCGCCCGTCGTCGCCCTGGAGTCGACCATCTTCACGCACGGCCTTCCGCGGCCCCGCAACCTGGAGGTCGCGCTGGAGGCGGAGGAGCGGTTGCGAGCCGCCGGGGTCGTCCCGGCGACGATCGGCGTCTTCGCCGGGGTGCCCACCGTGGGACTCGGCCCGGACCAGATCAAGGAACTGTCCGAGTCGGACGACCTGGACAAGGCGAGCCTGCGCGACCTGCCGGTGGTCGCCGCGCTGGGCCGGCACGGCGGGACGACCGTCGCGGCCACCGCCTTCCTCGCCCACCGGGCGGGGATCCGGGTCTTCTCCACCGGCGGGCTGGGTGGCGTGCACTTCGGCGCGGCCGAGAGCTTCGACGAGTCCGCCGACCTCACCACGCTGGCCGCCACGCCCGTCACCGTGATCAGCGCGGGCGTGAAGTCGATCCTGGACATCCGGGCCACCCTGGAGCGCTTCGAGACGCTCAACATCCCCGTCATCGGCTACCGGACGCGCCGGTACCCCGGCTTCTACGTCACCGACTCCGGGCACGAGATCGCCTACCGGGTGGACTCCCCGGAGGAGGCCGCGCGGATCATCGCGGCCCGGGACGGCCTGGAGCTGCCCCAGGCCGTGCTGATCGCCAACCCGGTGGACCCGGCCGAGCAGTTGCCGCCCCAGGAGCTCGACGCGCTGCTGACCAGGGCCTGGGCCGAGGCCGAGCGCCGGGGCATCACCGGCAACGCCTCGAC
The DNA here is from genome assembly GCF_040630835.1 of Kitasatospora sp. NPDC005751. NCBI lineage: Bacteria > Bacillati > Actinomycetota > Actinomycetes > Kitasatosporales > Streptomycetaceae > Kitasatospora > Kitasatospora sp. NPDC005751. The sequence continues at coordinate 120,634 of NZ_JBEXYC010000010.1, forward strand.
GCCGTTCCTGCTCGACTTCATCCAGCGCGACACGCAGGGCCGCAGCCTGGACGTCAACGTCGCGGTCTACCGGGGCAACGTCCGCCTCGGCGGCCGGATCGCCACCGCGCTGGCGGCGCTGCGGGGCGGGGAGTAGCGCCGGTGATCGAGGTACTCGGGGTACTCGGCGACCTCGTCGAGGACGTCGTCGTCTGGGTCGACGGGCCGCTGCGGCACGGCACCGACTCCACGGCCAGGGTCTTCCGGCGGCGCGGCGGCAGCGCGGCGAACGTCGCGGGATTCGCCGCCGGGCAGTGGCCCGCACGGTTCCTCGGCTGCGTCGGCGACGACCCGGCGGGGGACGCTCTGGTCGCCGAACTGACGGGCCACGGCGTCGACGTACGGGTCGTCAGGCGGGGGCAGACGGGCAGCATCGTCGTCCTCGTCGACGACGCCGGGGAGCGGACGATGCTCCCCGACCGGGGCGCGGCCACCCTGCTGGACACCGTGCCGGACGAGTGGCTCGCCGGTCTGACCCACCTGCACGTGCCCGCCTACTCCTTCGACGGGGAGCCGGTCGGGAGCGCGGCGGCCGACGCCCTGCGGCGGGTGCGCCGGGCGGGCGGCACCACCTCGATCGACGCCTCCTCGACCGGCATGCTCGCCGGCTTCGGCCGAGAGCGCTTCCTCGCCCTGGCCGCCGGGTTGACGCCCACCCTGCTGTTCGCCAACCAGGAGGAGGCCGCCTTCCTCGGGCTTCTGGTGGAGGGCCGGCCCGGCCCGGAGCGGGCCCGGCTGGCGGGCACCACGGTGGTCACCAAGGCCGGCGCGGCGGCGACCACCGTGGACGCGCCCGGACGGGCCCCCTTCGCGGTGCCCGTCCCGCCGGTCGGCGAGGTCCGCGACCTCACCGGCGCCGGCGACGCGTTCGCCGCGGGCTTCCTGGCCGGCTTCCTGGCCGAGGTCGGCCTGCGCGAGGCCACCGCGCGCGGCCACCGCTGCGCCGCCAGGGTGCTGGCCTCGCCCGGGGCGTCCTTCGGCCCCCGCTGACCCGCCCGCCGCCGGTCGGCGGGGGCGGCCCGGATACCATTCCCCCCGTGTCGGTCAACATAGAACTCGCCCTCTTCGTCGACGGTCTCACCGGCCGGGAGCAGGCGTGGGAGGTGGTGCACGCACTCGCCGCCGTGCTGCGGGACGAGCGGATCGACGACGAGGTGCGGATCGGCGTGGGCGAGCTGGACGGGGAGTTCATCGTCTCGGGCGAGAGCGAGTACCCGCTGGTCATCACCCGCTTCTACGCCTGGCGGCCGGCGTTCGAGCGCGCCGTCACCGAGGCCGTCGGGAAGGTCGCGCCGCACGCCCGCCCGGCCGTCGAGTGGGGCTACCCGGACGAGCGCTGAGCGGACGGGCACGGGCTGACACGCCCACGGACGGCGCAGAGTCCGGCGCCGCGCACGGCCGGTCCGATAGGGATGGCTCGTCCATCGCCGATCCGCGATGGCTCGTCCCCCGCCGATCCGAAAGGCCGACCCATGCTCCCGCTCAGCCCGATGCCGAAGCCGCTCCGCCACGCCGTCCGCGCGGCCGGTGCCGTCCTGCTGCTCGCCGCTCCGCTGCTGGCCGCCCACCCGGCGGCCGCCGAAGGCCCGAAGACGCCCCAGGAGGCCGCCGTCTGCCGCGGCGTGGTGGGCACCCTGGTCGGCGGATCCCTGCTGTTCGGCCCGGGCGGCGTCAACGCGGTCTGCGCCGTCCAGCCCGAGAAGACCCCGGCCGACGACCTGTCCTGACCCCCGGCCCGGGGCCCGCCGCCGCAGCTCCGATACCGGGGTGCGGAGCTGCGGCGACGTCGTGGATACTGATCGCCGCGCAGGAGGGACGCCCTGGGTCTCTCGGCGTCCCCTGGACCGGCGCGCCACCAGAACGTCACCCCAGGGGGATCAACTTTGTCGTTCCACCGTCGCGTTGGCATAGCCATCGCCGTCGCCTGCTCGGCCGGCGCGGGAACCGCGCTGCCTTCGGTCGCGCAGGCCGAGACCGCCGTGCTCTACGTGGACAACAGCACCACCGCGCACTGCTCGGACGCCGGGGCCGGCACCCAGGCCCAGCCGTACTGCGGGATCCAGGCCGCCGCGGACGCGGCCCAGCCGGGGCAGACCGTCCAGATCGCCCCGAACCGCACCTACCAGGGCATGATCACGGTCAGGCGCTCGGGCCTGCCCGGCAAGCCGATCGTCTTCAAGGCCGACATCCCCTACCAGGTCCCGGCGACGAGCGTCGAGGTCGGTCAGCAGGACGGGCCGGGCGTCCCCGGCTACGGCTTCCTGATCTCGGGCGTGCACGACGTCACCGTGACGGGCCTGCAGATCATGGCCCCGCAGGAGGGCGTGCTCGTCAAGGACTCCGAGCGGATCGTCCTGGACCGCACCATCGTGGGCGGGGGCAGCGGCGGCGCGGCCCAGCCGGGTCCGGCCGTCCGGATCACCGGCCACAGCGCCGGCGTCACGGTGAGCCGCAGCCAGATCGCCTCGGCCGGCCCGATCGGCGTGGCGGTCGAGGCCGGGGTGACGGGCACCGTCCTCACCACCAACCTGGTGACCGAGACCGAGGGGCGGGGCGTGCTGGTCACCGACGCCCCCGGCACCGTCGTGGTCGGCAACACCTTCGGGCGGAACTGCCTGAGCGACATCGAGTTCGCGGGCGGCTCCTCCGGCGCGACCGTCGAGAACAACGTGCTGGCGAAGCGTCCGGCGGACCGGTGCGGCGGAGTACCGGTCTCCTCGCCCGCGCTGACGGTGTCGGCAGGCTCGACCCAGGGCACCAAAATCGATTACAACAGCGTCCAGCCCGCGCCGGGCGCGGCCGCCTACGCGTGGGGCGGCACCTCCTACGCGACGCCGGAGGCCTTCCGCGCCACCGGCCAGGGCGCCCACGACAACGGGGCCGATCCGGCCTTCTCCCCGTGGGCCACGGACTACCGGCCGGTCGCGGTCGAGGGCCTGACGGACGCCGCCGACGCCTCGGCGCCCGGCACCCTGGACACCGACCTCTACGGAGACCCGCGCGCCGACCACCCGAAGATCGCCAACACCGGTACCGGCAACGGCTACCAGGACCGCGGCGCCGTGGAGCTGCAGGACACCATGTTCGTCATGGTGTCGGCGCTGCCCTACTCGACCACCGGGCACCCGCTGAACGCCCGGGCCACGGTCTGGTACACCCCCGGCTGGGCACCGGTCGGCGCCACCCTGGACTTCGGTGACGGCACCGCGCCGGTCCCGGTGACCTCAAGCAACATCACCGTCGACCACGACTACCCGGAGGGCGGCAGTTACACGCTGACGCTCACCGCGACCAGCGAGACCGGCCTGGTCCGCACCTCCACCGGGACGGTGAAGCTGGCCCCGGTGGGCGAGCTCCGCCCGTCCTTCGGGGTGTACCAGCCCGATCGCACCGTCGCCCGGGTCACCGTCACGGACCGGACCGTCAGCCCCTGGCCGGTGGCCCGCTACGTCATCGACTTCGGTGACGGCACGGCCCCGGCCGTCAGCGAGGGACCGACCCCGCCGAGCGGTGTCACCCACGACTACGGCGTGGCCGGCACGTACACCGTCACCGAGACCGTCGTCGACGACCACGGCCGGACCGCGAGCACCGGGACCCAGCAGAACGTCGCCGGTCCGCAGGCCGGCGTGCCGTTCGCCGGCTACTTCGGCGGCCCCACCAGCCACGTCGGGCTCTTCGACAAGGGCCGTTGGGCGCTCTCCTACCAGAAGGCCTCCGGCCAGGCGAACCTGGTCTGGAGCCTCGGGGACCCGGGTGACCTTCCGGTGGTCGGCGCCTGGGACAACACCTGCCGGTGCCAGTCCGGCATCTACCGTCCGAGCACCGGCACCTTCGCCCTGCAGCACTCCGACAAGTCCGTCTCCACGGTCCAGTTCGGGGAGCCGGGCGACCTCCCGGTCGTCGGTGCCTGGGACCGCGACAACCACGACCAGCTGGCCATCTTCCGTCCGAGCACCAGCACCCTCGCGGTGCGGCACGACAACGGCAGCGTCTCCACCATGGGCTTCGGCGACCAGGGCGACCTTCCGGTGGTGGGTGACTGGGACGGCGTGCACCACGCCCAGTTCGGCGTCTTCCGCCCCGGGCGGAACGAGGGCGACCCGAACCTGTTCATCCTGCGGCACGACGACGGCAGCGTCTCCACCGCCGCCTACGGCGTCAAGGGTGACCTTCCGGTGGTCGGCGACTGGCTGGGCCGGGGCCGGACGACCTTCGGGATCTTCCGTCCGAGCAGCCACGTCTTCGCCCTGAGCAACGCCTACGGCGGGCAGGGCGACTCGGTGTTCACGATCTACGGCTGATCCGGGCAGTGCCGGCGGAGGGCCGGGGCGCGCAGCGACTGCGTGCCCCGGCCCTCCGCCGTTTCGACGGCCGGCGCCTCACCCGGTGGGCCCGGGCTGCGCCGGGCCGAACGGTGTGGCGAGTGAGCTGAGTTCGGAGAGCTCGGTGAGTTCGGCCGGAGTGAGGGTGAGGTCGGCGGCCGCGGCGGAGTCGCGGATGCTGGCGGACCGGCGGGCGCCCGGGATCGGGACGACGGCGGGGGACAGTGCGAGCAGCCAGGCCAGGCCGATCCGCTGGGGCGAGACGCCCCGCTCGGCGGCGATCCGGTGGAACGCGCCGGACGTGACGGCGACGTCGTCGGGGCCGTCGAGGACACTGCGCGACAGCCCGCCGAGCGGACTCCACGGTAGGAAGGCCAGCCCCAGGCGCTCGCAGAGCCGCAGCTCCGGCTCGGCGGAGCGGACGGCGGGGGAGAAGCGGTTCTGCACCGAGACCAGGCCGGCGCCCAGGATGTCCCGCGCGACCAGGATCTGCCCCTCGTCGACGTTGGAGATCCCCGCGGCCCGGATCTTCCCGGCATCCAGCAGCTCGCGCAGGGCGCCCACCGACTCGGCCCACGGCACCCGGGGGTCGGGCTTGTGCAGCTGGTAGAGGTCGATCGCCGCCACGCCCAGGCGCCGCAGCGAGCCCTCGCAGGCCTGCCGCAGCCGGCCCGGGCGGCCGTCGACCGTCCAGGAGCCGTCACCGGGCCGGCCGCGCCCGCCCTTGGTGGCGACCAGCACGGCGGCGCGGTCGGCGGCGGTCCGGCTCGCCAGCGCGCGGGCCACCAGCCGTTCGTTGTGGCCGAGTTCGCCGGCGTGCCAGTGGTAGGAGTCGGCGGTGTCGATCAGGGTGACCCCGGCGTCGAGCGCGCTGTGCAGGGTGGCCAGGGCGGAGGCCTCGTCCGGGCGGCCCTCGACGGAGAGCGGCATCGCGCCCAGCCCGATCGCGCCGACGGCCGCGGCGCCGATGGTGCGCTGTCGCACGTCACACCTCCCGCGGGGAGAGGGCGGCGGCCTCCGCCACGGCGCCCGGCAGCCAGTCGGCCAGCGGGGAGAACCGCAGGCCGAGCGCGACGGCGCGCCGGTCGTCCATCGGGTACCAGCGGTCGAAGGAGAACGGCGAGGCGTCCTCGCCGGCCGTCACCCGGTAGCGGGCGGTGGTCCCCAGCCGGTCGGCGACCAGCTCGCAGAGCCGGACCACGTCGAGCGCGTCCGGCGAGCACGCGTTCACCGGACCGGCGTCGTCGGAGGCCGCCGACCGCACCAGCGCGGCGGCGATCTCCTCGTGGTGGACGAAGGACGTGGGCCGCGGCCTCGCGTGCACCGCGACCGGCCGCCCGGCCGCGATCAGCTCCGTGTAGTGCGCCAGCCGGCCGGTGAAGTCCCGCGCCCCGCCGCCCAGGACGTGGGCGCTGCGCACGCTCGCCCAGGAGAACGGCGGATCCTGCGCGAGCACCGCCTCGGCCTGCCGCTTCCCCTCGGCGTACCCGGTCGCCTCGTCGGTGCGCCGGGCGAGCGCCGCCGGATCGTGCCACGGCAGCTCCGGCGGGACGGCCCGGAGCGGGTCGACGGCGGACTCGGGCACCGGAACACCCTCGGTGGTGCGCACCAGCGGCGAGGTGGCCGGGTCGTACACCTCCATCGTCGAGGTCATCACGTACCGGCCGGTGCGGCCGGCGAACACCCGGCGGGCGACGGCCGCCTGGACGGGGGTGTAGAGCACCTGGTCGATCACCGCGTCGAAGTCGCGGCCGCCGAGCGCGGCGGCCAGCCCGGTCTCGTCGGACCGGTCGGCGCGGACGTGGTCGACCCCGGGCGGCGGCGGGGTCGAGCCGCGGTTGACGAGGGTGACGCGGGTACCGGAGTCCCGCAGCAGGGTGACCAGGTGCAGGCCGAAGTACCGGCTTCCGCCGATGACGCAGACGTTTCGCATGCCCCCACTCTGCTGCCGTACCGTCATCAGCGGAACTACCGACCTGCTGAACGAGTCATCAGCAGAACTGTCGACCGAGGGAGCGCGATGATCGACGTACGGAGGCTCGGCGTACTGCGGGCGGTCGCCGAGCACGGGAGCTTCAACCGGGCGGCCACCGCCCTGCGGCTCACGCCGTCCGCGGTGTCCCAGCAGGTCGCCGCGCTGGAGCGGGGCCTGGGCACGGCGGTCGTGGAGCGTTCCACCCGGGGTGTGCGGCTCACCGAGGCCGGACAGCTGCTGGTGGAGGCGGCCACCGCGGTCGCCGCCGAACTGCGCCACGCGCAGGAGCAGATCGGCCGGCTGGGCGCGGCCCGGCCCCGGCTCACCCTCGCCACCTTCACCAGCGGCGGGCGGCACCTCCTGCCGGCGGCGCTGACCCGGTTCACCGCCGACCACCCGGAGGTCGAACTGCGCATCCTGGAACGGGAGCCCGAGGACAGCCTGCCGATGGTGCGCGAGGGGGTGGCCGACCTCGCGCTCGCCTACCACTTCGACGGCCCCCTGCCGGTGCTCCCCGGAGACCGCTCCGGCCTCGACTGGACCCCGCTGATGGACGATCCGCTCTCGGTGGTGCTGCCCGACGGGCACCGGCTGGCCGGTCGCGAGGCCCTGGACCTCGCCGAACTCGCCGAGGAACGCTGGGTGCTGGGCTGCCTGAAGACCGAGACCTTCCTGCGCCGGTACGCGGCCGTGGCCGGCTTCGAACTGTGCGTGGCGGGTTCCACGACCGACTACTTCTTCGCCCGCACCCTGGTCGCGGCCGGGGTCGGCGTCTCGCTGGTCCCGTCCGTCGCGCTCGACCCGGTGCTGCCCGGCACCCGGGTGGTGCCGGTGGTGGCGCCCCGCCCCGCCCGGCACTTCGGGATCGCCGTCGCCCGGGGCCGGCGCCCGTCGCCGTACGCCGAGTCACTGGCCGCGCTGCTCCGGGAGGGGGCCGCGGCGGGCGGGCGCGGGGCCCGGGGCTGACCGACCGGATGGGGCTGACAGGGCTGGCCGGGGCTGGGCGGGGCCGACCGGGCCGACCGGGCCGTTCGGAGCTGTCCGGACGGCCCGGGCGCACGTTCGGCGCGCGGGCGTTCGTGCGCCGGGTTTCCGGCCGCCCGAGTACGGTTCAAGTCGCGCGTCCGTCCGGCGACTTACCCGCAGGTGAAGAGTTGGATCAGGCCTTCCGGTGCCGCTCCGCGCCTGGTCACACTGTTGTCATGACCCGCACTCTACGCGCGTGGAAGACGCGCGCCGCCGCCGTCACCGTCGTCGCCCTGCTGACCCTCGCCCCCGCCGTGACCGCCACCGAGGCCCACGCCACCGTGAGCGGCTCGGTGTGCCTCTCCGCGCTGCCGGCCGAGGCCGACCACACCCTCGACCTCATCGCGAGCAACGGCCCGTTCCCGTACTCCCAGGACGGCGTCGTCTTCCAGAACCGCGAGCGCGTCCTGCCGAGCAGGTCCACCGGCTACTACCACGAGTACACCGTGGTGACCCCCGGCTCGCCCACCCGCGGCGCCCGGCGCATCGTCACCGGCCAGGCGTACCGGGAGGACTACTACACCGGCGACCACTACGCGACCTTCCGGCTGATCAAGTTCACCTGCTGACCTGCTCACCCTGCTGACCGGCCCCCGACCCCGCTCCGCCCGCCCTGCCCGGCCCCCGACGGACCGTCGGGGGCCGGCCGGGTAACTGCGCCCGGCCACCCGCCGCGCTCCCGCACACGCCGGCCGCCGGCCCGGTTGTCGGCGATGATCCGCCGGAACACCGCCCCGAGGGCGGGCTCGTCGAACTCCTCGCCCTCGCGGACGGCGACCGTACGCGCGGTCGTGTCGTCGTGGCCGCCGGTGGTGGTCCCGCGCGGATCGGTCCCGTAGCCGGCCGTGGCGAAGCTCCTGCTGCCGCGGACGGGCCCGTCGTCGCGGGAGTGACGCCCGGGGTGAGCCGCGCTGCGGCCCCCGGGTCAGAAGCCCGCCGGAAGGCCGAGGCGGTCGGCGAAGAAGGCGAGGAGGTCGGCGAAGAGCGCGGTGCGGCGGGAGGCGGCGCGGGCGCCGTGGCCCGCGCCGCGTTCCAGACGGAACAGGACCGGCTGCCCGCTGCCGGTCGCGGCCTGGAGGGCGGCCGTCATCTTGCGGGCGTGCAGCGGGTCCACCCGGCTGTCGCCGTCGAAGACGGCGAACAGGACGGCGGGGTAGCGGGTGCCGGCGCGGACGTGGTGGTACGGGGAGTAGGAGAGCAGCCGGGCGAGCTGCGCCGGATCGGCGGCCGTGCCGTACTCGCCCGTCCAGCTCGGCCCGAGTCCGGAGAGTTCGTAGCGCGCCATGTCGAGCAGGGGGGCCATGCAGACCACCGCCCCGAAGCTCGCGGGCCGCTGGGTCAGGGCGGCGCCCACCAGCAGGCCGCCGTTGGAGGCGCCCCAGATGCCGAGCTGTCCGGGGGTGGTCCAGCCGGCTGTCACCAGGTGGTCGGCGGCGGCGTGGAAGTCGTCGAAGGTGTTCTGCTTCCGGTCGAGCATCCCGTCGCGGTGCCACCGCTCGCCCTCCTCGCCGCCGCCGCGCACGTTGGCGACGGCGTAGACCCCGCCGGCCCGGACCCAGGCGAGGGCCTCCGGCGCGTACCCGGGCGTCAGCGACTGGCCGAAGCCGCCGTAGCCGGTGAGGATCGCCGGCCGGGGGCGGTCCGGGCCGCCGCGCCGGGCGAGCAGGAACATCCGGACGGTGGTGCCGTCCCGGGAGGTGAAGGCGAGTCGGCGGGTTTCGAGGCCGTCGGCCGGGTCGACGGCGGGCTCGGCCACGGCGGCCCCGGGGACGGGCCAGGGCGTCACCGCACCGGTGCGGGTGTCGTAGCAGAGCACGGCCGGGGGAGTGGCGAAGTCGGTGTGGACGAACCAGGCCCGGTGGGCGTCGGTGGCGGCGACCCGGACCTTGCCGACGGTGCCCAGCGGGGGGACGGGCACCGGGCCGAGCGGCCGGCCGTCGGCCAGGTCGTGCAGGGTGACCTCGCCGACGGCGTGCCGGGTGCGGACCACCAGGGCGAGCGGGCGGTCCGGATCGGGACCGTCGAGGATCGCGAAGTCCTCCAGGACGGCCTGCGGGTCCTCCGGGATCAGTTCGGTCCAGGTGTCCGGCGTGGGGGCGCCCGGGGTGGTGACCACGACCCGGCCCCGGGGCGCGTGCAGGTCGGTGGTGAGCCAGCAGCGGCCGTCCGGCGCGGTGCCGGGGCGCAGGTGCGGCTGGGACCGCGCGTCGAGGCCCTCCTGGAGCGGGCGCAGCCGGGGCCGGTCCGGCCGGTCCTCGGTCAGGTCGGCGATCCAGAGGTCCCGGCGGGGCACCGCGCCGGCGGCGGCGCCGACGACCAGCCAGCGGCCGTCCGCACTGATCCGCACGGTGTAGTGCTGGGTCTTCGCCCGGCCGGTGCCGAAGACCACCGCGTCCTGTTCGGGGTCGGCGCCGATCAGGTGCAGCTGGACCCGGCGGTGGTACTGGCCCTCGCCCGGGTGGAGCGCGGGGTGCAGCCGGCGGACGTAGTAGAAGCCGTCGGCGTCGGGCAGCCAGGCGACGGTGCTGCGGCGGACCCGGTCGATCGGGCCGTCCAGGACGCGGCCGGTGTCGACGTCCAGGACGAAGAGGGCGGCGTTCTCGGTGCCGCCGGACGCCACCTGGTAGGCGAGCCGGCGGCCGTCCCAGGACGGCTCCCACTCCTCCAGGGTGGTGCCTCCGGTCGGGTCGAGCAGCGCCGGATCCACCAGGACCCGGACGGCGCCGGAGGGTTCGACGACGACCAGCTCGGGGTGTTCGGCGCCGGGGAGCGAGCGGATGAGGAACAGCCGCGCGCCGGCCGGGCGGGGGGCGGAGCGGGCACCGAGGCGTTCGGACAGCTCGGTGAGCCGGGCCTCGGCACTCGCGCGCGCCCGCCAGCCGTCGGCGGCGGCGCGGTAGCGGGCGTCCTGCTTCTCCGTCCACTCCTGGACGGCCGGGTCGTCGGCGTCCTCCAGCCAGCGGTACGGGTCGGGCGGCGGCGGGCCGTCAGTCATCCGAGCTCCTCCCGGGGTCGGTGCCGGCCGGGGCGGCGGTGGGTCCGGTGCCGGGCGCGGGGGCGCGGCCGGGGACGGGCGGGGCGGCGTGCGCGACGACGGCGGGTTCCGCCGGCTGCTCCGGGTCCGCCTCCGGGGCCGGAGCCGTCCGGGTGCCCGGGGCCGGTCCGGCCTGCGCGTCCAGGTCCGGGGTGGCCGGTGGCCCGGCCGCCGGCTGCGCGTCCCCGTCGGCCGCCGGCCCGGCGGCGAGCCGTTGGGTGGTCCGCAGCGGAATCCAGCCGCCCGCGGTGACCGCGGCCGTCAGCACCGCCATCACCGCCCAGGTGCCCGCCCCGCCGAGGCCCTGCAGCAGCGCGCCGGCCGCGACCGGGCCCAGCGCGGCCAGCCCGCTGAGCAGCAGGCCGGTGGCGGCGCTGACCCGGCCGATCAGGTGCCGGGGGGTCTGCCCGAACAGGGCGTGCCCGACCACCACGCCGGCGGCCGGCGAGAGCATCATCAGCAGCGTCAGCAGGGCGGCGACCACCCCGGGCGCGAAGGTCAGCGTGAACACCGCCAGCACCGCCGTCCAGCCCGCCCCGATGCCGAGCAGGATGGTCGGCACGCTCAGCCGCTTGACGAACCACGGCGCCAGCAGGGAGCCGACGATCCCGCCGACGCCCGCGCAGGACAGCACGGGCCCGATCACCCAGCCGGAGGCCCCGTTCGCCCGCAACTCCAGGATGACGATCACATCGATGGCGGCCGCGACCAGGTTGATGACGGCCGCGTAGACCAGGATGACGAACAGCTCGCGCCGGCGGACCAGCCAGCGGATGCCCGCCGTCAGCCCGCGGTCCTCGGCCCGTGGCTCCGCGGCCGTGGGGCGGACGGTGATCCGCCAGATCAGGGCGGCCGACACGGCGTAGGAGAGCGCGTCCACGGCGAACGGCAGCATCCGGTCGGCGGCGTAGAGGACGCCGCCCAGCGCCGGACCGGCCAGGCTGACGGCGGCTTGGAGGGCCTGGCCCATGCCCAGCGCGTCGGCGAGGTCCTCCTTGGCGACGACGTCCCGGGTGAGCACGGTGTTGGCGGGCCCGAACATCGCGGTGGCGATGCCCTCCACCGCGGCCACCAGCAGCAGTTGGGCGTAGGACGGGGAGCCCCAGAGGGCGACCAGCGGGATGGTGGCCACCGCCACCAGACGCACCAGGTCGGTCGTCAGCATGACCCGGCGCCGGTTCCACCGGTCCACCAGGCCGCCCGCCGGGAGGCGGAAGCCGAGCCTGGTCACCAGGGCGACGGTGGCGACCGCCCCGGCCTGCGCCGCGTTGCCGCCCAGGCTCAGCACCAGCAGCGGGTAGGCGATCGTCGACATCGCCGAGCCCAGGTTCGACGTGAGGTCGGCGAGGAAGGACCGCCGGAAGTCGCGGTTGGTGCGCAGCACGCCAGCCAGCATGGCCGCCCCCTCCCCGGCTACAGCCGGCCGGTGGCGTGCAGGTGGTCGAGGATCCGCGCGTCGACGTTGTCCTGGAAGCGCGTCATGACCTTGGTGTCGGCCTGCTCGTACTCGTAGCCGCAGGTCACCCAGCGGTCGGCCACCGCGCCGGTCTCCAGGTAGCCGTGGTCGACGTGTCCGACCTCGAAGCCCGGCTTGCCGGCCGACTGCCAGCTGCTGAACAGCGTGCCGTCCGCGTTGATCACGGCGCCCTCGCGGCCGCCGGGCTCGGAGCAGATCTGGCAGGTGGTCCGCATGCTCGGCTTGGCGAAGCGGTAGCCGCGTTCGAGCGCCTCGACCGCCCACTCGACGAAGCGGTCCTCCACCTGCCGGGCCCGCGCGAGGTCGTTGCGGTACCCGATCCCGGAGTCGCCGACCCAGGCGTAGGTGAACGTGCACCGGCTCGGGTCGACCTTGCCGTCGAGCTGGCCGAAGAGCGCGCCGATCCGGTCCACGTTGTGGTGGGAGACGTTCACCCGGAAGTTCCAGGAGAGCCGGGTGGCCTCGGTGGCCGCCGCCACGTTGGCGACGATGGTGTCGAAGGTGCCCCCGCCGGCGTGCGTGACCCGGGTCGCGTCGTGGTCCTCCCGGCTGCCGTCGAAGGTGATCTGTACCGCGCGCAGCCCGGCGGCGCCGAGCTGGACGGCCCGCCGCCCGGTCAGCAGCACGCCGTTGGTGGTCATGGCGGCGGTGGCGAGCCCCAGGGGCGTGCAGCGCTCCAGCAACTCCACACAGCCGCGCGGGTTGAGCAGCGGCTCGCCGCCGAACAGCAGCAGGTAGAGCCGGTCCAGGCCGGCCTGCGCCATCCGCTCGGCGGTGAAGTCCACGATCCGGTCGATGGTCCGGGTGTTCAGCCGGCGGAGGTTGATCCGGGGCGGGCGGTGGCCGCCCTTCGGGTCCTGGCCGGTGTTCTGGAAGCAGTAGCCGCAGCCGAGGTTGCAGGCCGTGCTGGTCAGTACCGTCAGCGCGAAGGACTTCGCGGTCCGCTCCCGGTACGCGCCCGCGTCGCGCAGGAACTCGTCGATGTCCGGCCGCACCCGGCCGTCGGCCGCGACGTGCTCCGGTTTGAGCAGGGTCCACGTCCGGTTGCCGATGAACCACCAGCCGCGGTCGCTCCTGATCAGGCGGGGCGCGTCCACCTCGTCCAGCCGGGTGCCGATCATTGCTCTCCCTGGGGTCGGCGGGAAACGGCCGCCGTCGGCGGGCCCTGACAGCGCGAGGCTAGGCAGCCGTGGTTTGCCGCCGGTATGCGACAGGTTGACGGGCAGCTTCCGGCCGGGCCGGACGGCCGGCGCGTCCACCGTCCGGCCCGGGTCGGGCGGCCGGGGCGCCGACGGGGGCATACCGGACGTAAACCGAACCCCAACTGGCCGCTCCTAGGCTCATGGCGACGACCAGAACGCCTGACCTCGACGTCATGGAAGAGGGCTGATCGACGTGCCCGAGCCGACCCCCGCCGACCTGCCCCCCGACCCTTCGGACGACCTGCTCGACGACCTGTCGGACCTGCCCGACACCCTCCCGGGCGCCGCGCCGGCCGACGACGAACCGGAGGTCGTCCTGCACTCCGCGGACGGGGACGACGGCGAAGCCCCTTGGTGCATAGGCAACATGACGGCGTACTGACCGGAGGGCCCCACCGATGAGCTGCCCGTCCTGCGCCACGGAACTCCCCGCGGACGCGCGATTCTGCGCCCGGTGCGGCACCCCGGTCACCCCCCCGACCCCGGCGGCCGAGGAACGCCGGGTCGTCACCGTGCTGTTCTGCGACCTCGTCGGATCGACCGAGCTGTCCGGCAAGCTCGACGTCGAGGTGCTCCGGTCGATCCTGCTGCGCTACTACGAACTGATGGAACATCAGATCGATTCCCGTGGCGGGATCGTGGAGAAGTTCATCGGCGACGCCGTGATGGCCGTCTTCGGCCTCACCGCGACGCAGGAGGACGACGCGCGCCGGGCGCTGGAGACGGCGGCGGACATGCTGACCGCCCTCGACGGCCTCAACACCCAGCTGGAGCGCGACCACCGGGTCCGGCTCGGGGTCAGGATCGGCGTGCACACCGGTGAGGTGGTCACCACGGCCGATCCGGCCAGGCGGCAGGCGCTGGTCTCCGGCGAGGTGGTCAACGTCGCCGCCCGGCTGGAGCAGGCCGCCGGCCCCGGCGAGATCCTGCTCAGCGCGCAGACCTGGCGGGCCTGCGGCTCCGGGCTGACCGTCGCCGAGGTCGGCCCGGTCGAGCTGAAGGGCGTGGCCGGGCCGATCGAGGCCGGCCGCCTGCTGGGCCTCTCCGAGCCCGAGCGCGCGCCCCGCTCCGACGTGCCCTTCGTCGGCCGCGAACGCTACCTCAGCGAACTCGACCTGGCCTGGCGGCGGGTGGCCGAGGAGAGCGACGTCCACGTCCTCACCCTGCTCGGGGAGGCGGGCATCGGGAAGACCCGCCTGGTCGACGAATGGCTGCGCCGCTCGGCCCCCGCCGCGGAGGCGGTCGGCACCGGCCGCTGCCGGGCGGCCGGCACCGGCGGCTCGCTGCACGCGCTCGCCGAGTGCGTCGCCCCGCTGGCCGAGGAGGCCGGGCGGCACGCGCTCGACGGCTCGGCCACCGCCGCCGCGCTGGCCCTGCTGCGCACCGGGCTGCTGCTGGACGGCACCCCGGCCCCCTCCGAGGACGACACCTGCGCGGCGGTCGCCCACGTGCTCACGGTGCGCACCGGCGACCACCCGATGCTGCTCGTCGTCGACGACCTGCACTGGGCCGACCAGCCCTTCCTCGCCCTGCTCGACCGGCTGGTGGAGGACCTGCGCCGGCTGCCCATCCTGGTGCTCTGCCTGGCCCGCCCCGAGCTGATGGACTCCTGCCCCGGCTGGGGAACGGGCCGGGCGAACTCGACCACGGTGACCGTCACCGGCCTCTCCCCGGCGGACTCCGCCGTCCTCGCCGCCCACCTGGTCGATCTCGCCCTGCACAGCCCGGCGGCCACCGAGCAGATCGTGGCCCAGGCCGACGGCAACCCGCTCTACCTGGAACAGCTCGCCGCGACGGTCGAGGAGGCGGGCGGCACCGAGGGCCTGCCGCCCAACCTGCACGCGCTGCTCGCCGCCCGGATCGACCGGCTGGACGAGGCGGACCGGACCGTGCTGCGCCAGGCCTCGGTGGTGGGGCGCGAGTTCGACGCCGAGGACCTCGGCGCCCTGGCCGGCGAGCCCGGGCTGCCGGCCGTGAGCACGGCGGTGCTGCGCACCCTGACCCGGCGCGGCCTGGTGAAGCCGATGCGCCGGCCGTTCGGTGCCGGCGCCGCCTACTGCTTCGTCAACGGCGTGACCCAGCGGGTCGCCTACGAGGGGCTCACCAAGGTCCGGCGCGGCGAACTCCACGAGCGCTACGCCGAGTACCTGCTGCGCGCCGGGCGCCCGGACGCGCTGGTCGGCACCCATCTGGAGCAGGCCTACCGGTACCGCAGCGCGGTCGGCCGCCGCACCGAGCGCAATCCGCTGCTGCGCCGGCGGGCGCTGCGCCACCTGGCCCGGGCCGGCGTCGGCGCGCTCGGCCGGGTCGACCTGCCGTGGGCGCTCACCCTCCTCCAGCGGGCCGCCGACCTCGCCGACCCGGGCGACCAGGGCCGGCCCGAGGTGCTGCAACGGCTGGGCGAGGTGCTGCTGGCACTCGGCCGCTCCGACGAGGCGCGCGAGGTGCTGGTCCGCGCCGTGGCGGAGGCCGGCGAGCACGGCGCGGCGGGAACGGCCGCCCACGCCCGGCTGCACCTCGCCGCGTGCGAACACGACGACGCCGCGCTGGAACGGGCGGCGGTCGACGGCCTGACGGTCTTCCGGGCCTGCGGCGACGAACTCGGCATGGCCCGCAGCCGCCTGGTGCTCGCCGGGTCCTGCCAGCGGCGCGGGCAGCACGGCGAGGCGGTGGCGGCGCTCGGCCACGCCCTCACCCACTCGCTCGCCGCGGCGGCCGACCGGGAGCTCGCCAACACCCTGGGCGCGACCGGGCTCTCGCTCTGGCACGGCCCGGAGCCGGCGCCGTCCGCCGCCGCCCGGTGCGAGGACCTGCTGGCCACCCACGGCGCCGACCGGCTGGCCGTGCAGGTCACGCTCGGGTTCCCGCTCACCGTGCTGCACGCCCTCCAGGGCCGGTCCGACCGGGCCGCCGAGTGCCTGGCCGACGTCCGGCGCGCGATGGCGGCGCTCGCCTACGGCGAGGGCGCGGTGTTCGGGCCGCTGCTCGACGGCACGCTCGCCGCGCTGGCGGACCGGCCGGAGCAGGCGCAGGCGGCCCTGCGCGAGGCGCTGGACGCGGCCCGGGCCCTCAACGCGGGCGGCCTGGTCCGCACCACCGCGCTCGAACTGGCCCGCGCCCAGCTCGCGGCGGGCCAGTGGCGCCGGGCCGCCGAGCTGGTGGAGGACCTGACGGTCGCCGACGCGCACCCGGTGGTGCAGGCCAACCGGTACGGCGTCCAGGCCAGGATCCGGGCGCTCGGCGGCGAGCATCCGCAGGCCCTCGCGCTGGCCCGGCGGGCCGTGCTGCTCGCCCACCGCACCGACTCGCCCGCCGACCAGGCGACCGCCTGCCTCGACCTCGCGTACACCCGTGCCCTGGTCGGCCGGCCGAAGCAGGCCCGGGCGGCGCTGCTGGCCGCGCGGCGCCGCTTCGAGGCGAAGGGGCACCTGGTCGGCGCGGCCCGGACCGGGCTGCTGGCGGAGGAGCTCGGCCTGGCCCGGGAACCCGGCCGGGAGCAGGACCGCGGGCCGGGCGGGGCGGACGGGCCGGACGGGCCGGCGAGAGAGGGGAGTAGCCGATGACCGCCACCGGGACCGGTTCCGCCCCGGGCACCGCCGACCGGACCGCCGCCACCGGCCGGACCGGTACCGTCACCGACCGGACCGGTAGCGCCGACCGGACCAACACCGTCACCCGGGCCACCACGCTGACCTGGAACCTGCTCGACCGCCGCCCCGCCGACATCCCCGTCGCCACCTCCGAGACCGTGCCCGTCACGCCCGACTGGGCGTACGGCGGCGCGGACGGCAGCGGCGTCCGGGTCTGCGTCGTCGACAGCGGCGTCGAGGCGGGCCATCCGCTGGTCGGCGAGGTGGCCGCCTCGCACGCCGTGGTCGGGCGCGACGGCGGCCTGACGGTGGAACGGGTGGAGCCGATGGACACCTGCGGCCACGGCACGGCCTGCGCCAGCATCGTCCGGCGGGTGGCCCCCGGTTGCGAACTGCACAGCGTCCGGATCCTCGGCGAGAACGGCGGCGGGACGGGGGCCGCCCTGCTCGCCGGGCTGAGCTGGGCCATCGAGCAGCGCTTCGACGTGATCAACCTGAGCCTGTCGACCTCGCGCCCGCAGTTCAGCCAGGTGCTGCGGGAGATGGCCGACGACGCCTACTTCAACCGCTCGGTGATCGTCGCCTCGGCGCACAACTCCCGGATCGAGAGCTTTCCCTGGCGGTTCTCCTCGGTGATCTCGGTCGGCAGCCACGCCGAGGACGACTCGGACCTCGTGCTCTACAACCCGGACCCGCCGGTGGAGTTCTTCGCCCGGGGGCAGGCGGTGCAGGTCGCCGGGCCGAACGGCAGCACCACCCGCAACACCGGCAACAGCTTCGCGGCGCCGCACGTCACCGGACTGAGCGCGCTCATCCTCGGCAAGCACCCTCGTCTGACGAGCTTCGAGCTGAAGACGATCCTCTACCTGACGGCAGCCAACGTGCGGGGAGTGTGAGATCCATGGACCAGTCGGCGGACTCCACGGCGATGATCGCGGCGATCTCGGGCGCCCTGGCCGATCCCGGCCCGGACGACCGCGAACTGCTGTCCTCCATCGTGCGGGTGGCACGTTCGATCTTCGGCGCCGCCGCCAGCTCGATCTTCCTGTTCGACCGGGAGGAGGACCAGCTGGTCTTCGAGGCCGTCTCCGGGGAGGGCGAGGACTTCCTGGTCGGCACCAGGTTCCCGGCGCACCGGGGGATCGCCGGCTGGGTCGCCGACACCGGGGAGCCGGTGACGGTCGACGACCTGCGCGGCAGCGCGATCTTCGCCCAGGACCTCGCGGAGCGGACCCGCTACGTGCCGGACGCGATCATGGCGGCCCCGGTCGTCCACCGGGACGAGATCCTCGGCGTGATCCAGGTGCTCGACCCGCACCCGCAGTCCCGCTCCAGCCTGGCCGACCTGGACCTGCTGGTGGCCTTCGCGGGCCAGGCCGGGCTCGCCCTGCACGGCCTGGTCCGCAGCCGGGCGGCCCGCAGCGCGCTGGCCCTCGGCGGTGCGGAGTTCGAGCGGCTGGCCGGCATCGTTCAGGTCCTCGGCGCGCTGGCGCCCGAGCAGCGGGCCAGCGGGCTGCGGCTGGTCGAGTCCCTGCACGAGGTGCTCGCCGCGATGGCGCGCTGACCGGGCGGCGGGGTCGCGGGGCGGCGGGGCAGCGAGCTGACCGGGCGGCGAGGCCGTCCCGGTCATCGGCACCGGCCCGCCACCCGGTCTCGTCCAGGTGTCAGCAGCCGCCCGGCAGCGGACCCGGGCCGCGGTGCAGGGCGGCGGCGTACCGGTGGGCCAGCCTCGGCATGCGGTAGCGGACGGCGTGCGCCCGCACCTCGTCGTCCTCGGCCACCGTGACCAGATGGGCCTCGATGAGCTCCTCCACGATCCGCTCGGCCGGCTCCGCGAGGCCGCCCAGCGCCGCCAGCAGCACTGCCTGGTCGAAGGCCGGCCCCGGCAGGGCGCCGAGCGCGCCGAGCGCCGCCCGCTGCTGCGGATCCAGCCCCCGGTGGAACCGGCGGTAGCCGTCCTGGACGGAGCAGCCCCCGACCGAGAGCTCGTGGGGTCCGGCGGGCAGCCGGCCCAGCTGCTCCGCGTACTCGGACAGCGAGAGGTGCCGCAGCGTGGTGAGCTTGGCGGCCAGCGCGCGGACGACCAGCGGGGAGAGCCCGTACACCTCTTGAAGGCGGCGCAGCGTCCGGTCCGCGTCCACGAGCCGCCGCTCGTCGAGCACGCGCGCCAGGAGCTCGCGGGCCTCGCCGGGGGTGAACTCGTCGAGTTCGATGCGGTGGACGCACTCCAGGCCGCTGAGCCGGCGGGCCGAGGTGACCAGCGTGCGGGTCGGCCCGCGGCCCGGCAGCAGGCGGCGGACCTGGGACTCGCCGGTCGCGCCGTCGAGGACGAGGAGGACCTGCCGGTCGGCGATCCAGGACCGCCACAGGGCCAGCGCCGCGGTCTCCTCCCGGGGCGGGGTGAGGTCGAGACCGGTGCTCCGCAGCAGCTCGGTCAGTACCTCGTGCCAGTCGCGCGGGGTTCCGTCGGGGTGTCCCAGCGGGACGAAGACCTGGCCGTCCGCGAAGCGGTCGGCGATCCGGTGGCCGACGTGGACGGCCAGCGCCGTGGTGCCGACCCCCGGCGGGCCCGACACCGCCGTGACGTCGGTACATCGGGCCCCGCCGGTGAGGGCCGCCACCGCCGCCTCGACCTCGTCCCGGCGGCCGACGAAGTCCGCCAGGTCGCGGGGGAGTTGGGAGGGCCTGGCGTGCTCGCGCGGCCGGTCGCGGCTCGGCCGGGCCGATCCCCCGCCGGCCAGGATCGCCCGGTACGTCTGCTGCAGCACGGGGCTGGGGTCGAGGCCCAGCTCCCGGGCGATGTACTGCCGGTGCTGCTCGAAGCAGGCGAGCGCCTGCCGCCGCCCGCCGACCTGGTCGAGCGCCGTCATGTGCAGCACGATCAGCCGCTCGCGGAACGGATGCCGGGCGGTCAACTCGGCCAGCCGGTCCAGCAGTCCGAGCGCCCGGCCGGCCTCCACCTCCAGCTCGGCCCAGTCCTCGTACACCGCGAGGAAGCGGTCGGCGAGCCGCTCCGACTCGCGGGCCGCGAACGAGCTGCCGAGCAGGTCGACCAGGGGCCGGTCCTGCCAGAGCCGTACCGCCTCGCCGAACAGCGCCGACGCGCCGGCCGGGTGGCCCGCCCGCTGCGCCTGCCGCCCGGCCGCCGCGAGTTCGTCGAACCGCAGCAGGTCCGACTCCTCGGAGGTCACCGTCAGGGTGTAGCCGTACGGCACGTGGCCGATCCGGTCCCGCAGGACCTTGCGCAGGGCGGAGACGTACACCTGGAGGTTCTTGCGCGCCGTCCGGGGCTGGTCGCCGTCCCAGAGCGCGTCGATGAGCTGGTCGACCGACAGCACGGTGTTCGCCCGGCACAGCAGCGCGGCCAGGAGTAATCGCTGTTTGTACGGGCCGAGTTCGAGCAGGTCGTCGCCGGACCGGACCTGTAGCGGCCCGAGCATCGTGAAACGCAGCGTTCTTTCCGCACCGGTGTTCCCGGTCATATGGCCCCTCCCCCAGAGCGCGCCACGCGATGGGCACAGGTCGGGCCGGCCCGATCGGGGCCGGTCGCCCTCGTCTGTACTCCGACGGGTAGCTTCGCCGAGAAGAGGATGTCTGGCAAGGACGCGGTGAGCGATTGGTGAACAGCGGTGCCCGGGGGTCGAGAGGGACAGGACAAGCTGCCAGGAAGCCACGCACATACCGGAGTTCAACCGCCCGCTCCTAGCGTCGCACTGTGACGTCGGCCGACGTCCGAGCGCGAGCGAGAGGAGTTCCGATGTCCGACGAGGTGCAGGCACACAGCGTGGGCGGCGACGACGAGGACCTGGCGGGCTGCGGGATCCAGTTCAACGCCAGTGCCGTGGACGACGAGGTCCAGGCCCACAGCGTGGGCGAGGACGACGAGGACCTGGCGGGCTGCGGGATCCAGTTCAACGCCAGCGCCGCGGACGGCCCCGCCGGCGTCTAGCCCGACGCTTCGTCATCGGCCGACTCGCCGCCGGGCCGGACCACCCCGGCGGGACGAGGCCGGGCCGGTCTGTGCGGGTGCAACCGCGCAGGCCGGCCGTCGCCTTCCCGCCCGGCACCCGACCACCCTGTGAGGCCTCCGTGGACAGTCTGCTCCGGCTCGTGGACGACCTGCCGACGCTCGAAACCGCTTGGGAGTGCGAGCCGTTCGTCAGCACCGGGCTGGGCGACCTCGGTGACGTGTTCTCCCTGGAGACCGCCGAGCGGCTGATCCACAGCAGCCTGCCGATGAGCGCGGTACGGCTCTTCCGTGACGGCAAGCTGGTGCCACCGGAGCTCGTCCTGCGCAACCGGGGGAGCAACCCGCGGAGCCGCGAGAAGCTCGCCGACGGCACCAAGGTCGCCGAGCAGGTGGCCGGCGGCGCGACCCTGACTCTGGAGGAGCTCCAGAACCACAGCCCGGAGGTGGCGCGCTTCGCCGCCGAGGTGGCCCGCGAGACCGGCTACGAGGCCGACTGCACCGCCTTCCTGACGCCGCCTCGGGCCCGGGGCGCGGCGCCGCACTTCGACCTGGTGGGCATCTTCCTTCGGCAGCTCCACGGCTCCAAGCGCTGGCGGGTGAGCGCCCCCGTGCGGCGGCTGCCGAGCCGGGCCCGCCCGGTGGCCCCGTCCGAGGTCGGCGAACCGGTGCTCGACGTCGTCCTCAAGGAGGGCGAGTGCCTCTACCTGCCGCGCGGCTTCGTGCACGTCGGCGACACCACGGACGAGCCGTCGCTGCACCTGTCGATCGGCCTGCGCGGCGTCACCTGGGAGCGGGTCCTGCGCAGCCTGCTGGCCGGGGCGGGGGAGCGGTTCGAGCCGCTGCGCGAGGTGCTGCCGCCGGCCTTCTCGGACCTCGACCGGGAGGCCCTGTACCGCGAGCGCGTCGAGCTGCTGGCGAAGCACCTGGCGGACGCCGACTGGTCCCGGATCTCGCTGGAGGGCCTGCGGGCCGAGCAGCCCCCGGCCGCGCCCGCCCCGGGCAGTCTGGCGGCCTCGCTGCGCCGGCCCGCCGCCGCGGAGCCGGCGCCCGGGGCCGCCGAGCCCCCGCCGGTCGCCTGACCGGCGCCCGCACCGCCCGCCGGCCACCTGGCCGGCGCCCGGATTGCCCGCTGGCCTCGGCCCGCCGCTGCGGAGCCGGCACCCGAGGCCGCCGAGCCCCCGCCGCCCGCCTGACCGGCGCCCGCACCGCCCGCCGGCCGGTCAGCCGAACGGGGTGCGGTGCAGCGAGATCAGCAGGCGCCAGCTGTGCGCGGCGAGTTCGTCGGCGGTGGCGGGCACCAGGGCGTGCAGCCAGTCCGCGAGCAGCGCCGTGAAGGTCGCCGCGACGGCGGTGGCGACCAGCTCGGCGTACGGCGCGCCGGCCAGCTCCCGCTCGGTGCGGCTGCGCTCCCGGAGTTCGCGGTGGAGCAGCTCGCCCAGCGGTCCGGCGCCGCCGGGCAGCAGCAGCGAGCGGTAGACCGCCGCGTGCCGCTCGACCTCCGTGAGGAACGCGCCGAGGGCGGGCGGCGGTGCGGCCGGGTCCGGGATGCCGCGCCAGGCGTGCAGGGCGTCCACGGCGTCCCGGACGACCTCCGCGCAGGCGTCCACCGCGAGCGCCCGCAGGTCCTCGTAGTGGAGGTAGAAGGTCGCCCGGCCGACGCCCGCGCGCCGGACCACGGCGGCCACGCCGACCTCGGCCAGCGGGCGCTCGGCGCACTCGGCGAGCAGGGCCTCGCGCAGCCGGGCGCGGGTGCGGTCGGCCCGTGCGTCGGTCATCCGGCGACCAGCACCGCGGCCAGCGCGAGCGCGCCGGGCAGGGCCTGGGCGAACAGGATCCGGCGGTTGGCGGTCGCCGCCCCGTACAGGCCCGCGACCACCACGCAGGACAGGAAGAAGACCTGGACGCGGAAGCCGGTCGGGTCCGCCGCGACCAGGCCCCAGACCAGGCCGGCGGCCAGGAAGCCGTTGTAGAGGCCCTGGTTGGCGGCCAGCGGCGCGGTGGCCCGGGCCATCTCCGGGTCGAAGCCGGAGAGCTTCCGCCCGGGAGCCCGCTCCCAGAGGAACATCTCCAGCACCAGGATGTATCCGTGCAGTGCGGCCACCAGGCCCACCAGTGTGCTCGCGACGATGCCCATGACGGGGCCCCTTTCTGGACTGTTGTCCAGCAATCATAGACACATGTCCAGGAATTTGCCGCAGGCCTTCCGTTCACAAAGTGAAGTCACAAAGCCCACAAGGAAGTTCCACCGCTTCGTCTCTTGACCGCCGTCCGGCGGGGCGAGACAGTGTGTCGACGCTTGAGAGCGCTCTCACGCGGTTCCGCCGCCTTGCCACCGCCGAGGGAAAGGCATCCCCATGACGGCCACCCCACCCCTGCCCGGCCCCGCCCGCGGAGCCGCGCCCCGCCATCGAGCGCCCCGCCACCGCGGCCCCGTCGCGGTCCTCACCGTGCTCGCCCTGCTGCTCGCCGGTCTGTGGACGGCGGCCGGCGCGCGGGCGGCCACCGACTACACCCAGTCGGCGGCCACGGTCGCCCCCGGCTCGGTCCTCTTCGCCTTCACCCCGGTCACGCCCGCCGCCCTGGTCGACGTCCACTACCGGCCCGCCGCCGACGGCCAGCAGAACGTCCGGATGACGGCGGGCGCGAGCCGGTGGGAGACGACCGCCACCGGCCTGGCGGCCGGGACCGTCCTGGAGTACTGGTTCACCTACGAGAAGGCCGGACCGCTCTACGACACCCCGCACTTCACGGTGACCGTCGGCGCGGGCGGCTCGACCGGCGGCGGGGCGACGGGCAGCTTCCCGCTCACCTTCGTGAACAACACCCGGGGAGCCTTCAGTGACGCCCAGGTCTACGTGACCGTGCTCGGCATGGTCACCCCCGGCCAGTGGTCCTACCTGCGGCCCGACGGCACGACGGCGCACATCGACCACCGCGCCGCGCAGGCCCCGGGGCACCTGACCAAGAACGGCGTCGACTACCCGAACATGTCCTTCACGCTCGACCGCGCCGCCACCGTCCCCTCCCCGGCCGCCATCCGCGGCGGCCGCGTCTACATCTCGCTCGGCTCGCCGCTGTACATCCCCGTCTCGCCCGACGACCAGGGCTGGGGCGGGCCGGACCCGCGCAACCCCGCCGACCCGAACAACGACGTCTACTACGACTGGTACGAGTACACCTACGTCCACGGCGAGGTCCCGTTCGGCGGCAACACCACCCAGGTGGACGGGTTCGGCTTCCCGATGACCGCCCGGCTGCGGCAGACCGCCAGCGGCTACGACTCCACCGAGGGCATCACCCGCACCCGCGCCGAGGTGATGGCAGGCTACGCGGCGGCCGTCGGGCCCGCCTTCCGCGCGCTGCAGGGCACCTACCGCATCACCGCCCCGCGGTCGTCCGCCCTGTTCCAGGCGGGCGGCGCGCAGCAGGGCTACCTCCAGCCGGCCATCGACCGGTTCTGGTCGGCCTTCAGCGCACGGCAGTTCACCCTCACCCGGCTCGGCGAGACGTTCACCGGGCGGGTCACCGGCGACACCCTGACCTTCACCAAGAACGGGGCCGGACCGTTCCACCTGGCCAAGCCCGCCTCGCCGGACGTGATGGCCTGCGCGGGCCCGCTCGCCGCGGGCGACGACACCGAGAAGCAGCTCGGCGCGGAGCTGTGCGCGGCCCTCCAGCGCGGCGTGGCGCTCACTCCGGCCGACTGGTACCGGCCCGCGGCCTACTACCGCGGCGCCGACGCCGGGAACGACTACGCGAGGTACCTGCACGGCATCAGCCTCGGCGGCCGCTCCTACGCCTTCCCCTACGACGACATCAACGACCAGTCGTCCGTCCAGATCCTCGGCAACGCGGCTCCGCCCACCGGGCTGACCCTCGGTATCGGCTGGTAGTCCGGGCCGGCGGGCGGGGCCGCGCGGCCCCGCCCCGGCGCTCCCACCGCACCGTCACCCCCACGACCGTCCCCCCACGGAGGTGCACCACCGTGTCCGGAACGAACACCCCACCCGCGACCACCGCCACCCGCAGACGGCGCCCGCGCCGCGCACTGACCACCGTGCTGACCGCCGCCGGCGCGGCCACCGCGCTCTGCGCGGCGCTGCTCGGCACCGCCACGGCCGCCGTCCCGCCCGCGCCCGCCGGCTGGACCACCGTCTGGAGCGACGACTTCGGCGGCGCCGCGGACACCCTGCCGGCGGCCGCCGACTGGATCGTCGACACCGGCACCAGCTACCCGGGCGGCGCCGCCAACTGGGGCACCGGCGAGGTCCAGAGCTACACCGCGAACACCGCCAACCTCCGCCAGGACGGCGCCGGGAACCTGCGCATCACCCCGATCCGGGACGCCGCCGGCAACTGGACCTCCGGCCGGATCGAGACCAGGCGCAGCGACTTCGAACCGCCCGCCGGCGGGAAGCTGCGGATCGAGTCCCGGATCCAGATGCCGAACGTGACCGGCCCGGCCGCCGACGGCTACTGGCCGGCCTTCTGGACGCTGGGCGCGCCGTACCGCGGCAACTACTGGAACTGGCCGACCATCGGCGAGTTCGACCTGATGGAGAACGTCAACGGCGTCAACCAGGTCTGGGGGACCCTGCACTGCGGCGGCAACCCGGGCGGCCCGTGCAACGAGACCACCGGCCTCGGCGCCGTGCACGCCTGCCCGGGCTCGGCCTGCCAGGGCAACTTCCACACCTACGCGCTGGAATGGGACCGCAGTGTCAGCCCGCAGCAGCTGCGCTGGTACGTCGACGGCGTGCAGTTCCACTCCGTCACCTCGGCCCAGATGGACGCCGCCACCTGGGACGCGGCCACCGCGCACGGGCACTTCATCCTGCTGAACGTCGCGATGGGCGGGGCCTTCCCCGACCCGGTGGCGGGTCACCGGACGCCCACCGCCGCGACCGCCTCCGGCGTGCCGATGCTGGTCGACTACGTCGCGGTCTACCGCTCGGGCGGCGGCACCACGCCGCCGACCACCACGCCGCCGACCACGCCGCCCCCCGGCGGTACCGGGAGCGCGTACGGCACCATCCAGGCCGAGGCCTACGGCGGGCAGTCGGGGACGGCCCGGGAGGCCACCACCGACAGCGGCGGCGGCCAGAACCTCGCCGCGCTCGCCAACGGCGACTGGGCGCTGTACCCGGGCGTCGACTTCGGGACGGCCCCGGCCCGGCAGTTCAAGGCGCGGGTGGCCTCGGGTGCGGCGGGCGGCGTCAGCGGACTGGTCGAGGTCCGCCTCGACAGCCGGACCGCCGCGCCGATCGGCTCCTTCGCCGTGGCCAACACGGGTGGCTGGCAGAGCTGGACGACCGTCCCGGCGAACATCGCCGCGACCACCGGCAGGCACGACGTCTACCTGACCTTCACCAGCGGGCAGCCGGCCGACTTCGTCAACGTCAACTGGTTCACGTTCAGCACCACCTGACCCGGGGTGCCGGGCGGTGGCGGACGGCAGTCGCCCGCCACCGCTCCGGCGTGCCCGCCCGGGTGTTCTGGGAGCGCTCTCAGCGACGGGCGACCGACCCGCTAGGCTCTGGGGACGAAGCGTTCACGCGCGAGAGGAGCCCACGGTGCCGGAGCAGTCGCCGCGTCCGACGCTGGAGTCGGTCGCCGAACGGGCCGGGGTCTCCCGGGCCACGGCGTCGCGGGTGGTGAACGGCGGGGAGGGCGTCCGCGAGGCCCTGCGGGAGAAGGTCCGACGGGCCGTCGACGAGCTCGGCTACGTCCCGAACCCGGCCGCCCGGACGCTGGTCACCCGGCACAACCGGGCGGTCGCCGTGGTGGTGGCCGAGCCCGGCAGCCGGCTCTTCTCCGACCCGTTCTTCGCCCAGCAGCTGCGCGGCATCGGCCGCGAGCTGTCGGCCGCCGACCACCAGATGGTCCTGATGATGGTCGAGGACCAGCACGACTACGAGCGGGTCGGCCGCTACCTGGCCGGCGGGCACGTGGACGGTGCGCTGCTGTTCTCGCTGCACCAGCCGGACCCGCTGCCCGACATGGCGCGCAAGGTCGGGCTGCCCTTCGTGGTGGGCGGCCGGCCGGGCTGGCCGGGCGCCGATTCCGACCACGACCTGGTCTACGTGGACAGCGACAACCGGGGCGGCGCCCGACTGGCGGTCGGCCACCTGCGGGCCCTGGGGCGCACGGCCATCGCCACCGTCACCGGCCCGCTCGACCAGACCTCCTCGATGGACCGGCTGGACGGCTACCGGGACGTGCTGCCCGACGGCGACCCGGCGCTGATCGCCGAGGGGGACTTCACCCCCGACGGCGGCGGCCGGGCGATGGCCGAACTGCTGGCCCGCCGACCCGACCTGGACGCGGTGTTCGCGGCCTCCGACGCGATGGCCTCGGGCGCGCTGCGGGTGCTGCGCGAGGCCGGCCGCCGGGTGCCGGAGGACGTCGCCGTGGTGGGCTTCGACGACGTCGAGTCGATCGCGGCCTGGACGGAGCCGCCGCTGACGACGGTGCGCCAGGACATCGAGGAGATGGGCCGCTTGATGGCCGGGCTGCTGCTGCGCCGGCTCGCCGGTGCCGGTGCCGGTGCCGGTGCGCGGCCCGGGGCGGCCGGCGGAGCGGCGGGCGGCCTCCCGTCGGGTCTGCGCCCCGGGGGCCCCACCTCCGTGATCACCCCCACCCGGCTGGTCCTGCGCGCCTCGGCCTGACCGGCCTCGGCCGGACGGGCTGGACCCGACCGGCGGGCACCTGACCGGCCGGGGCCTGGGCGGTCGGGCGCTTCGCCGTCCCGCCGGAGTAACCCTTTCCACCCCCGCGTTCAAGGCCTGAACGCCGGTCGACGATATCCCGGAGATTACGTTCGGGTTTCGGCCTCTTGACCATCGCGCCGCCCGCACGGCACTCTCCTCTCAACGCACTGAGAGCGCTCTCAAGAGCGCTCTCAGAACCCGTTCGACGCACCGCCCCGCGCCCCTCGTCCGCGCACCCCCACACCCCCGCTCGCCCCGCGCCGCCCGAACCGCACCCCACCCGCCCCCGCCAGGGAGTCCTCATGCGCCGCTCCGCCGCCGTGCTCGCCAGTACCGCCCTCGCCGCCACCCTCCTGCTCACCGCCTGCGGCACCTCCGCCGGATCGGCCGACGCCGCCGACGGCAAAGTGACCATCACCGTCGACCTCTTCGGCACCTTCGGCTTCAAGGAGAGCGGCCTCTACGAGGAGTACATGAAGCTGCACCCCAACGTCACGGTCAAGCAGACCGACACCCAGGACGAGGGCCAGTACTGGCAGGCTCTGCAGACCAAGCTCGCGGGCGGCGGCGGACTGGCCGACATCCAGGGGCTGGAGGTCGGCCGGGTGGCGAGCGTGCTGCAGAAGCAGGCCGACAAGTTCACCGACCTGAAGA
The DNA here is from genome assembly GCF_040630835.1 of Kitasatospora sp. NPDC005751. Classification (NCBI taxonomy): domain Bacteria; kingdom Bacillati; phylum Actinomycetota; class Actinomycetes; order Kitasatosporales; family Streptomycetaceae; genus Kitasatospora; species Kitasatospora sp. NPDC005751. The sequence goes on from NZ_JBEXYC010000010.1 coordinate 148,636, forward strand.
CCCTCGGGCTCGGCTCGGTCAACGACGAACTGGTGCCCTGGAAGGGCGCCGCGGTGAAGACCGCCGACGGCCGGGTCCTCGGGGCCGGTACCGACATCGGCCCGGAGGCGATCTGCTACCGCACCGACCTGTTCAAGGCGGCCGGCCTGCCCACCGACCGCACCGAGCTGGCCCAGCGCTGGTCGACCTGGCAGGGCTACCTGGACCTCGGCAAGCAGTACGTGGCCACGGCCGGCGCCGGCAACACCTGGACGGACAGTGCGGCCGGGCTCTTCACCGCCGAGGTCGGCCAGCAGAAGGTGCGCTACGCCGACGAGAGCGGCAAGCCGGTCTTCGACAGCAGCCAGGCCGTGCGGACCGCCTGGGCCGACGCCGGCCGGCTGGTCGCGGACGGGCTGAGCGCGAAGCTCCCGCAGTGGACCCCGGAGTGGAACAAGGCCTTCAGCACCGGGAAGTTCGCCACCCTGAGCTGCCCCGCCTGGATGCTCGGCTACATCAAGGGCCAGGCGGGCGAGGCCGGTTCGGGCAGCTGGGACGTCGCCCCCGGCCCCGGCCGGACGGGCAACTGGGGCGGCTCCTACCTCGCCGTGCCCAGGACGGCCAAGCACCCCAAGGAGGCCGCCGCGCTGATCGCCTGGCTGACCGCCAAGGAGCAGCAGACCACCCTCTTCACGAAGCAGGGCTCCTTCCCGTCGTCCACCGGCGCGCAGGCCGCCATCAAGGACGTGACCGACCCGTACTTCAACAACGCGCCGATCGGCCGGATCTTCAGCGAGTCGGCGGCCGCCATGCCGGCCCAGGTGCTCGGCGTGGACGACGGCGTGATCGGCAAGGCCTTCACCGACGCCCTGGGCGAGGTCGAGCGGACCGGCACCGCCCCGGACACGGCCTGGAAGCACGCGATGGACAACATCGCCAAGGCCAACGGAAACTGACGGGGTATCGGCAGAACACCACGATGGCCATCACCTCCGCCGCCCGCCTGCCCGCGGCCGACCCGGCGAAGCCCCGGGCCCGCCGGGCCGGCCGGCTCGCGCCCTACGGCTTCCTCGCCCCGTTCTTCGTCCTGTTCGCCGCCTTCGGGCTCTTCCCGCTGCTCTACACCGCCTACGTCTCGCTCCACCGGGTCGAGTTGCAGACCACCGACCGGATGGACTGGGTCGGCGCGCAGAACTACACCCGCCTGCTGGCGGACCCGTTCTTCTGGAACGCGCTGCGCAACACCTTCACCATCGGGGTGCTCTCCACCGTGCCCCAGCTGCTGATGGCACTGGGCCTGGCCCACCTGCTCAACTACCGGCTGCGCGGCCGGTCCTTCTACCGGGTCGCGATGCTGCTGCCGTACGCGACCTCGGTGGCGGCCGCCACGCTGGTCTTCGCCCAGCTCTTCGGGCGGGACTACGGCCTGATCAACTGGGTGCTGGGCCAGGCCGGCCTGAGCCCGGTGGACTGGCAGGCGGGCACCTGGGCCTCGCAGTTCGGCGTCTCCGCGATCGTCACCTGGCGGTGGACGGGGTACAACGCGCTGATCTACCTGGCCGGCATGCAGGCGATCCCCGGCGAGCTCTACGAGTCGGCGGCGGTCGACGGGGCCTCCCGGTGGCAGCAGTTCCGCCACGTCACCGTCCCCGGCCTGCGCCCCACCATCGTCTTCACCGTGGTGGTGTCGACCATCGGCGCCACCCAGCTGTTCGGCGAACCGCTGCTCTACGAGGGAAACGCCGGCGGCGGGATCTCCCACCAGTACCAGACCCTCGGCCTCTACCTCTACGAGCAGGGCTGGAGCTTCTTCCACCTCGGGCGCGCGGCCGCGGTGGCCTGGGTGATGTTCCTGCTGATCGTCGTCCTCGCCCTGCTGAACGCGGCGATCGCCGCCCGGCGCAACCGTACGGACCGGTGACCCGCATGCGACCGAACCCGCGCTCCCCGCTGCACGGCGGCCCGCTCGTCCACGTGGTGCTGATCACCGCCACCCTGGCGTTCGCCTTCCCCTTCTACTGGACGCTGGTGGCCGCCAGCCGCTCCAACGCCGAACTCAGCTCGGCCTCACCGGCACTGACCCCCGGACCGAACCTGCTGCACAACATCGGCGCGGCGCTGGAGCAGGCGGCGATCGGCGACGCGCTGCTGAACTCGCTGATCGTCGCGGCCACCGTCACGGCCGGGGTGGTGCTCTCCTCGACGCTGGCCGGCTTCGCCTTCGCCAAACTGCGCTTCCGCGGCCGCGGCCTGCTGCTGGCGGTCACCGTCGCCACCATGATGATCCCGCCGCAGCTCGGCGTGATCCCGCTGTTCATGGTGATCGTCCGGCTCGACCTGCAGAACACCCTGCCGTCGGTGATCCTGCCCTCGCTGGTCTCGGCCTTCGGGGTGTTCTTCATGCGGCAGTACCTGGTCCAGGCGCTGCCGGACGAACTGGTCGAGGCCGGCCGCGTCGACGGCGCCTCGCTGCTGCGGATCTTCCGTTCGATCGTGCTCCCGGCCGCCCGCCCGGGCATGGCGGTGCTGGGCATGCTGACCTTCATGGCCACCTGGAACGACTTCTTCTGGCCGGTCGTCGCCCTCAGCTCGCAGAACCCCACCGTGCAGGTCGCGTTGAAGTCCCTGGGGCAGGGGTACGTTCCCGACCAGTCGATCGTCATGGCCGGCACCCTGATCGGCACGCTCCCCGTCCTGCTGGTCTTCGGCGTCCTCGGCCGGCAGATCGTCGGCGGCATCATGCAGGGCGCCGTCAAGGGCTGACCCCGACCCACACCACCGGAAGGTGACATGACCGACCACGCCCGACCCCTCGTGTTCCCCGCCGACTTCCTCTGGGGCGCGGCCACCGCCGCCTACCAGATCGAGGGCGCCGCCGGGGAGGACGGCCGCACCCCGTCCATCTGGGACACCTTCAGCCGGACGCCCGGCAAGGTCCGCAACGGCGACACCGGTGACATCGCGACCGACCACTACCACCGGTTCCGCGAGGACATCGCGCTGATGGCCGAACTCGGCCTGCCCGCCTACCGCTTCTCGATCGCCTGGCCGCGCGTCCAGCCCGGCGGCAGCGGCCCGGTCAACAAGGCCGGGCTCGACTTCTACGACCGGCTGGTCGACGGGCTGCTGGAGCACGGCATCACCCCGGTGGCCACGCTCTACCACTGGGACCTGCCGCAGGAGCTGGAGACCCCGGCCGGTGGCGGCCCCGCCGCGGGCGGCGGCTGGACCGACCGGTCGACCGCCCGGCGCTTCGCCGAGTACGCGGCCCTGGCCGCCGCCCGGCTGGGCGACCGCGTCGACTCCTGGACCACCCTGAACGAGCCGTGGTGCAGCGCCTTCCTCGGCTACGGCAGCGGCGTCCACGCCCCCGGCCGCACCGACCCGGCCGCCGCCCTCACCGCCCACCACCACCTGCTGCTCGCCCACGGCCTCGCCGTCGGCGCGCTGCGCGCCGAACTCCCGGCCACGGCCCGGGTCTCGCTCACCCTCAACCTGGCGGCCGTGCGCCCGCACCGCGACGACCCGGCCGACCGCGAGGCCGCCCGGCGGATCGACGGGCTGGCCAACCGGATCTTCCTCGACCCGGTGTTCCACGGCCGCTACCCGGCCGACGTGCTCGCCGACACCGCCGGCGTCACCGACTGGTCCTTCGTCCGCGACGGCGACCTCGCCGAGATCTCCCGCCCCCTCGACGCGCTCGGCATCAACTACTACACCCCGACGGTGGTCGCCGCCGACGACCCGGCCGACCCGGCCCCGCGCCAGGACGGCCACGGCGGCGAGCGCTCCCCGTGGCCCGCCGACCACGGCATCCGCTTCCTGCCGGCCGAGGGCGAGCGCACCGCGATGGGGTGGCCGGTCGACGCCGAGGGCCTGTACGAGCTGCTCACCCGGCTCCGCGACGAGCTGCCCGGCCTGCCCCTGCTGATCACCGAGAACGGCGCCGCCTACGACGACTACGGCGACCCCTCGGGCGCGGTGCGCGACCCCGAGCGGATCGCCTACCTGCGGTCCCACCTGGCCGCCGTCCACCGCGCGATCGCCGCCGGCGCGCCCGTGCGCGGCTACTTCCTCTGGTCCCTGCTGGACAACTTCGAGTGGGCGTACGGCTACGGCAAGCGGTTCGGCATCGTCCACGTGGACTTCCCCTCCCAGCGCCGCACGCCCAAGGACAGCGCCCGCTGGTACGCGGAGGTGGTCCGCACCGGCGAGCTCCGCGCGGCCGGCCCGCCGGCCTGAGCCCCGCCCGCCGTCCTGGGTCCGCGCCGTGACCCGGCGCCGGTGACCCCGGCGCCGGCGCGCCGGGAATGCGGTCCCGGACGGTGGTGGTTGCCGCTGAGGTGACTACTGCCGCGCCTGCGATCCGCCTCTCGGTGCTCGACCGTTCCCGGACGAGACGGGGGGAGGAGCCCGCGCGGGCGCTGCGGGACACGGTGGCGTTCGCCCGGCACGCCGAGCGGCTCGGCTACCACCGGTTCTGGGTGTCGGAGCACCACGGCGTCCCCGGCGTGGCCGGGTCGGCGCCCACCGTGCTCGCCGCGGCGGTGGCCTCGGCCACCGACCGGATCCGGGTCGGCACGGGCGGCGTGATGCTCCCCAACCACCAGCCGCTGGTCGTGGCCGAGCAGTTCGGGGTGCTCGCCGCGCTCTTCCCCGGCCGGATCGACATGGGGCTGGGCCGCTCGGTCGCCTTCACCGACGGCGTCCGGCGGGCGCTCGGCCGGGACAAGGACGCCGCGGACCGCTTCGGCGAGCAACTGGCCGAGCTGCTCGGCTACTTCGACGGGTCGGGGCGCACCCACCGGGACGTCCACGCCCGCCCCGCCGAGGGCCTGGACGTCCCGGCCTTCGTCCTGGCCACCGGCGCGGGCGCGGACATCGCCGCCGAGGCCGGGCTGCCGCTGGTCATCGGGGCCGTCCGCGGCGAGGACCGGATGCTCGCCGCGATCGACCGCTACCGCGCCCGGTTCCGCCCCTCCGCACAGGCGGCCCGGCCGTACGTGGTGGTCTCCGGCACGGTGGCGGTCGCCGGAACGGCCGAAGAGGCCGAGCGGCTGCTGGTCGCCGAGGCCTGGGCGAGCGCCCACGCCCGGACCCACGGCGAGTTCCCGCCGCTGGCCCCCGCCGAGGAGGTGCTCGGCCGGGAGATGGGCCCGCGCGAGCGTGCGGCCTACCAGCAGTCGCTGCGCGGCCACATCGCCGGGACCCCGCCGCAGGCCGCCGCCGAGCTCGCCGCGCTGGTGGCCCGCACCGGGGCCGACGAGTTCCTCGTCACCACCAGCACGTACGACCGCGCGGCGCTGTTCGACTCCTACCGCCTGCTCGCCGAGGCGGTCCGCCCGCGCTGACCGGCGCTCCGCCGGGGAGGCGGCCTCACCCCGGACCGGTCAGTGCTGGACGGTGACGGCCTCGACCCGGCTGAAGTCGGCGGCGGCCAGGTCCTCGTCGCGGATGACGTAGTAGAGCGGGCACCCGGTGAACTCCGGGCGGCCCGCCGCGAGCAGGATGCGCTCCGGACCGCGGCCGCGCGGCGGCACCACGTACTGGTCCGTCTCCGGATCGGGGCCGAGCAGCACCATCCAGGCACCGTGCCGCGGCGCGACGTCCAGGGCGGCGGACGGCAGCGCGGTCAGCCGGTCCACCGCCTCCTCCGGGAGGTCGACCGGGGGATCGTCGTGGAACCGCACGGCCTGCGCCAGCATGGCCTTGCCGGCGGCGTACAGCGGCGCGGGCGGCCCGGTGAACTCCCACGGCGGGGCGCCCCAGCCCGCCTCGGGATCGGCGAACGCCGGATCGGACGCCACGTCGTAGGGCGCGGTGCCGTCGGCGGTGGCGTCCGGGAAGTGCAGCACGGTGACGGCGTCCCGGCCGCCGAAGCCGTCGTGGCCGGGGAAGAAGAAGTAGAGCAGGCCGCGGGGCGGCAGCAGGTGGTTGGCGTCCGCCGGCGCGACCTCCGCCAGGTCGATCTGGGCGACGAAGCAGTCCGGCAGCGCGTCCGGCCCCGGCTCCGCCCCCGGCCAGACGAAGCCGGGCGGCACGGCCGGTACGCCGCCGCACCGGGAGAACGGCTCCGGCCCCCGGTGGCCGGCGGGGCGCGGGCCCAGGGCGATGCCGTGCTCGGCCAGCCCCATCAGCTCACCCTCCCAGGGTCCGAGGCCGGCGTCGCCGATCAGCCGTCGAAGCGTCCGGCCGTCGTCGGCGGTCACAGGATTGGGGCGCGTCATGGCGCCACTCTAGAAGCAGCCGCCGACAGCCGGGGTCGGGGCCCGGCCCCGACTCCGGGGGCCGGGTCGGCCCAGGCCGGCGGGGTGGCCGACAATGGCAGCGTGAACGACATGGACTACCAGCTGCTCCTCCAGGAGGCGATGGAGGCGGCCCGGCGGGCGCCCGCCCGGGGGCGGGTCGCCGACTACATCCCGGCCCTCGCCCAGGCCGACCCGACGGCCTTCGGGATGGCCATCGCCACCGTGGACGGCGCGGTGTTCGGGGCCGGGGACTGGGAGCACCCGTTCTCGATCCAGTCGGTGTCGAAGCTGTTCACCCTGGCCCTGGCGCTGGCGGACGGCGGCGACGAGCTGTGGCGCGGGGTCGGCCGCGAGCCGTCCGGCAACCCGTTCAACTCGCTGGTCCAGCTGGAGTCCGAGAACGGCATCCCGCGCAACCCCTTCATCAACGCCGGCGCGCTGGTCGTCACCGACCGGCTGCTGAAGCTGACCGGCGACGCCGTCGGCGCGGTCCGGGACTTCCTGCGCGTGGAGTCCGGCAACCCGGCCGTCGCGGTGGACGACTCGGTGGCGTCCTCCGAGGCCCAGCACGGCCACCGCAACGCCGCGATGGCACACTTCATGGCCAGCTACGGCAACCTGCGCAACCCGGTCGACAGCGTGCTCGCGCACTACTACGCGCACTGCGCGATCGAGGCGAGCTGCCGGGACCTCGCGCTGGCCGGGCTCTTCCTCGCCCGGCACGGGACCCGCGCCGACGGCTCGCGGCTGCTGTCGCGCAGCGAGGCCAAGCGGATCAATGCGGTGCTGCTCACCTGCGGCACCTACGACGCGGCAGGGGAGTTCGCCTACCGGGTGGGGCTGCCGGGCAAGAGCGGGGTCGGCGGCGGTGTGCTGGCGGTGCTGCCGGGCCGGGGCACGGTCTGCGTCTGGGGCCCGGGTCTGGACGCGGCCGGGAACTCGGTGCTGGGGGTCGCGGCCCTGGACGCGCTGACGACGGCCACGGGCTGGTCCGTCTTCTGACGCCGGGCACGCCGGGCGCGCCGGATCCGGTCGCACCGCCGGATCCCGCCGTGGCGCCGGATCCGTTCGCGTCGGCGGCCGGAGTGAACGATCGGCCCCCGGGAGCGCCCGGTCCTGTGGTACTGATCGACGGGTACCGGTCACCGGGGGAGCGGCCGCCCGCTCGCCCGCCCAGCAGGGAGGAAGCCCCAGCATGGCGCCGCGCACCACCTCGCCCTCCCCGCCGCCCGCCCACGGCGCGCCTGACGGCCCGCCCGCGAACGCCCCGATCTGCCCCGGCGGTTCGTCGCCGCGGCCGTGGGACGAGGTGGTCGCCCTGGCGAGCGACCTGATCAGGTTCGACACCACCAACACCGCGGACGCGGGCGGGGTGGGCACCGAACGCCCGGCGGCCGAGTACGTGGCGGCCAAGCTGGCCGAGGTCGGCTACGACGTCACCTACGTCGAGGCCGGCGCCCCGGGCCGGGGCAACGTCGTCGTCCGGCTGCCCGGGGCGGACCGGGAGCGCGGCGCCCTGCTGATCCACGGCCACCTGGACGTCGTCCCGGCGGACCCGGCCGAATGGCGCGTGCACCCGTTCTCGGGGGAGGTCGCCGACGGCTACCTGTGGGGCCGTGGCGCGGTCGACATGAAGGGCATGGTGGCCATGATGCTGGCCGTGGCCCGCGGTCACCGGCGCGACGGCGTCCTGCCGCCGCGCGACCTGGTCTTCGCCTTCGTCTCCGACGAGGAGGCGGGCGGCTTCCAGGGCGCCCGGTGGCTGGTCGACCACCGGCCGGAACTCTTCGAGGGCGTGACCGAGGCGGTCGGCGAGGTCGGCGGATTCTCCGTCAGCTTCGGTGACGCCACCCGGGCCTACCTGATCGGGACGGCGGAGAAGGGGGCGGTCTGGCTGCGCCTCAAGGCGCGGGGCACGGCCGGCCACGCCTCGCTGCTGCACGACGACAACCCGATCGCCAGGCTCGCCGCCGCCGTCACCCGGCTGGAGTCGCACCGGTTCCCCGTCGTCCTCACCCCCGCGGTGCGCGAACTGCTCGAAGGGGCCGCGGAGATCACCGGGGTGCCGTTCGACGAGAGCGACCCCGAGGCGGCGCTGGCCCGGTTCGGGCACGCGGCCCGGCTGATCGGGGCCAGCCTGCGCGACACCGCCAACACCACCCGCTTCGATGCCGGCCACAAGGCCAACGTGGTGCCCTCCACCGCCCACGCGGAAATCGACGCGCGGGTGATCCCGGGCCGGGAGGAGGCTTTCCGGGCCGAGGTCGCCGCGCTCCTGGGGCCCGGCATCGAGCAGGAGTGGAACAGCCTGCCGGCCGTCGAGACCGCCTTCGAGGGCCAACTGGTCGACGCCATGGCGCTGTCGCTGGCGGCCGAGGACCCGGGCTCCCGGGTGCTGCCCTACATGCTGTCCGCCGCCACCGACGCCAAGTCGTTCCAGCGCCTGGGCATCCGCACCTTCGGCTTCGCCCCGCTCCGGCTGCCCCCGGGACTGGACTTCGCCGCGCTGTTCCACGGGGTCGACGAACGGGTCCCGGTGGAGGCCCTAGAGTTCGGCACGCGCGTCCTGGACCGCTTCCTGCGCCACTGCTGACGCCGGGCGCCCGGGCGGTCCCTCAGGCCGGCGGCGCGGCGGCGAGCCGCTCGGTCAGCGCCGTCAGGGCCGGTCCGAGCGGGAGGTCGACCAGGATGTCGGCGCGGTCGTCGCCGCGCGTCGGGCCCTGGTTCACGATCGCGACGGGCTTCCCGGCCCGGGCGGCGTGCCGCACGAAGCGCAGACCGGACATGACCGCCAGCGACGAGCCGAGGACGAGCAGCCCGCGCGCCCCGTCGACCAGGTCGAAACAGTGCCGGACGCGCGGCGTGGGCACGCTCTCGCCGAAGAAGACCACATCGGGCTTGAGGATCCCGCCGCACGCCCCGCAGGCCACCACCCGGAAGGACGCCACCAGGGCGTCGGGCAGCTCGACGTCCCCGTCGGCGTTGCGCAGGGCGCCGTCCTCCGGGAAGGCGCCGTTCAGGGCGCGCAGGCGCCGGTCGAGGTCCTCCCGCGCGCTGCCCCGCCCGCAGCCGAGGCAGACCACCCGGTCGAGCCCGCCGTGCAGTTCCACCGCGTCCACGGTGCCGGCCGCCCGGTGCAGGCCGTCCACGTTCTGGGTGATCACCGCCGACACCAGGCCGCGGCGGCGCAGCTCCTCGACGGCCAGGTGCCCGGCGTTGGGGCGGGCCCCGGCGATCGAGCGCCACCCGGCGTGGCTGCGCGCCCAGTAGCGGCGCCGGGCCTCGGGACTCCCGACGAACTCCTGGTAGGTCATCGGCGTCCGGCGGCGCAGGCTACCGGTGGGGCCCCGGTAGTCGGGGATGCCCGACTCGGTGGACAGCCCCGCGCCGGTCAGCACCGCCACGCTCCGGCCGGCCAGTAGCCGGGCGACCTCGCCCAGGGTGTCGTCCGTCGGGTCGGCCGCGCCGACCGCCGGCGGCTCGGGCAGCGGATCCAGGGGCATGCCCACAGCCTAGCGACGCGGCCGGGGCGGTGCGGGGGGACACCACCGCACCGCCCCGGCCGGCCGGGTCAGTGTCCGGGGGTGGGGACGGCCGCCACGTCGGCGCGCAGCGCCGGCAGGTCCGCGTACATCGTGCCGCCGGGGCAGTCGGTGGCCAGCCAGTCGCGGTGGCCGCTGATCATCTCGACCGGCTTGGTCACGCCGTTGACCGGGTTCACGAAGGTGACGTGCGCCTGGGGGTCCAGGTTGTGCGCGCGGGTCAGCACGGCGAGCAGCGCGGCCAGCGACGCGCGGGCGGGGGCGGTCGGCGCCTGGCTGCTGAGGGTGCCCAGCAGGGCGATGCCGATGTTGCCCGAGTTGAAGCCGGCGGTGTGGAAGGCCGTCACGGCGTTCCCGGCCGCGTCGTGCGCAGGGATGCCGTCGTCGCCCGACCAGCGGCCCTCGTAGATCCGTCCGGCCTCGTCGATCAGGAAGTGGTAGCCGATGTCGCCCCAGTCGTTGGTGATCGCGTGGTACTCGTAGATCGCCCGCACGGTGGCCGCCGGGTCCGGGTCGGCGTTGGCGGTGTCCGTGTGGTGCACCGTCAGGGTCTGCAGCGGGTAGTACTTCGCGGGGGAGTTCTCCACGCCGTTCTTGAAGCGCTTGGACTCGTCGGCGCCCCAGGCCGCGCGGGAGAGGTACTCGACCCCGCAGAAGGTGACGGGCGTCGTCGGGGCGAGCGAGACCGTGCGGGCCGGGCCGTGCACGGTGTCGATGGCGGCGGAGCGGACGTTGGCGGCCCCGTCGGGCAGGCGCAGGTCGTAGCCGGGCGCGCCGTCGGCGGCGATCAGCGCGGTGGCGGTCCCGACCGTGCGGTCGGCGCCGTCCGGGCCGCCCGCGCAGCCGGCGGGCAGCGGCTGCCACGCCCCGCGGGTCGCGTCGTCGCGGTGCAGCCGGATGGCGGCGCCGCGGGCGGGGCCGTCCCAGCTGACGCCGACGTAGCGGATCGGGAAGTCCGCCCGCACGGTGGTGGCCTCGCGGCCCACCGCGGACAGCGCCCGGGTCTCGGGGACGCGGGCCGTCCGGGCAGCGAGCGGCTGGGCCCCACCCGCGCCGGTGCCCGCGGCGTTGCCGGCGCCGGTGCCGCTGCCGGCGGCGGCCGACGCGGCGGGGGTGACGGCGAGCGCGGCGGCGGTGGCACCGATCGCCGTGACGAGGGTGCGCCGGGTGACGGCGGGCTTCGGGTGGGGCATGGGCGGTCCTGTCTCGGGCGTGTGCGGGAACGGAGGGCCCGAGGATCGGCCCCGGATGCAGCGCCCCCCGCTGACAGAAGTTCAGTCAATGCCGAATGTACACAATTGACCGTGTCCATCCTGACGATCGGGGGTGATCTTTGCCCGAAAGTGCACGTCGGACCGGGGATCGGCGGCCGGGGGCAGCCGCGCCGACCGCCGATCCCCGGCCCGTTCCCCGTGCCGTCGAGGCGGCCCCGGCCCGCTCGACCGCGGCGTCGAACCGACCTGTCATGAGGTCCCCTCCGACGGGCCGCACGGGTGACGTCCCGTCACCGTCACGGCCGGGAAGGCGCGATGACGCCGGACGCGGCCTTGCATAGACTCGGTCGCCATTCGTCCGGGCGAGTCCAGGAGAGTCAGCGCATGACCAACCCGTCCCCCAGTTCCGCCGTCGGCACCTCGGCCACGCCCCTGCTGGACGACACCATCGGCGCGAGCCTCGACCGCGCGGTCCGCGCCTTTCCCGGCCGGGAGGCCCTGGTCGACCTGCCGTCCGGCCGTCGGTGGACGTACCGGGAGCTGGCCGAGGAGGTGGACCGGGTTGCGCTGGGGCTGCTGACGCTCGGCGTCGGCCGGGGCGACCGGGTCGGGATCTGGGCGCCGAACTGCGCGGAGTGGGTGTTCACCCAGTACGCCACCGCGCGGATCGGCGCCGTCCTGGTGACCGTCAACCCCGGCTACCGGGCGCACGAACTGGAGTACGTCCTACGGCAGTCGGGCATCCGCACGATCGTGGCCGCGGCCGCCTTCAAGACCTCCGACTACGCGGCCATGCTGGCCGAGACCGCCCCGCGCTGCCCCGCGCTGAAGGACGTCCTGCTGATCGGCTCGCCGGCCTGGAGCGACCTGCTCGCCCGGGCCGAGCACGCCGACCGCGGCCCGCTGCACGCCGCCGCCGCGGCGCTGGGCCCGGACGACCCGATCAACATCCAGTACACCTCGGGCACCACGGGCTTCCCGAAGGGCGCGACCCTGTCGCACCGCAACATCCTCAACAACGGCTTCTTCGTGGGCGAGTTGTGCGGTTACTCGGAACACGACCGGATCTGCGTACCGGTGCCGTTCTACCACTGCTTCGGGATGGTGATGGGAAACCTCGCGGCGCTCTCGCACGGCGCCTGCGTGGTGATCCCGGCCGCCGGGTTCGAGCCCGCGACCACCCTGCGCGCGGTGGCCGCCGAGCGCTGCACCTCGCTCTACGGCGTCCCGACCATGTTCATCGCCGAACTCAACGACCCGTCCTTCGCCGAGCACGACCTCTCCAGCCTGCGCACCGGGATCATGGCCGGGTCGCCGTGCCCCACCGAGGTGATGAAGCAGGTCGTCGAGCGGATGGGCATGCGCGACGTGTCGATCTGCTACGGCATGACCGAGACCTCCCCGGTGTCCGTCCAGACCCGGACGGAGGACCCGCTGGAGCGCCGGGTCTCCACCGTCGGACGGGTCGGCCCGCACCTCGAGGTGAAGGTCGTCGACCCGCGGACCGGCCGCACCGTGCCCCGCGGCACCCCCGGCGAACTGTGCACCCGCGGCTACTCGGTGATGATCGGCTACTGGGAGCAGCCCGACCGGACCGCCGAAGTCCTGGACGCCGACGGCTGGATGCACAGCGGCGACCTCGCGGTGATGGACGAGGAGGGCTACCTCACCATCACCGGGCGGATCAAGGACATGGTCATCCGCGGCGGCGAGAACATCTACCCGCGGGAGGTCGAGGAGTTCCTGCACACCCACCCGGACGTCCTGGACGCCCAGGTCATCGGCGTCCCCGACGCCACGTACGGGGAGGAGCTGATGGCCTGGATCCGGCTGCGCCCCGGCGCCCCCGAGCTGACCGCCGAGGGGCTGCGCGCCTTCTGCGCCGGCCGGATCGCGCACTACAAGATCCCGCGCTACGTGCACCTCGTCGACGAGTTCCCGATGACCGTCACCGGAAAGATCCGGAAGGTCGAGATGCGCGAGCAGGCCGTCGTCCTGCTGAACCTCGCCGCGGCGGCCGCCGAGGGGCACGCCTGACGGACCCTCGGCCCGGATCGGACGGATGTCCGCCACAGGGGTGTGGAGCGGCGCGTCCGGGGCAGCCGGGGTGCGAGGACGCGCCGCCCGGGACGGTCCGGGCGGCACCGAGCGGAAGGAATCCGGCATGAGCGACACGAGCGACATCGACATCTGGGCGTTCCGGTCGACCTCCGGCCACGTCGCCGACGGCGATCTGGTCGGCTTTCACGTGGAGGCGACCGACGGGCCGATCGGCAAGGTCGACCGGCACTCGCCGGAGGCCGGCTCGCAGTACCTCGTCGTCGACACCGGCCCGTGGATCTTCGGCCGCCAGGTCCTGCTGCCGGCGGGCACGGTGCTGCGCGTCGAGCAGGACGAGAAGAAGGTCTACGTCGACCGGACGAAGGACGAGATCAAGAACGGCCCGACGTTCGAGCCGATCGGGTACGACGAGGACATCGCCTACCTGGAGACCTTCGGCGCCTACTACGGCCCGTACTACGGCGGGCGGTACTGAGCGCTCCACCGCGCCGCACGCCCACCCGTCGCCATCCCGGACGAACCGCACGACACGTCTCGGTACCACCCGACACCACCCGACAACACTCCGAAGGGACGGAGTCAGCGCCATGACGAACATCGCACGTCTGCCCGGGGCCCTCGACCACCGGTGGGACTGGCAGCGGCACGGTGCCTGCCGGTCCGCCGACAGCGGTCTCTTCTTCCACCCGGTCGGCGAACGCGGCGAGGCCCACGACTCGCGTGAGAGCGCCGCGAAGGAGGTCTGTGCCGGCTGCCCCGTACGGCGCGAGTGCCTGCGCTACGCCCTGGAGGCGCACGAGCGGTACGGGGTCTGGGGCGGCCTCGGCGAGGGCGATCGCCTGCGCCTGCGGCGTCAGGCCCGGAAGGTGCGCCGGTAGGCGCCCGGCGGCACGCCGATCGCGGAGTGCAGGTGCTGGCGCAGGGACGCGCCGGTGCCGAAGCCCACCCGCTCGGCGATCCGGTTGACCGGTAGGTCGCTGCTCTCCAGCAGGTGCCTGGCCAGGTCGACGCGCTGCTGGGTGAGCCACTGGCCCGGGCTCAGTCCGACCTCGGCCCGGAAGCGCCGGGTGAAGGTGCGCCGGCTCATGCCCGCGTGGCCGGCGAGGTCGGTCAGCTGGAGCGGCTCGTGCAGCCGGTCGAGGGCCCACGCCCGGGTGGCGGACGTCCCGGCGTCCGTGCTCTCCGGGACGGGCCGTTGCACGTACTGGGCCTGGCCTCCCTCGCGCTGCGGCGGGACGACGCAGCACCGGGCGACCAGATTGGCGACGGCGCTGCCGTGGTCGGAGCGGATCAGGTGCAGGATCAGGTCGATGCCGGCCGCGGCGCCGGCCGAGGTGAGGATCCGCCCGGTGTCGACGAACAGGACGTCGGGGGCGAGGTCGACCTCCGGGTAGAACCGCCGGAACCGGTCGGCGTGCCGCCAGTGGGTGGCGGCGGCCCGGCCGTCGAGCAGACCGGCCGCGGCGAGCACGAAGGTGGCGATGCAGATCCCGGCGATCCGTGCGTCGGGGCGCAGCAGCGCCAGTGCCTCGGCGACGCGCGGCGGCAGGGAGTCCCGGTCGACGATGCCGGCGAACTCCTCGGAGGCCGGGATCACCAGCGTGTCGGCGCCGGCGAGCGCGCTGCGGTCGTGTTCGACGCTGATGGAGAAGTCGGCGGAGGTACGGACGGGCCGGCCGTCGAGCGAGCAGGTGACCACCTCGTAGAGGGGCCGGCCCTCGGTGTCCGTGGCGGCTCCGAAGAGCCGGGAGGCGAGGCTCAGCTCGAACGGGATGACTCCGTCCAGGGCCAGGACGACGATGCGGTGCATGGCCCGATTCTTGCACAGCATGACCTTCGGGCCGCTATCCGCGCTGGTCGGGGCCGGAGCATCCTGGATGCATGAGCACCATGAAAGCCATCACCCAGTACACCTACGGCGGCAGTGACGTCCTGCGCGAGGTCGAGACCGAGCGCCCGGAGCCCGGTCCGTCGGAGGTCCTCGTCCGCGTCCGGGCCGCGGGCATGAACCCCACCGACTGGAAGCACCGCCAGAACCCCGGTTTCCTCGACCGCCTCCCGCTGGTCCTCGGCTGGGACGTCTCCGGCGTCGTCGAGGCGGTCGGCCCGGGCGTGACGATCCACCGCCCCGGCGACGAGGTCTTCGGGATGCTGCCCTACCCCTACGGCGTCGGCGCGTTCGCCGAGTACGCGGTGGCCCCGGCCCGCGCGCTGGTCCGCAAGCCGGCCGGGGTCGACCACGTCCAGGCGGGCGCGATCCCGCTGGCGGCGCTGACCGCCTGGCAGGTGCTGGTCGACGCGGCGGGCGTCCGGCCCGGCGAGCGCGTCCTGATCCATGCGGCGGCGGGCGGCGTCGGCCACCTCGCCGTGCAGATCGCCAAGACCCGCGGCGCGTACGTGATCGGCACGGCCAGCGCCCCCAAGCACGCGCTGCTGCGCGAACTGGGCGCCGACGAGCTGATCGACTACCGCACGGAGGACTTCACCCGGATCGCCCCGGTCGACCTCGTCCTGGACACCATCGGCGGCGACACCGCGATCCGCTCGCTGGACACCCTGAAGCCGGGCGGCCGGATGATCAGCATCGCGCTCGGAGCGCTGCCCGCCGACCTCGCCGAGCAGGCCGCGGCCCGGGGCGTCGAGGCCGTCCCGCTGCTGGTCGAGGCCGACCAGGCCGGTATGCGGGCGATCGCCGGGCTGGTCGAGGCGGGTGAGCTGCGGGCCGTCGTGGAGGCCGTCTTCCCGCTCGCCGACGCCGCCAAGGGGCACGACCTGGGTGACACCGGCCGGGTCACCGGGAAGGTCGTGCTGACCGTCGGCGAGTAGCGCCCGTACGCACCGCCGGCCGTACGCACCGCCGCCCGGCCCGGCCCGCCCCGACACTCGGGGCGGGCCGGGCGGGCGGCATCGCGCCGCCTCGCCGCCGGTGAGGCGCCCCTGTGAGAGGCTCGCCCCATGGAACAGCGTGTACTCGGCCGCACCGGCCGACCCGTCTCCGTCGTGGGGCTCGGTACCTGGCAGCTCGGCGCGGACTGGGGTGACGTCCGCGAGGAGGACGCGCTCGACGTCCTGGACACCTCCGTCGAGGCCGGCGTCACCCTCTTCGACACCGCCGACGTCTACGGCGACGGCCGCAGCGAGCAGCTGATCGGCCGCTACCTGAAGGGCCGCCCGGACGCCGGGGTCTTCGTCGCCACCAAGTTCGGCCGCCGGGCCGAGCAGCGCCCGGAGCACTACAACTTCGCCAACTTCCGTTCCTGGTCCGACCGTTCCCGCTCCAACCTGGGTGTGGACCGGCTCGACCTGGTGCAGCTGCACTGCCCGCCGACGCCGGTCTACTCCGACGACGAGGTGTACGACGCCCTGGACACCCTGGTCGCCGAGGAGCGGATCGCCGCCTACGGCGTCAGCGTGGAGACCTGCGCGCAGGCCCTGACCGCGATCGCCCGGCCCGGTGTCGCCAGCGTCCAGATCATCCTGAACGCCTTCCGGCTGAAGCCGCTGGAGCTGGTCCTGCCCGCCGCCGCGGCCGCCGGGGTGGGCATCCTGGCCCGCGTGCCGCTCGCCTCGGGGCTGCTCTCCGGCCGCTACACCGCGCGGACCGCGTTCGCCGCGGACGACCACCGCACCTACAACCGGCACGGCGAGGCCTTCGACCAGGGGGAGACCTTCTCCGGCGTCGACTTCGCGACCGGCGTCGAGGCGGCGGCGGAGTTCGCCGCACTCGCGCCCGGGGAGGCGACCCCGGCGCAGACCGCACTGCGCTGGATCATCCAGCAGCCGGGCGTCACGACGGTGATCCCCGGTGCGCGCAACCCCGAGCAGGCCCGGGCGAACGCCGCCGCGGCCGACCTCCCGCCGCTGCCCGGGGCGACCCTCGCCGCCGTCCGGGACCTCTACGACCGCCGGATCCGCGCCCAGGTCCACGAGCGCTGGTGACCTCCCGCGCAGGGGTGTGCCACCCGACCGGGCGGCACACGCCTGCGCGGGAGCCGCGCCTCAGCGGGCCTCCAGGCCCTCCAGCATCGCTGGCAGCTCCCGGCTGTGCACGACCCCGAGGCTCTTCGTCGCGCGGGTGAGGGCGACATAGAGGTCGTTCCCGCCGCGGGAGTGCGCCGCGAGGATCTCGTCGGGCTCCACGACGAGGACGGCGTCGAACTCCAGCCCCTTGGACTGCGCCGCCGTGATCAGGACGACCGGCGAGTCCAGCGACGCCGGGCCGTCGGCACGCGCCACACCGGCCAGCCCGGCCAGCTCGTCGACCAGCTCGACCGGGAAGCCGGGGGCGTGCAGGATCGCCATCCGGCGGCCGTCCAGCTCCGCGATCTCCCGCTCGACGACGGTGCGCAGGGCCGCGCCCCGGTTCTCCTCGGGGATCCGCAGGCTCCACGGAACGGTCCCGCCGCCGCGTACCGCGGTCGGCGCGGTGAGCGCCGGGTCGACCGCCCGCAGGACGCCCTCGGTGACCCGCATGATCTCGGCCGGGGTCCGGTAGTTGATGGTGAGTTCCACCGTGCGCCAGCGCCCGGCGGTGTACTCGTCGAGCGCCTCGCCCCAGGAGTTCAGCCCGGCCGGGGCGCCGGTCTGGGCGAGGTCGCCCACGATCGTCATGGACCGGCCGGGGCAGCGGCGGGTCAGCAGCCGCCAGGCCATCGGGGAGAGCTCCTGCGCCTCGTCCACGATGATGTGCCCGAAGCCCCAGGTCCGGTCCTCGGCCGCGCGCTCGGAGAGCGGCCGGAACTCGCCCTCGCCCTGGTACTGGCGCGTCAGCAGCTCCGCGTCGATCTCGGCCAGCCCCGCGCCGAAGTCCTCCAGGACGACCTTGGCGAACTCCAGCCGCTCGGCCTCGGCGGCGGCGTCGGCCCGGCGGGTGACGGCGCTGCCCGGCAGCGGGCCGAGGAGTTCGGCGGCCTCGTCGAGCAGCGGCACGTCGTCGGTGGTCCAGGGAGCGGCCGACTCGTCCGGACCGGGCCGCTCGCGCAGCAGGGCGGCGCGCTCGGCCTCGGAGAAGTCCGGCATGGCGTCCGCGAGCAGTTGCGGGGAGGCGAACAGCGCGGTGAGCAGTTGCTCCGGACCGAGCAGCGGCCACAGCTTCTCGGCCAGGGCCTGGAAGTCGCGCTCGACGACGAGCGCGTCGGCGAGGTCCACCACGTCGTCCAGCGCCATCTCACCGCCCCGGTCCCTGGCGATCCGCAGGGCCAGCTCGGAGGAGAGCCGCTCCACCAGGGCGGCCCGGGCCGCGTTGTGGGGCTCGCCGGTCCGGTGCGCGGCGGCGTGCGCCCGCTCGCAGAGCGCCCGGCCGATCACGAGCTCCTCCTGGTGCGGCGAGCTGCGGCCGACGGTGATGGTCCAGGGCTCCTCCTCCTCCGGGAGCTGCCGCAGGCCCTCCAGCGCGGTGGCGAGCACCCGCGCCATCCGGGCGTCGCCCTTCACGGCGGCGGCCTCCGGCGTCTCGGTGTCCGTCCCGGTCACGCCCGGGTAGAGGGCGCCGATGCTGCTCAGCACGACCTCGCTCTCGCCGAGCGCGGGGAGCACCTGGTCGATGTAGCGCAGGAACGTCCTGTTCGGCCCGATGACCAGCACACCGCGCTTGGCCAGGCGGTCGCGGTGGGTGTAGAGGAGGTACGCGGCGCGGTGCAGGGCGACCACGGTCTTGCCTGTGCCCGGGCCGCCCTGGACGACCAGCACGCCGCTCAGCTCGGAGCGGATCACCCGGTCCTGCTCGGCCTGGATGGTCGAGACGATGTCCCCCATCCGGCCGGTCCGGGCCGCGGTCAGCGAGGCGAGCAGGGCGCTCTCCCCGCTGAGGCCGGAGCCGTCCCGGCCCTCCAGGGCGCCCATGGCGAAGGCGTCGTCGTCGAAGTCGACGACGGTCCGCCCCTTGGTCCGCAGGTGCCGTCGCCCCGTCACCCCGCCGGGCGCGGCCGGCGTCGCGCGGTAGAACGGCTCCGCGGCCGACGCCCGCCAGTCGGTGAGCAGCGGCTCGTGGTCGTCGTCCGCGAGGGCGATCCGGCCGATGTACTGCCGCTCGCCGTCGGCGGTGTCGAGCCGGCCGAAGCAGAGCCCGTACTCCGCGGCGTACAGCTCCGCCAGCCGGCGGGTGTGGTGGAGCTCCATGGTGTCGCGCTCCAGGCGGGACTGGAGCGTGCCGCCCTGCTCCTGGCGGTGGACCGCGCGCAGCCGGGCCGTCGCGAGTTCGCGCCGGCTCTCCAGGCGGTCGTAGAGCCGGCCGACGTAGGCGTTCTCCGCCCGCAGCTCCCGGGCCCGCCAGTCGTCGGAGGGCAGGGCGGCGCGGCCCGCCCCGGTCCCGGCTCCGGCATCGACACCGGCGGGACGTTCGGACGAGGACGACGACGTGGGGACCATGGCCAGCTCCATTGACTCAGGGGTCCTCGACCGACCGGGCGACCGAGGGTGGCGGTGCGAGGACCGCCGTGTGCGACACGGGAAGGCCCGGGGCCGGGGCCTGCGCTCGGCCGGCGGCCCGGGACGGGGACACTCAGGATAATGATCTTGGGAAACGGCGGACCCGGAAGCCGGTGCCGCCGAGCGCCGCGGGGGCGCGAATCCGGGCCGCTGCGCCTCCATATCCGCAGGTCCCGGCCTCGGCGGACAATTCTGCGGTACGACGGGGGCCTTGCCGCAAGCCCCCCGGTGCGCTATACGTTGGGAGTGGAAAGGAGTGGGTCGACCTCCTTCCCGTTCATCGTCCGCAGTGGTCGGACACCCCCGTACGAAGCGCGGTGAGCCCGCGTCCGCCCGTGCCGTCCGTTGCCGCCGCGCCGGTGCCGCGCCCGTTCGGACGGGTCGGCCGGGGGCATGCCGGAGTCCCCGGAGCCTCTCACACTCCGCGGCGCGGGTGGGCGGCCCCGGCCTGCCGCCGGGCACCGCGGGTGGCCCCGGGATGCCGCCGGTGCGGCGGAGCCCGGTACCAGAGGCCTCCGCGCCCCGCCCATAGGTTGGCTCTATGAGGTCATAGCTCCGGACCCCCTACAGCAGTGCAGACTGCAGAGGTTTGCTACGAACGTCCGTCTGCCGCTCGCCCGTCCGGAGGAACGCCCGCCATGTCCCGCCCGATCCGCATCGCGATCGTCGGAGCCGGCCCCGCCGGCATCTACGCCGCAGACGCCCTGCTCAAGTCCGACGCCGCCCAGGCCCCGGGCGTCTCCATCGACCTGTTCGAGCGGATGCCCGCGCCGTTCGGCCTGATCCGCTACGGCGTCGCCCCCGACCACCCCCGGATCAAGGGCATCGTCACCGCGCTGCACCAGGTCCTGGAGAAGCCCGGCATACGCCTGTTCGGCAACGTCGACTACCCGAACGACCTCACCCTGGACGACCTGCACCGCTTCTACGACGCGGCGGTCTTCGCCACCGGTGCGACGGCCGACCGGGCACTCGACATCCCCGGCGTCGGCCTGGACGGCTCCTACGGCGCCGCCGACTTCGTCTCCTGGTACGACGGGCACCCCGACGTCCCCCGGACGTGGCCGCTGGAGGCCCGCAAGGTCGCCGTGCTCGGCGCGGGCAACGTGGCGCTCGACGTGGCCCGCATCCTCGCCAAGACCGCCGACGAACTGCTCTCCACCGAGATCCCGCCGAACGTCCACGCCGGCCTGACGGCCAACCAGGCGCTGGAGGTGCACGTCTTCGGCCGACGCGGCCCGGCCCAGGCCAAGTTCAGCCCCATGGAGCTGCGGGAGCTCGACCACTCCCCGACCATCGAGGTCGTCGTGGACCCCGAGGACATCGAGTACGACGACGGCTCGATCGCCGAGCGCCGCGCCAGCAAGCACGCCGACATGGTCGCCTCCACCCTCGAGAACTGGGCCATCCGTGATGTCGGCGACCGCCCGCACCGCGTCCACCTGCACTTCTTCGAGTCGCCCGTCGAGGTGATCGGCGAGGACGGCCGGGTGAGCGGCCTGCGCACCGAGCGCACCGAACTCGACGGCACCGGCAACGTCCGGGGCACCGGCCGGTTCACCGACTGGGACGTCCAGGCCGTCTACCGCGCCATCGGCTACTACTCCGACGAGCTGCCGAAGGTGCCCTTCGACCCGATCAGCGGCACCGTCCCCAACGAGGCCGGCCGCGTCCTGACCGCCGACGGCTCCCACCTCACCGCCACCTACGTGACCGGCTGGATCAAGCGCGGCCCCGTCGGTCTGATCGGCCACACCAAGGGCGACGCCAACGAGACCGTCGCCTGCCTGCTGGCCGACCACGCCGCCGGCCGCCTCCCCGGCGCCGTCGCGCCCGAGCCCGACGCGGTGGTGGCCCACCTGCGCGGCCAGGGCGTCCGCTTCACCACCTGGGACGGCTGGAAGGAACTTGACGCGCACGAGCGCGCCCTCGGCGCGGCCGAGGGCCGCGACCGCGTCAAGGTCGTCGACCGCGAGGAGATGCTCCGCCAGAGCGGCGCCTGACGCCCCGCCCGGGGCCGGCATGCCGGGGGTGCCGGCCCCGGCGCACATGTTCCTGGCCCCGGCGGACCGCCGGACTCGACGGCGGCGGGACCGCGGGCGGGTGCGGCGCCGCGCAAGCGTCGGCCTTCGGACCGGGCGGCGGGACCCGGCATCCGGGTCAGCCGGTCGGGGTGGCGAGCGCGGCCGTGAAATGGGCGGGCAGGCTGCCGGCGGTGAGGGCGGCGGCCAGGTCCTTGGCCTCGTCCTCGGTGAAGGTGCCGCTGATCACGGCCGATCCACCGGTGATCGCCTCGGCGACGTAGGGGGCCGAGAGGACCGTGCCGTCCACCGTGACGGCCATCTGGTTGGCGGGCTCCGGCTGCGGGGCGATCCTGCCGGTGAGGGCGGCGAAGGCGGTGCCGCCCTGCGGGGTGAAGTCCACCTGGACCTGCCAGCGGCCCACGGTCTGGCTGTCGAGCACTGCCGAGGCCTTCGCGACGTCGCTGCCCTGGAGGGCGGCCGGGGCCAGCGCGTACTTCATCACCACCGGGGCCGCCTTGGTGGCGGTGCCGCAGATCGCCACGGTGGCGCCCGGATCGACGGTGGCGGGGAGGGCGGCGGCCGGTGCGCCGCAGCTCAGCGCGGCGAACCCGGCGGCGAGTTCGGGCGGCACCGTGCCGGTCGGGGCGACCTCCGCCGCGCCGGGGGACGGGGTACCGGCTACCGCCACGGCCAGGACCGGGCGGAAGTCCAGCGCGGCCCGGCGGCCGAGCGCCGCGAGGCGGTCCCCGGCGACCTGTCCGGCGACCGAGAGCCGCAGCGCGGCGGCCGCCGGCTCGACCCGGGCGTCCGGCAGGCCGCGCGCCTCGGCGCGCTTGCGCAGCAGTTCGGCCGCCTGCTTCAGCTGCCCCTCGTCCAACGGGTGGTCGGGGGTGTAGACGGCGACGGTCCGGCCGGTGGGTGTGGCGGTCGACGGGGCGGGCGGCGGACCGGGCCGGGAGTCGCCGCCGGAGGAACACGCGGTGACGGCCGCCCCGGCGAGCAGGAGCGCGGCCGCCGAGAGGAACGCGCGGGAGCGGTGCCGGACCGTCGCGGAGGTGGTTGCCATGGCGTCAGTCTGCCAGCACGGCTGACGCGCCGGGGGCGAACGGCCGGGCGGGCAAAAGGCGTTCCGCTCCGCCGTGCCCGACCGCCGGTCGCGCCGGACCCGTCCTGTCCCGGTCAGCCCGTGCGGTAGGAGAGCACGAAGTCGTCGAAGGCGTGCCGGCCGGGGCGGGCGGCCGCCTCGTCGAGGGCGCGCCGGATGTCGTGGAGCTGGGCGACCGTCATCTGCAGCGGGGGCTCGTCGGGTTGGTAGGTGTACCGGATCGGGTAGTCCACGCCTGGCCGGTCGGTCATCTCGATGTGGCAGCCGAGCACGTGGCTGACCGGGTGGTCGGCGGCGAAGGCGATCAGCCGGTCGATCGTCGCGACGTAGCGTCCCAGTCGGCGATGTAGAGCCGCCCCGGGTAGACGGTGTCGCCGGTGAGCAGGAAGCCGGTGAACGGGTCGTAGTAGGTGATGGCGGCCTCGTGGTGGCCGGGACTGGTCAGACAGGTCAGCGTCCGCCCGCCGAGGTCGAGCCGGGCCGGGAGGTCGGGATCGTCGCCCAGCCCGAGGAACGCCCGGACGGTGTCGGTGGCCGCGTCCACCACGACGGTGTCGGGCCGGTCGGCGAACTGCGCGTCCCCCGCGACGTGGTCGCCGTGGCCGTGACTGTGCAGGACGAGCAGTCGGTACCCGGTGCGGGGGTGGCGGGCGAGCCACCGCGCGACCAGCTCGTCGACCACGCGGCGGAGCGGGAAGAGCTCGGGGGACGCGGTGGCGCCGGTGTCGATCAGTACCGCCCGCTCGCTGCCGAAGAGTAGGAAGAGGAACGGCGCCTCGTAGTTCACGGCCATGTTCTGCCGGAGGATCACGGTGTGCTCGTCGTAGTGGTGGACCTGGAGTTCCGGGTCGGTGTTGTGCTTCGCCGACTCCGAGCCGTGGATCCAGCGCACGTCCAGGGAGCGCCCGGCGGCGTGCTCGGCCAGGTTCGAGAAGTCGATCGGGGCCGAGAAGTCGATCGGGGCCGGGGGGCCGGCCGGGGCCGGGGGGCCGGCCGGGTCCGTGCAGGCGGTCGGGTGCGGGCCGGAGGTCATGCGGTCTCCCGTCGGTGTCGTTCGCACCGGCCGGGTGCGCCACCCGCCCCCATCCGGCGTCGGCTCGACCGGGAGCCGCCCTCGCGAACCTAGCAGCCGCCCCCGGCCCCGGGAGCCGGGCGGGCCCGGTCAGAAATCGTCGGCGCCGTTGCGCAGCTCGTACGTCCAGTAGCCGGTGGCCCAGGCCGCCGGGTCGACGGCGATGCCGCCGTTGCCGGGGGCCTTGACGGTGGCCGGGCCGCTGCCGCCGTCGAGGGCGACGGAGAAGGCGGTCACCGGCTCGTTGTTCTCGTGCACGCCGCCGTCGGACAGCTTCACAAGGGCGTAGGCCGGGGCGCCGGCGGTGAGGACGACGGGCGCGGCGGGCCTGCTCTTGGCCACGGCGGGCACGTTCTCGCGGTGGCTCTCCAGGAACCGGATCCGGGGGTACTCGCTCAGCCGGCAGCTGTGGCCGGAGGTGTTCTTCGCGGTCAGGACGAGGTGCGTGTAGGGCGGACCGCCCTGGAGGGCGGCGCTGATGGCGACATCCTTGACGGCGCAGAGCGGCGCGGACGCCGCCGCCGGATCGGCGGGTGCCTGCGTGGCACCGGTCGGCCGCGCGGAGGGGGTGCTCGTCCCGGCACCGGCGCTGGTCTTTGCGCCGGAGGGGGCGGCGGTGTTCGGCGCGGTGCCGGCAGCGGGGCCGGCGGAGGTGGGGGTGGCCCCGGTGGCGGCGGGCGTGGACTGCGCGGCCGTCGTGGGCGCCGGTGCGGCGGCGGTCCCGCTGTCCGCGGGATTCCCGCCGCAGGCGGTGAGGACGAGGGCGAGCGCGGCGGTGCCCGTCGCGGCCAGGGCGGTGGTGCGTCGGCGGTGAGTGGTGCGCATGGGAGGCCCCCGGTGTCTGTGGTGCGGTGCGTAACCCGGTCTGCCGGGTCTGGGCTCGACCTTGGCCCGGGCGCCGTTCCGGCCGCCAGGGCCTGCCGCTGATTCGGGACGCTGGAACGTTCCTCGGCCTCTGACCTGGGCGAACGCGGCGGCCTGGAACGGCCGCGCGGAACGGCCGGGTCGGGCGGAGCGGCTCGGGCGGGGTGGGGGGAGGATCGGCGCCGGCCGGAAGAAATACCCCCTCGGGTATATTCGGGAGGGCGGCCGGTCGGGCCGCCCCTAAGAAGAAGGAGGGCGTCATGTGTCGACGCGTCGTCTGTCGGTCCTGCGGAAAGCCGGGCTACGCCGGGTGCGGCATGCACGTGGACCAGGTGCTGGCCGGGGTACCCCGGGCCGACCGCTGCGCATGCGGGAAGGACGGCGGCCGGGCCGCCGGAGGCTGGCTGGGCAAGCTGTTCGGCCGCCGCTGACCGGCCCGGCGGGGCGCGGCCGAAGGGGCGAGGCTCGGCCGCGACCGGTGGAGCCGTGGGGTGCGGTGGGGAGTCGCGGTCAGGGGCTGCGGAGCGGGAGGGTGCGGAGGTGGCCGACGAGGTTCCCGTCGTCGGTGCCGGGCACGGTGTCGCTGGTGTCGGGCAGGCACTCCACGCCCTCGACCGTGCGCCCCGGGAAGGGCGCCAGGACGGTCGGCGAGGTGCGCCGGCGCGGCGGGCGTCGCCGCGCTCCTCGCCGGGTAGGGGATCCCGGGGGTGAGTCCATGCGGGGTGCGGCGGGGGCGTCGTTCGTGGTGGTGTCGGGGGTCTGCTGGCTGGTGCCCGCGGTGCTGAGCGCCTGGGGGATCCTCGAACTGCGGGACCACGGCCCGGCGCTGGTGGCCGCGGGCTGCTTCGCGGCGGTCGTGCTGGGCTGCGTGGCCGCCGTGGTCCGGTTGGCCAAGGGGAACGCGGAGCGGACGGCGGCCGCCCTGTTCGGCGTGCTGGCCTCCTGGATCGGTCTCCTCGTCTGCGGGTTCGGGATGCAGGAGCAGCAGCTGCTGCACGACCGGGGGGTCACCTCCGAGGCCGAAGTGGTCCGGACGGTCGTCGGCTCGGACCCGATGGCCGGTCAGGGGCCGTCCGTGACCGGGGTCGACGTCCGGCTGGCGGACGGGACCGAGGTCACCGGCATCGGGACCGGGGGCAGGCGCGCCGTGCTCGGTGACCGGCTCCAGGTGACCGTGGACCCGCGAGGCACCGTCGACCCCCGACTCGGCCCGCGCCCCGATCCGGCGGACCGCACAGTGGCCGTCGTCCTGCTGGTCGTGATGGCCGGGCTCGCCCTGTTCGGGGGTGCCTCGATGGCCGACGAGCTCTGATCCGACGAGATTTGGGTCGACGAGCTCTGAGCCGACGAGCCCTGGGTCGACGAGCTCTGGGCCGACGAGCTCTGGGTCGACGAGCTCTGGGCCGACGAGCCCTGGGCCGACGAGCTCTGGGCCGACCGGGTCGGCCCGGGGGGATCGGCGGAATCAGCGGGAGGCCGGCCCGATCTCGGTCTACCCGCCGGCGCACGGGGGAGCGGCGCGCCGGCACTCCCGGGGCGGGCAGTCCGCGACGGGTGCGGCGGCCGGCTCGTGGCGGGTGAGCAGGGACCAGAGCACCCAGCCGGTGACCCCGGTGCGGGTGACCGCGACCTGGCCCCAGCGGGTGCCGAGCGGTGAGGTCCAGGTGTCCAGGACCTCGACCCGGTCGCCGCAGTGCGTCAGGCCGAGCGCCGTGTCGTTGACCGAGTGGTCGCGGCGGACGTTGGCGGCGCCCGCCGCGACCTCCCAGCCGGTGCGGCCGTTCTCGGGCGGCCGGGGCACGGGGTCCGCGTCGGCCGGCCGGTCGCCGCCGGCGGCCACCGCCGGGAGGACCAGGATCGTCAGGGACAGGACCGCCGAAGCGGTCCGTCCGATCAGGCGCACCGGGACCTCGGTGGATCGGTCTGTGTGGGCATGTACGGCAGAACGAGCGGGCGATGCGTGTGCGGACCGTTTCCGCCGCGCGCCACCCGGACGGCGGCCGCCGACTCGGTCGATCGGGTGGCGTCCCGTGTCCCGGCCCGGCGGGGGTCCGGGGGTCCGGGGGGCGCAGCAGGCCCGGGGTGCCGGGGGCCGGTCAGCCCCGCGGTCGCCGGCCGACCCGCAGGGCCCACAGGATCAGCGGCACCTGGAGCGGCAGCCGGGCCACGGCGAGGGCGGGCAGCGGGGCCGGCCGGTGCCGCCAGTCGTAGGCCATCTTCACGTTGGCCGGGAACACGGCGGCGAAGAGGCCCGCCGCGGCCAGGGCGCCGACCCGCCGGGTGCGCGGTACGGCGACCGCCGCGCCGATGGCGAGTTCGGCGACGCCGCTCGCGTACGTCCAGCCTCGCCGGCTGCCCGGGAGCCGCTTGGGCACGATCGCCTCGAACGGGCGGGGCGCGGCGAAGTGCAGCACCCCGGCGCCGAGCAGCAGACCGCTCAGGAGCCGGGTGGAGAGTCTCGATCGCTTCACGGTCACTCCTCGGACGATGTGGTGCCCCGGGCGCGGTCGGCGGGGCGTGCCGGGAGCCGCGCCCGGCCATGGTTACCGAACAGTAGCGTCCCGTCGTCCGGGCGGGAAGGCGCCCCCCGGGGCCGCCGGTGTGCCACGCGCCGTCCGGGAGGAGGGTCATTGACAGGCGGTGCCGTGGCTCGGTGTAATCCGGAGCGCAGGATGACGGGCGGTGCTGGTTCGGCCACCTGCCGGGCCCTTGGGGAAGGCGGGACGTCGTGGACGCGGACACCGGAGCGGCCCCGGCCGGGGAGTCGGCGATCGACGCGCTGTACGCCCGGGACCGGGCCTGCCACGCGCTGGGCATCACCCTCGACGAGGTGTCCGCCGGACGGGCGCTGATGCGCATGCGGGTCGGCCCGGACATGGTGAACGGCCACGGGACGGCGCACGGCGGCTTCCTGTTCCTGTTCGCCGACGCGGCGTTCTCCTACGCGTGCAACAGCCACGGCCCGGTGACCGTGGCCCAGGCCGCGCAGGTGACCTTCCTGGCCCCGGCCGGGGCCGGCGACGAACTGGTGGCGGAGGCGGTGGAGCGGGCCCGCGCCGGGCGGCAGGGGATCTACGACGTGACCGTCCGGCAGGCGACGGGCAAGGTCGTCGCGGAGTTCCGCGGGCAGAGCGTCGTCATCGCCGGCCGGCCACCGGTAGGCTGACCGGCCCGCCCGGCGGCCCACCAGCGACAGACCGGCGGCCCCGCCCGCGGCGCTCAGTCCCGCGGCCGCCCGGGCTGCTCAGTCCCGCGGCCGCCCGTGCTGCTCAGTCCCGGGGCCGCTCGTGCTGCTCAGTCCCGGGGCCGCTCGTCCACCACCTGACGGAGCTTGCCCGTCCGGGGGTTGGTCGCCAGCTCGGCGCGGGGCACCCACTCGACGGCGAGGTGGTGGATCGCGCCGGACGCCACCTCGGCCGGGTAGAGCGGCACGGCCGCGTACACGGCCGCGACCAGCCGTTCACCGAGCCCGCCCGGCGCCGCCGGCGGCGGCCCGGTGTACCCGAGGCGCAGCACGAGGCCGTCCCGGCCGTCCCAGCGGCGCTGCACCAGCTGCAGGCCCGAGATGACCCGGTCGGGGTCGGCGGCGAGCAGCACCGCGCGGATCTCCTCGGTCGGCAGGGCCACCGTGCCCACCCGGGCGCCCTCGTTCGACCGGCCGACCAGCCGGAACGTCCCGCGCTCCGGGTCGACCCACTCGGCGCGGTCCCCGGTCGGGTACCGGAGGATCGGCATCAGGGTGCGGAACAGATTGGTGACCACGACCCGGCCGGGCACACCCGCGGCCGTGACCGGCTCGCCGGTCACCTCGTCGACCAGCTCCACCACCGTGCGGTCCGGGAAGGCCTCGTGGACGCGGACGTCGTCGCCCGGCACCGGCGCGCCGACCAGGCCGGCGTCGTTCGAGGCGTAGCCGACCGAGGAGACGGCCGCCTTCGGGAAGGCCCGGGACAGGATCGGCCGCAGGTCGGCGAAGAGCAGGTCGCCGCCGAAGAGCAGCAGTTCCACGGAGTCGGCGCTGCGCCCGCGCCGGACCAGGCACTCGGCCACCGCGCTGAGCTTCATCGGCTCGCCCGCGAGGACGTGCACGCCGAAGCCGGTGATCAGGTCGACCACGTAGTCGTCCGGCGCGGCGCAGCCGACCGGCAGGCGGACGTTTTCCACCGGCGCGTGGTGCAGCGCGTTCTCGATGTAGAGGAAGCCGCCGTAGAGTTCGCCCGCGCAGAACAGGTTGGCCACCCGGTGGCCGGGTTTCAGACCGGCCCGGACCATGCCCGCGCCGAAGGCGGTGACGGAGTCGGCGTGCTCGGTGCGCGACCAGGGGGAGAACTTCGGGACGCCGGTGGTGCCCCCGGTCTTGTAGACGCCGGCGTCGGTGAGCGGGCCGGTCAGCAGCCGGTTGTCCGGCCAGGTGTTGGCGGCCCAGAACGCGGTCTGGTCGATGAGGGGAAGTTCGGTGAGGTGCGAGATCGTCCGGGGGACGTCGCGGTACGCCTCCGCGTAGAACGGCGAGTGGCCGCGGGCGAAGTCGACCAGCTCCTGAAGCGGTTTCGCGGGCACTGCTCCTCCTGTCGATCGGTGGTCCGGAAAGCTGCTGATGGTCCGTCAATTCGGTGTCAGGCCGGGAGGTGCGGGTACCCGATCCAGCTGTGGGCGAGGCGCTGCACGGTCGAGCCGTCCCGGTCGGCGAGCTTGTGGTCCAGGTGGGCGGCGGACCACGCGTTGGTGGGGACGCGGAAGGCCGGACGCTCGGCGAGCAGGGTCCGGACGACCACCTCGGCCACCTCCCGGGCGGGCTGGCCGGCGGCCTCCCAGCCCTGGGCGCCGAGCCGGTCGAGGTAGTCGGCGAAGGTGCCCGCGTACGGGCCGGAGGCGGCCAGCAGGGTCG
This sequence comes from Kitasatospora sp. NPDC005751, assembly GCF_040630835.1. Lineage (NCBI taxonomy): Bacteria > Bacillati > Actinomycetota > Actinomycetes > Kitasatosporales > Streptomycetaceae > Kitasatospora > Kitasatospora sp. NPDC005751. The sequence continues at coordinate 178,059 of NZ_JBEXYC010000010.1, forward strand.
AGCGGTCGATGTCCGGGAACACGCCGAACTCGGTGTCCGGGACGAAGCCCGGTACGACCACCGACACCCGCACACCGTGCGCCGCGGCGACCGGGGCCAGGCTCTCCATGAACCCCTCGACGGCGAACTTCGCCGCGCAGTACGCCTCGTTGAACGGCTGGCCGACGACGCCGTGCACGCTGCCGATCGTGACCAGGCGTCCGCGGGCGGCCCGCAGCAGCGGCATCGCGGCCCGGCTGACCGCGACGACGCCGAAGAAGTTCACCTCCAGGTTGGCCCGCAGCGCGGCCGCGGTCGACATCTCCAGGGTGGGATCGGAGTTGGAGACACCGGCGTTGTTGACCACCGCGTCCAGCCGGCCGTACGCCCCCCGCACCTCGTCGAGGCAGGTGGTCACGGAGTCGGCGTCGGTCACGTCGAGGCGGCGGACGTCCACCGCGACGCCGGCGCGGTCGGCGGCCGCGCGCAGGGCGTCGGCCCGGCCGGGCTCGCGTACGGTCGCGACCGTGCGGAACCCGGCCCCGGCCGCGGTCACGGCGGTGGCCAGCCCGATGCCCGAGGACGCCCCGGTGACCAGCAGGACACCCCGGTCCGGCGTCATGAGGTCTGCTCCGCCGGGGCGGGCGGGGTGGCGGTGGCCGGTCCGGCGTCGGCGGGCGGCTCCTGCGCCCCTTCCCGCTCGGTCGCGTCGAGCAGCGGCTGGATGCCGAGTGCCGGCAGGAAGGAGAGCGCCGCCAGCAGGGTGCCGCCGGCCATCACCGTCCGGGCCGCGTCCAGGATCCCCAGCGGACCGGTCAGCAGCGAGACGGCCAGCCCGCCGGCCAGGGCGGCGAGCGGGATCACCCCCCAGGTGACGGTCCGGAAGGCGGCGTGCATCACCCCCTGGTGCCGCGCCGACATCCGGGACTGCCGGGTGGGGGCGCTGCAGACGTTGATGCAGGACATGAAGAAGCCGTAGCAGCCCATCGTCACGGCGATCACCGGTCCGGCCGGCAGCGCGGGCGCGGCGAGCACCCCGAGGCCGACCAGGCAGTGCAGCAGCAGCGACCAGGCCAGCGTGCGCCCCAGGCCGAGGCGTTCACTGATCCTCGGGGCGACGACCGCGCCGGCCAGCGCGCCCACCGCGGCGACCGACATGGCCGCGCCGAAGACGCCGACCGAGACGTCGAGGCCCCGGTAGGCGAGCACGGGCAGCACCGTGACGAAGATCGGCCCGCCGCAGTTGAGGGTCACCGCGGCCGCCACCACCCGGCGCAGCACCGGGTCGGCCCGGTTGAGCCGGAAGCCCGCCGTCAGCCGTTCCCGCACGGAGCCGGTGGCGACCGTCCGTTCGCCCCAGGCCGGCATCCGGCGGAAGCAGGCGGCGGAGACCAGGTAGCTGGCCGCGTCGACGAGCAGGGCGGCGACGCCCAGCGCGCTGTAGAGGCCGGCCGCGATCGACGGCCCGGCCACCTCCGACACCGAGCCGCTGCCCTCCAGTCTGGAGTAGGCGCGGACGAGTTGGTCCTTCGGCGCGACGGCGGGGACGGCGACGAGGTAGCCGACGTTGAAGAAGATCGTCGCGCCGCTGATCACCGCCACGCAGCCCACCAGCAGTGGCGTGGAGAGCGCGTCCAGCCAGTACGCCAGCGGGACGGCCGCGACGGCGACCAGTCGGACGAGGTCGCAGACCAGCATCGTCCGGCGTTTGTCCCAGCGGTCGACCAGCACGCCGGCGACCGGGCCGAGCAGCGGGATGCCCAGGTACTGGGCCATCGCCACGACGCCGACCTGGAGGGCGCTCGCGTGCAGCACGAAGATCATCAGGGTCGGGACGACGAACACGGTGACCCGGTCGCCGACCGTGCTGACCGTCTGGCCGGCCCAGAACAAATTGAACCCGCGCCCGAGCGAGACGGGCCTGCGCGGCTTCACGGGCCCTCCCGGTTTCACGAGCCCTTCCGGCTTCACGGGCTTCCGCGGCTTCACGAGCCCTCCCGGACGACGAGGCCGGCCGTCTTGCCCGTCCGGCCGTTGCTGACCAGCTCGTCCACCCGGCGCACCCGGAAGGACTCCGGATCGTGCTGGAACGCGGTGCTGAGCGTGAAGGTCGCGGACAGCACGGCCCTGCGCAGCCGCTCGGTGTCGGGCGGTCCGCCCGGGCCGGCGAGCAGCAGCAGCTCGACCGTGGCGGCCCGGCCGTGCTCCTCGGTGATCACCACCTGGGCCCGGGACACCCCCGGCTCCCGCTCCGCCCGTGCGATGACCTCGTCCACGTGCAGTCCCAGCCCGCGGACCTGCACCACGCTGTCCCGGCGGCCCAGGACCCGCATCGCGGAGCCCGGCCGGCCGCACGGACAGGCCAGCAGCGTCCCCGCGTCGCCGGTGCGGTAGCGCAGCACCGGGTTGAGCACCGCCGGGTCGAGCGTGGTGAAGTCCAGCAGCTCCGCCGCGCCGACGTGCACCAGCTGCTCGGGCAGCGGGTGGAAGGTGTCGGCCGGACAGTCCGGGGTGTTGGTTCCGACCACCCAGGTCTCCGTACTGCCGAACATGCCCCACCGGCGCGCCCGCGGGGCGACCGCGGCCAGGTCCGCCTCCAGCTGCGGCTGCCACGCCTCGCCGAGCCAGAGCACCTTGCGCAGCGCCGGCAACTCCAGCCCGGCGTCCCGCGCCCGGGCGAACCAGAGCCGGAGCACGCTGGGTGTCCCGCCGATCGCGGTGACCCGGGCGGTCGCGAAGAACCGCAGCCAGTCGGCGTACTCGTCGGTGGCGACCGAGCCCACCGCGAGGATCCGGCACCCGGCGAGGTCGGCCAGCGCGGCGGCGAGGAAGTGCGCGCCCCACATCCGGCCGGCCCCCCAGGCGTTGACGAAGACGTCGTCGCGCTCCAGCGGCCGCCACCGCGCGTGCACCCCGGCCATGTAGAAGCCGGTGGGGGCGTGGCCGACCTTGGGCGCTCCGGTGCTGCCGCCGCTCTGGAAGAGCCAGGTCGCCCCGGCGCCCGGGGCGGCCCGGGGTTCGAGGTGCGCGAGGGCGGCGTTCAGGCCGTCCTTGTCCAGCGGCGGCAGCGCGGCGAGCCCGTCGAGCGTGCGCGGGGCCGCGCAGTCCGCGTAGCGCTGCGCCAGCCCCGGTACGCCGCGCAGACGTTCGAGGGTGCGCCGGGCGACGTGCAGCCGCGGCTCGGCCGCGTCCGGGGGGAGTGAGAACGGCTCGGTCATCGCGTCCGGGTCTCCGTTTCCGAGATGGGCGTGGCCGGTTCGCCGCCGCGGCCGGCCAGCCAGGCGGCGTGGGCGTCCCGGTAGGCGGTGAACCGGGCGCGGGTGATGTCCCGTTGCAGGGTGCGCTGCGGGTCGTCCAGGTCCGGGGCGATCACCCCGTCCGGTTCGAGCTCGGAGAACCAGTACCGTTCCCCGTCGAAGAGGAAGTCGACGCAGAAGAACGGCATCGGTAGCCGCTCGGCGAAGTAGGCGGTGGCGGCGGCGAGTTCGGCCGGGACGGCCGGGAACTCCATGGCGCCGCCCCGGCTGGCGTTGGCGACCGGCGAGCCCGGCTCCGGGATCCGCTTCATCACGGCGTACGGCTCGCCGTCGACCACGTACACCCGGTAGTCGACCGTCCCGTCGCCGAGGTAGGGCTGGACCACGAGCGTGGTGTCCCCGCCCTGCGCCAGGCTGGCCAGGCCCCGGAGGTCCTCGGCGCTGCGGGCCAGGTTGATCCCGCCACCACCGCACCAGCCGGCCGGCTTCACGATGGCCGGGTAGGTCAGACCGCCCAGCGCCACCTCGTACTGGTGCTTGGCGATGTCGCGGCCGGTGCCGATCCGCACGGTCGGGACCGGGGGGACGGGGGAATCGGCGAGGTGCAGCAGGGTGGCCAGCTTGTCGTTGCCGATGAGCGACATCAGCGGGGGGAACGGCAGGTAGAACCCGGCCTGTTCGAGCACGGCGTAGAGCGCGTACTGGTTGAAGACGTCCATCGACTGGTACGGCAGCGAGTAGAGGGCGGTCACGAAGAGGGTGTCCTGCGGCGAGACCGCCTCGTCGTCCACGTAGACCACCGGCCGCCCGCGTACGGTGCCGTCGACGGTGACCGCGTCGGGGGCGTGCCTGGTCCAGCTCATCCCCAGGCTCTCGGCGACCTCCGCGTAGAGGTCCCAGAAGAAGGGGCGCCAGGTCGCCGCCATCCTGGTCGACTCCCGGTCGGGGAAGATCCAGCACATCCGGCGCAGCGGCCCGGCGCCGGGCGCGGTGGGGGGTGGGGTCACGGCGTGTCCTTCCGAGGGGGTGCGGACGAGGGGGTGCCGGGCTGCTCGGACCACCAGCGGCGGCCCGGCTCCGGGAGGGTGTCCACCGGGTCGTAGTACAGGTGGCGCCGGTCGAGCACGGCGTCGAGGTCGGTGCTCTCGCGGGCCTCCGGCGCGGTGCGGTAGTCCTTCGTCCAGGAGGAGATGCCGCGTTCGCGGTCGTAGGCGACCGCCTGGTGCACCCAGCGCTTGCCGAGCTGGGGGACGTCGCAGACGATCCGCGGGGTGGCGTAGCCGGGCAGGTAGCCCATGATCGCCTCCTGGAGCCGCTGGGCCCGGTGCACCGGAGTGCGCCAGTGCTCGGCGCCCGGGATCATGTCGCAGAGGTAGAAGTAGTAGGGGAGGATGTTCGCCTCGCCCTGGAGGGCGAAGCAGAGGTCCAGCAGGTCCTCGGGGGTGGCGTTGACCCCGCGCATCAGCACGCCCTGGTTGCGCACGTCCCGCACGCCCGCGTCCAGCAGCGCCCGGGCCGCCTCGGCGACCAGCGGCGTCACCGACTGCACGTGGTTGGCGTGGGTGTGCACGGCGAGGCTGACCGACCGGCGGGCCGCGACGGCGGCCACCCGGCCCAGCCCCTCGACGATCCGCGGCTGGAGCCAGTGCTGCGGCAGGCCGACCACCGCCTTGCTGGCCAGCCGGATGTCGCGCACCGACTCCAGCTCCAGCAGCCGCAGCAGGAACGTCTCCAGCTGCGGCCAGGGCACGTTGGCGAGGTCCCCGCCGGAGACCACCACGTCGCGCACCGACGGGGTGCGCTTGAGGTGATCGAGGATCTGCTCCTGCCGGTCCACCGGCCGCAGCGCCAGCCTGGTCTTGGTGACCTGGGGGGTGGAGTTGCCGACCAGGTCCATCCGGGTGCAGTGCCCGCAGTACTGCGGGCAGGTGGCGGTCAGTTCGGCCAGCACCTTGGTGGGGTAGCGGTGGGTGAGCCCCTCCACCACCCACATCTCGGCCTCGTGCAGGGAGTCGCGTTCGGCCTTGGGGTGGCTCGGCCAGCGCGGGTGGCGGTCCGCGCGGACGGGCAGCATGTAGCGGCGGACCGGATCGGCCAGGAAGGCCTCGGTGAACGCCTGCGGTACGGTCGGTGCGTGCGGCGCCATGGTGTTCAGCATCTGCGGCGGCAGCAGCATCGACATGGTGGCGAACCCGGCCTGGTCGGCGGCGAGTTCGTCGTAGAAGCGGTCGGTGAGCAGCGCTCCGACGACGGCCCGCAGCTGCCGGGCGCTGCGCACGCAGTGCGCCCGCTGCCACTGGGCGTCCCGCCACTGCGCCGCGGTGACGTGGCGCCAGCCCGGCAGCCGGCGCCAGTCCGGCTCGGCCAGCGCGGTCCGGACGTACTGGTAGGGCTGCCGGGTGGGTTGGCGGTCCATCGGGCGCTACTGGCCGGTGAAGCGGGTGGCGAAGCGGGTCCGCAGTTCGCGCTTGAGCACCTTGCCGGTCGGCCCGAGCGGGAAGTCCTCCGGTGTCCGGGCGATGCTCACCGCGGCGAGCGTGGCCAGTCCGGCGCCGGCGAGCGCCTTGTTGGCGGCCTCCTGGACCTCCTCGGCGGTCGCCGCTGCGGCCTCGGTCTGCAACCGGACGACGGCGAGCGGCCGTTGGCCCTCGCCCGGCGCCCCGGGCACGCCGATCACCGAGCAGTCCTGGACGAGCTCGCCGCAGTCGGCCAGCAGCACCTCCTCGATCGGCAGGCTGTAGACCGGGCCGGCCGCGGTGTCGATGACGTCCACCGTCCGGTCGAGGTGGTAGAAGTTGCCCTCGGCGTCGCGGCGCGCCACGTCGCCGGTGAGCCAGTGGCCGCCCAGTTCGAAGCTCGCGGTGAGCCGGGGGTCGTTCCAGTACCCCGGGGTCCGCGAGGGGGAGACGACACCGAGCAACCCGACCGTGCCGTCCGGGAGTTCCTCGCCGTCCTCGCTGAGGATCGAGGCCCGCCGGACGACCTCCAGCGGCTTGCCGACGCAGCGGTCGTCGCGGGCGCTCTCCGGTGTGGTCACCTGGCCGAACAGCGCCATGCCCATCTCGGACGAGCCCAGGCCGTCGATGAACTGCGAACCGGGCAGGTCGGGTTGTTCGGCCCGCTGCCGGGGCAGCAGCCACGGCCGGATCAGCCCGGCCGGCCGCCGCCCGAGCCGCACCAGTCGCCGGATGTGCCCGTAGTGCGCGCTGTCCCCGGTGTTGAACCAGGAGTGCACCTCGGCCGCGCCCCTGGTGGGCGGTTCGCCGGTGGCCAGCTCGACGAAGGTGCGCGGGAAGGAGGCGACCATGGTGGGCCGGAAGGCCTCCATCACCGGCTCCACGACCGCTCGCCGCCAGTCGGACATCACCACGGTCGGCAGTCCGAGCAGGGTGGCGGTGAGGAAGTAGCTGAGGCCGCCCGCGTGGGTGTGCGGCATCGTCGACATCAGCCGGTCGTACGGCTCCGCGGGGAAGCGCACCATCCGCGGCTGCTTGCCGTCCCAGAACTGACGGTGCGCCAGCATCGTGGACTTCGGCGTGCCGGTGGTGCCCGAGGAGTGGATCAGGGCGACCACGTCGGCGTCGGCGTGCCGGTACGGGTAGACCTCGGGGAGCCGGGCCGCGCCGGCGTCGAAGGCCCGGATCTCGGCGGCCGGCACGATGAACCGGGGGCGGCGGCTCGGGGCCTCGCGGTAGGCCGAGGCGAGGCGGGTGGGATCGTCCGCCACGATGCCGACCACGCCCACGTGGTCGAGGTAGCGGACCATGACGTCGTGCCGCATGGCGTCGTTGACCAGGGCGGGGACGGCGCCGAGGGCGGTCAGCGCGAGGAAGTGCAGCAGCGGTTCCAGGCCCTCGCCGACGACGACGCCGACCGGCTCGCCGGGGCGCACGCCGTTGGCCCAGTACCAGCTGGCGTAGCAGTCGCGCAGGGCGGCGAGGTCGAGCAGGCTGTGGCCGCGCAGGACGACCGCGCCGCGGTGGTCGGTGTGGTGGCTGTAGGCGAACGGGACCGCGCGGTTCGGGTTGACCGCGAGGGCGTGGTCCAGGAAGTTGCCCGCGCCGAGGGCGGGTTCGGTCATCAGCCGTTCCCGGGCGGCGAGGGGCGCGAGGGGACTCCGGTCGCTCATGGCGGTCTCCTGGGGGGAGTGGCCCGGCGGGGTCCTTGTGGAACCGGGCCGGGCGACGGTGGGGGGCCGGCCCGCGCTGCGGCGTGGACCGGTTGGTGCGGGCGTGCGGGCGTGCGGGCGTGCGGGCATGCGGGCGTGCGGGTACGGCGGGGCGCCGGGTGGCGGTGCCCCGGGGCGGGGACGGCTGCCGGTGCGCCTTCGTGAACGGCCCGGCCGGGGCGGGGCCGCGGTGGCTGCCGGGCTGGGCACCCGGCTGGGTGCCGGGGTCAGTCCCGGGCGAGGATCTCGGCGACGACCCGGTGGCCGGAGCGGACGGCGCCCTCCATCAGCCCGAAGTACTCGGTGCTGGTCTCGGTGCCGGCCCAGTGCACCCGCCCGTGCGGTGCGGTCAGCGTCGGCCCGTACCGGAGCCAGTCGCCGGGCCCCCGCAGCGCCGCGTAGCACCCCTGGCTGTACCGCTCGTCGACCCAGTCGGTGATGTGCAGGCCGGTCGGCGGCGGGAGCATCGGGAAGATCCGGGCGGCCTGCTCCACCACGGCCGCGCGCTGCCGCCGCGGGCTCAGCGCGCCGAACCGCCGGGCCTCGGCCCCGGTGACGAAGCCGGTCAGGACGCCGACCCCGCCGTCGGCCGGCGAGTCGTCCACCGTCGACAGCAGCGGGCCCTCGGCGTTGACCGACCAGCCGGAGAGGCCGTGCGCGCGCCAGAGCGGCGCGGGGTAGACCAGGGTCGCCTTCACGGCGCAGCCCCGCGCCGTCCGGTCGCCCGCCCGGGGCACCGTCGGCGCCGGCCGGTGTTCGACGGCGTCGGCGAGCAGCGGCGGCAGCGCCAGCACCGCGACGTCCGCCCGGTGGGCGCCGGCCGTCGTGTGGACGGTGACCCCGGCGTCGTCCTGGTGGACCGCGCGGACGGCCTCGCCGAGCCGCACCCGGCTGCCCAGCCGGCCGGCCAGCCGCTCGCACACCTGGTGGGCGCCGCCGGTGATCCGGTCCTGCTGGGCGCCGCCCTCGAAGGCGTTGAGGTAGCGGACGCCACCGCCCGAGCGGAGGTAGAACGCCATGTGCAGCACGGAGACGTCGGCCGGGTCGGCGGCCATCATCTCGCCGAGGAACAGCGGGAAGAAGAGCCGGGCGTCCGGGTGGGTCAGCCGCCGGTCGGCCCATTCGGCGGCGGTGAGGGTGTCCAGCCGCTCGGCGTCCGGAGTGAGCCACGGCGCGTCGGGGCGGACGGCCGCGGTGAGTTCGTCCAGCAGGTCGAAGAGGTCGCCGAGTGCCACCGCGTTGAGCGGCGGGAACCGGCCGTCCCGGGTGGTGCCCTCGGGGCCGAGGACGAACCGGCTGGCGCCCCGCATCGTGGTCGGCGTGGTGTCCAGGCCCAGTTCCTCGACCAGGGCGAGGAGTTCGGTGTGCCGCTCGCCCAGGTAGGCGGCTCCGGCGTCGACCTGGCAGCCGGGCGCGACCGGCAGGCCGCGGGTGCGTCCGCCGACCCGGGGGCGGGCCTCCAGCACGGTGACGTCGATGCCCCGGGCCGCCAGCCCGGTGGCGGCGGTGAGGCCGGCGAGCCCGGCGCCGACCACGACGGCGGTCCTGACCCGGCCGGGCTCCCGAGGGGTGGGTGCCGCCGCGGCGTCGTCGGGGTCGGTCATCTGCCGGCCGCGATCTTCTCGGCGAGCGCCCGGGGCGTCGGCGCGAGCAGGAAGTCGTCGAAGGACAGCTCCACGCCGTGGTCGCGGGCGATCGCGCTGAGCACCCGGGTGGCGATCAGCGAGTCGCCGCCGAGCTGGAAGAAGTCGGAGTCGACCGCGACCTCGGGTGTCTCCAGCACCCGGCGGAAGAGGGCCACCAGGCCGTCGACCCCGGCGGCGGAACGCTCCGCGGCGGCTGCCGGTACGCCGTGGACGGCGGTGGAGAGGGTGGTGTCAACGTTCATCGAAGGTCTCCTTTGACCTGTTCGGGGGCCGCGTACCGGCGGTGCGAGCCGGCCCGGTCGACCTTTCCGCTCGTGGTGCGCACCAGTTCGGGCACCACGGTGATCCGGCTGGGCACGAGATGGCCGGGGACCTCCGCGCGCAGGTACGCCAGGACGTCGGTGTCCAGCGTTCCTCCCGTCGCGTCCGCCCGCGCCACCACATAGGCGACCAGGGCGGACCGGCCGGCGAGCGTCGCCGCGGCCACCGCCACCGCGTGCACCCCGGGGTGGCCCGCGATGTGCGCCTCCACCTCCGCCGGGTCCACCCGGATGCCCCGGACCTTGACCTCGCCGTCCAGCCGGCCGCGGTGGGTGAGGAGGCCGTCCGGGGACCCGCTCACGAGGTCGCCGGTGCGGAAGCAGCGGACGCCGTCGACGACGGTGAACCTGGCGCCGGTGGCCTCGGGCAGGCCATGGTAGCCCAGCGCAACGGACGGCCCCCCGATCAGCAACTCGCCCTGTTCGCTGATCAGTTGAACGACGTGGCGGAGCGGGCGGCCGATCGGCGCCCGGGCGCCGCCGGGCCAGTCCCAGCCGGCCGGGGGCGCCTGCGGGCCGTGCAGGTCGACGGCGTGGGTGATCAGCGTCGTCTCGGTGCAGCCGTAGGTGTTGACCAGGCGGATCCGCCCGGTGTCCAGCGCGGTCCAGTCGGACAGCCGGGCGGGGCTCGCCGGCTCGCCCCCGATCACCAGCACCCGTACGCAGTCGGGCAGGGGTGCGCCCTCCTCGGCCAGGTGGAGCACCAGCTCGTGCCAGAAGGCGGTCGGCAGGTCGAGGACGGTGATCCGCTCGCGCTCGACCATCCGCAGGAACCGCGGGAAGGACCCGCGGTGCGCCTCGTCGTCGAACACCAGGGCGGCGCCCGCGGTGAGCGTCGGCAGGATCTCCTCGAAGCAGGTGTCCCAGTTGAGGGAGGCGAACTGCAGCACGCGGTCGTCGGGCGTGAGGCCGAAGAGCTCGCGCAGTGAGGGCAGCACGGCGGCGAGGGCCCGGCGGGGGGTGAGGACCGGTTTCGGCTGTCCGGTGGAGCCGGAGGTGAAGAGGAGGTAGGCCGGTTCCCCGCCGGTGGTCCCGCTCCGAGTCCCGGCGCCGTCGCGGGCGTCGCTGTGGCCGGTGGCCGCGTTCCGGCCGGCGTCCGCGCTCCGGCCCGGCTCCGCCGGAGGCGGGCGAAGGGCGTCCGGTGCGGTGCCCGGAACGGCGTCCGGCGCGGTGCCGGGCGAATTCGGAACGCCCGCCCGGGCCGTTCTCCCCAGGTTTGCGGAGAATTCCGGCAGGGGGGCCGGGGCGATCCAATCGAGGCCGAGTCGGTGCGCCGATCCGGGGTCGGCCGCGACCATTGTGCGACAGCCGACCGCCGAGAGCATCGTCTGCGACCGGTGGGCCGGGAATGCCGGATCGGTGGGGCAGTAGACCCCACCCGCGGCGAGGATGCCGAGCAGCCCGACAACCGTTTCCGGAATGTGGTGCGCCTGCACGGCGACCACCCCCGGGTCGGGCCCGAGGCGCCTGGCCAGGTCGCTCACCGCCGCGTGCAGGCGGGCGTAACCGATGGCCCGGCCGTGCCGGACAATCGCCGGGCGCTCCGGAAAGCGGCCAACGGTTTCCGTGAACGCGTCAAGTAAGTCGGAAGGAACTCCAGTGGTGCTGTTGTCATGTGACATGCCCGCCCCAAAGAATTGCTCGCAAGCGCTCATTCGCGCTCGGCGGACCGGGACTCTACCTTCGAACATGCGGTGTCACAATGGCTGTTGAGGATATTGCGGCGCTGTGGTGTGGTCGAATGGTGAACGAAGCCGCGCTGCCGAAGAATGTCCGCCGTCGCCGGATTGACGTCGGTGGCGGTGGGAAAGAATGGCGCCGAGCCATGTCCCGGTGAACGTCCGCCGGCCGTTCGTGCCGGGTCCGACGGAGCCTCGTGGGTGGGGTCCGCCGCCGGCGCGGCCGGGCGCGGGCGCACCGCCGGTCCGGGCGGCGGCGCCGCCCAGGAGGTCGCGGTGCGGCGCGGTGGCGACCGCTGCGGTGTTCGGGGCCACGCCGCCGGTCGCGGGGCCTCTCCCGGGCCGTGACGACGCGGTCGCGGCCGGTGCCGCCGCCCGGACCGGTCCCGGTCGTCCGCCGCCACCGGTGCGTCGGCCGGGCTCCTCCGGGGTCGGCCCGTTCCGACGGTGGCGCGGGGTGCCGCCGCCTGGCCGGCGGTCGCGCCGCGCCCTGGCCGGCCGGTGGTGACCGGTTCCTGCCACGGTGGGCCGGCGCAGGCCTGGCTCCGCGCCGACGGGGCAGACGAACCCGCAGCGTTGCCCCGGGCACCCGGGTCGGGCCCGGTTGCCGATCACCAAGGAGGAGTCGCCGTGAGTGATGCCGTACCGCCCTCGCCCTCGCTGTCCGTTGCCGAACTGTCCTCGGAGGCGGCCGAGTTGCTCAGCGCCGCGGTGCGCAGCGGTGCACCCGGGGGAGCGCCCGGCCTGGTGCTCCCGGGGGACGCGGTCGAGGCCGTCGCCGCGCTGGCCGGGGTGACCGCCCGGCTGCCCGAACTCCTGGACCAGCTCGCCTCGTTCCTCAGCAGTGAGCAGGCGGCCGGGCGCGTCGGTCCGGCCCGCGGCGAGGGGCTCGACGGGGAGCGGGCCCACGAGGCCCTGCGGGCCGCGCGCGACGCCCGTGAGCACCTCTACGAGGCGGCCCGCACCGCGGCGCTGGTCGCCGAGGCGGTGACGGCGGCCGCGACCGTGCTGGCCCCGCTCGGCACGGCCCATCCGGCGGGTCGACCGGCCGAGCCGCACGCCTGAGGGTCACGGCCGGGCCGACGCGCCACTGCGTTCCGTGCACTCCGGGGGCGCCCGCCCGGTCGGCTCGGCCGGCGGAGTCCGGAGGCCGGCGCTACGGGAGGATCGGACCGATCGAGACCTGGGTGGTGTAGACCCGGCTGTTGCCGCAGTTGGCGGTCGCGGTGCCGTCGCCGAGCCGCAGGCCGCTGGTGACGGTGAGGCCGGACATGCACTTGGCCGAGACGGACCAGGCCCGGCGGGGTTCGAGGCCGGAACAGACGCCGACGCCGAACGGGCCCGAGGGGTAGGCGACGCACGAGCCGGTGGTCGGGTTGTCGGCGCCGGCCCGCGCCTCGGCGGCGGTCGGGGCGGCCAGCGCGGCGGCGGAGGCGAGCAGGGAGGTCAGCAGCAGGGCGGTGGTGCGGCGCATGGGGAGTCCTTCCGGGGGCTGCGGCGGCGCGCGAGGGATGCCCGGGCCCGATGGGGTCCGACGGTTTCCGCTGCGCTCCGACGGGTCGGTGAGATGCCGTCAGTTGTGTGGGGCGGGTGAAATCCTGAGGGGGGTGTGTGATGACTGTCAACGGTGTGTGACATGAGCAGGCGACTTCGCGCCACCGGGTGAGACCTCGGCGGTCCGCCACGGGGCGCCCCCGGCTCTCGTGGGCCACGTGTCGGTCAGGCGGCCGAACTGCCGGAAATGACGGGTGACAGACACCCGGGGCTGGTCCGGGCTCCGCCGCGCGCTCGCGGACCCGACCGGGCGCCAGATCCTGGAGGCCCTCGGCGCCGACGGCCTCAGGAGTCGCTGAGGCCGGAGCGCCGCCCCGTCCGAGGGGCGCGTGGCGGATTCCCGCGCCCCTTCGCGCCACCGCGCGCCGCAGGGCGGTCGGTCCCGGCTCTGGGCGGCGGCGGACGGCTCTGGGACCGTGGCGGGACACACCGCACACGAGGTCAGGGGGGCCGTCATGGCACGACGTTGGCTGGTCACGGGTTGTTCGTCCGGGCTCGGACTGGCACTGGCGAGAGCGGTGGCGGCCGCCGGGGACACCGTGGTGGCGACCGCCCGCAAGCCGGTGGCGCTGGACGGCCTGGTCGGCGAGCACCGGGGCCGGGTCGTCCCGGTCGCCCTGGACGTCCGCGACCCCGGGCAGTGCGCGGAGGCCGTCGCGGTGGCGGTCGACCGCCTCGGCGGCCTGGACGTCCTGGTCAACAACGCGGGCTGCGGGCTCTTCGGAGCGGTCGAGGAGGTGGGCGACGACGAACTCCGGGACCAGCTGGAGATCCTGGTGGTGGGCCCGTGGCGGCTGGCCCGCCTGGCGCTGCCCGTGATGCGCGCGCAGCGCGGCGGACACATCCTCAACGTCTCCTCGCTGGCCGGCCGGACGGCCTTCCCCGGGCTGGCCGCGTACGTCACCGGCAAGCACGCCCTGGAGGGCATGACCCAGGCGCTGGCGGCCGAGGCGGCCCCGTTCGGCATCCGGGTCGCCGCGCTGGAGCCCGGCGGCTACGCCACCCGGTACGGCTCCTCGCTCGCCGACGCGGCCGGCCGCTCGCCGGACTACGCGGAGTTCACCGGCCCGATGCGCAGTGCGCTCGGTGCGCTGGCCGAGGTGCCCGGGGTCGGGCGGCCCGAGGACTTCGCCCGGCAGGTGCTCCGGATCGTCGAAGCCTCCGGACCGCTCCCGGTGCGGATACCGGTCGGGCCCGGCAGCGCCGAGCACCTGACGGCGGTCGAGGAGGCGGCCCGCGCCGAGATCGCCGCTGCCCGGGCCCTGTTGGCGCCGCCGCGGACCTGAGCCGGCGACCGGCCCGGCCGCGCCGGACACCGCGACCGCCCTCCCGGGAGGCCCCCTCCGTCGTAGCCTGGCCCGCGGGGACCCCGCTACGGCGACCGGCCGGCGGGGTGGCGGCAACGGTGCGAGCCGGGGGGCGGCATGCGGAACACGGTCAACGGCGGGACGTTCTTCCACGCGGTGGTGCAGGGCCGGAACGTCACCATCCAGCTGCCGGCGCCGCGGGACCCGGCCCTGGCGGGACTGCCGGAGCCGAACGCGTCGTTCGTCGGCCGCGCGGCGGAGGCCGCCGCACTCCGGGAAGCCCTGGAGCCCGGAGCGGGCGGCGGCCCGACACCGGTCGCCCTCGTCGCCGGGCTGGCCGGGGCGGGCAAGACCGAACTCGCCCTTCAGGTCGCCCGGCAGGCCTGTGACGAGCCCGGCTGGTTTCCCGGCGGCGTGCTCTTCGTCGACCTGTTCGGCTACGACGACGACCGCCGGGTGCCGCCCGAGCGCGCGCTGGAGGGGCTGCTGAACGCCCTGGGGGTGGCCGACGGGAACCTGCCCACCGGCGTCCAGGACCGCAGCAGGCTCTACCGGTCGCTGCTCCGGGCGTACGCCGCGAGCGACCGGCGGGTGCTGGTCGTCGTCGACAACGGCCGGTCGGCCGCCGAGGTGGAACCGCTGCTGCCCACGGACGGCGTCACCGCCGCGCTGGTCACCTCGCGCCACACCCTCGACCTCGGCGCTCCCGTGCACGAGATCGGCGAGCTGTGCCCGGCGGACTCGGTGGCGCTGATCGGCGCGGCGGTAGGGCAGTTGCGCCCGGCGGGGGACACCCGGGTCGACGACGATCCCGCCGCGGTCGGGCGGATCGCCGAACTGTGCGGGCACCTGCCGCTCGCCCTGCGGATCTGCGCGGCGCTGCTGGCGGAGTCGCCGACCCGCACGCCGGCCGCACTGGCCGGGTCGCTCGCCGACGAGTACCGCCGGCTCGACCGGCTCGGGCGGGAGGAGCGCCGGGTGAGGGCCGTCTTCGACCTCTCCTACCGCCAGCTGGACCCCCGCACCGCCCGGGTGTTCCGGATGCTGCCGCTGGTGCCCGGCCCCGACCTGTCGACCGGCTCCGCCGAGCGGCTGCTGGCCGGGGACGAGGCGGAGGTGGAGCAGGCCCTGGTGGACCTCGCCCGGGCCCACCTGGTGGTGCCCGGCGAGGTCTGGGGCCGCTGGCGGCTGCACGACCTGGTGCGCCTCTACGCGGACGACCGGGGCCGGGCGTGCGCGGAGCAGGACGACCGGCAGGAGGCGCTCGGCCGACTGCTCGGACACTTCGTCAGCAGTGCCTGGGAGGCCGAGAGCCTGCTGTCGCGCTCCGGCGAGGTCGGTGTGACCTCGCGGTTCAGGGGCCGCGACGAGGCCGCGGCGTGGCTGGACGAGGAGTGGCCGGGGCTGCTGGCGGCCGCGATCGACGGAGCCGCCCTGGGCTTCCCCAGCATCCCCGTGCTGCTCGCCGCGGTGCTGCACCGGCAGTTCGTCCTCCGTCGTCGGGCGGGGGAGTGGCTGGCCGTGATCGACGCGGCCTCCGCGCAGCTCACCACGGCCGGGCAGGCCGACGTCTCCGCGCTGACCGCGGGTCTGACCTCCGCCCGGGGGATGGCGCTGATGCTGGCCGGCCGCCACGAGGAGGCGGTGGCCGTGCACGGCCGGGCGAGCGAGCAGTTCGGCGCCCTCGGCGACCGCAGGCAGGAGGCGGCCGCGCTGATCAGCCGGAGCACCGCGCTGCGGACGCTGCACCGCTTCGAGGAGGACCGGGCCGACCTGGAGCGGGCGGCGGAGATCTTCACCGAGCTGGGCGACGCCTGGGGCATGGCGATGGTCCGGAGCAACGTGGGCGACGCCCTGCAGACGCTGGGCCGGCTGCACGAGGCCCTCCCGGTACTGGCCGCGGTGGCGGACGAGTTCGGCGCGCTGGCCGATCCCTGGGAGGGCTGGGCGCTGCACAACCTCGGCGTCGCCCAGCTCGGCAGCGCCCGGTACGAGGAGGCGGCGGGGACCTTCACCCGGGCCCTGGAGTGGTTCCGGGACGCCGCCAACGCCCAGGACGCGCTGGGCGAGGTGATGGTCCTGGACCACCTCGCCGAGGCACTGGAGCGGGCCGGGCACCCGGCGGAGGCCGTCCGGGCACGGCGGGCCGCACTCGACGCCGCCCGCCGTACGGGCCGGCCGGTCCGCTGGCCCTTCCTGCGGCTCGCCGTGACGCTCAGGGCGGCGGGCCGCGCCGACGAGGCGGTCGACGTCCTCGACGAGGCCGCCGCGGTCTTCGCGGACTCGGGGGACCCGAAGGGCCAGGCCGCGGAGCTGACCGCGCGCGCCGCGGTGCTCGGTGAGCTGGGGCGGCTCGACGAGGCCGTCGCGGCCGGCACCCGGGCCGCCGAGCTGCAGCGGGCCTGCGGCGAGGGCGAGGGCGAGGCCTCGGCGCTCTACAACCTGGGCACCATGCTGGTGCGGGCGGAGCGGCTCCGGCCGGCCGAGGACGCGCTCGGCCGGGCCGCCGAGGTCTTCCGGGCCATCGACGACGACCACGGGCGCGGGGAGTCGCTGAACAACCTGGCCTACGTGCTGATGCTGCTGGGCCGCTTCGGCCGGGCCGCCGCCGCGCAGGCCGAGGCGGCGGAGCTGTTCCACCGCAGCGACGACCACGCCTCGGAGGCGATCGCGGTCGAGGGCCTGGCCGCTCTGCGGGCCGTCCGCCCGGGCCTGCGCGCCCGGGCGGTGCCGGACTGCGGCATCGCCCGGGCACTGGCCTCGACCCGCCGGTTCACCGCACCGCCGTGCGCGCGCTGACGCCGTGTGCTGCTGCCTGCCGCCGCCTGCGTGCCGACGGGCGGTCGCGTCGCGCCGGGTGCTGGGCCGTTCGCCGGGGCGGCTCACCCGACCGGGGCATGTCTGTCACCCGTTCGTACCGCTCGGGTGGCGAGAAGGGCGACTTGCCCGCGTTCGTGTGCAAACGTCTCCCCGGTGCCCCTCACCGGGTGCCTCTGGGGCCCGTTCCGGGCCCGGCCCGTTCGTGAGGGCGGGTGGCAGAGCAGTGATGACCTTGGAAGGCGTGAGATGTCCGTGCGTGGAAACCTTGGCAAGTTCGTCGTCACCGCGGTTCTGGCGGCCGCGGCCGTAGTGGCCGTGCCGACCGCGGCGCTGGCGCACAGCGAGCCCCAGCCGTCGTCGTCGTCGTCGGGTCTGGCGGCGGGCGCGGCCTCGGTCGGCCTCTTCGGCCCGAAGCTCAGCTGGCTGGAGGCGTTCAGCAAGAGCAACGGCTGACCGACGGCTTCCCGACACCCGGGCGCCCCGGCCGCATCGAGCGGTCGGGGCGCCCGGCGTCGTGCCGGTGCCTAAGGGTGCGCGCCGTTCGGCTGGGCGGGGGCGGTCTGCTCGCCGGGGTCGGACTGCTCGCCGGGGTCGAGCTCCTCGGCGAGGGGCTCGACGGCGCTCCCGGCCGGCAGGACGAGGGAGGCGACGGCGCCGCCGTCCGGGTGGTTGGCGAAGGTCAGTTCCGCGCCGATCACCCGGGCGTGGCCCTGGGCGATGGTCAGGCCGAGACCGTGTCCGCGCCCGCGCTCGCGCACGCTGGTGCGGAAGCGCTGCGGTCCGTGCCGCAGCAGGTCGTCGGGGTAGCCGGGGCCGTGGTCGCGGACGGTGATCCGCAGCCCGTCGACGCTCAGCAGCACCGGGCCCCGGCCGTGCCGGTCCGCGTTCACCAGCAGGTTGGCCAGGATCCGGTCCAGCCGGCGCAGGTCGGTGCGCACCACCGGTCCGTCGGCACCGGGTGCCGGGTCGGTCGGGGTGTCGCCCTCCGCCCGCACGGACAGGCCGACGGTCAGGCCGGTGATCGTGACCGTCCGCCGGACGGCCCGGCCGAGCGGCACGGGGGACAGGTACGGCGTCTCCGCGTCCGCGTCCAGCCGGGAGACCTCCAGCAGGTCCTCCACCAGGGAGCGCAGCGCCTGGACCCGGTTGCGGACCAGCTGGGTGGGCCGCCCCGGAGGGAGCAGTTCGGCGGCGGTGACCAGACCGGTGAGCGGGGTGCGCAGCTCGTGCGCGACGTCCGCGGTGAACCGCTGCTCGTCCTCCAGCCGGCGGTGCAGCGCCTGGGACATCGAGTCGACGGCGGCGGCGAGGTCGGCGACCTCGTCCCGGCCGTCGCCCAGTTCGCCCATCCGGGTGTCCGTCCGCCCGGCGGCGATCTCGCGGGCGGCCGTCGCGGCGGTGCGCAGCCGGCGGCTGATCCGGTCGGCGACGAGCACGCCCGCCAGGACGGTGGTGAAGACCGAGGCGGTGACCGTGATCAGGATGATCCGGTCGAGGTCGCCGATGGCGCCGCGGTCCGCGGTGAAGTCCACCCGGACGGACAGCACCGCGCCGTCGACGGGCGCGGCCGCCCACATCGCCTCGCCCTGCGGGCCGGTGGCCAGGACGGAGCCCTGGCGGCCGTCCGCCGCGAGCGCGCGCAGCCGGGGCGGCAGCGCCGGATCGTCCAGCGTGACGCCCGGGCGGGCGGGTTCGCCGTTGCGGCCGTACGCGGTGAGGGCGGAGTCCAGTGCGCCGAGCGCGGACCGGCGGGCCTGGTCGACGTGCTGACGCACCATCGCCTGGTGGACCAGCAGACCGACGCTCAGCGCGACCAGGACGGAGATCGCGGCGACGGCGGTGGCGATCTGACGGCGCAGGGTCATGCCGGGCGCCGCAGCTTGTAGCCGAAGCCGCGGACGGTCTCGATCCGACCCGAGCCGATCTTGGCGCGCAGCCGCTGGACATGGACGTCGACCACCCTGGTGTCGGCCCCCCAGTCGTAGTCCCAGACCCGTTCGAGCAGACCGGAGCGTTCCAGCACGGTGCCCGGCGCGGCGGTGAACTCCAGCAGCAGCCGCAGTTCGGTGGGGGTGAGCGGGACGAGGCGGCCGTCCACCCGCACCTCCATGCTGTCGGTGTCCACCTCCAGTCCGTCGATGGCGCGCACCGTGCGGGCCGCCGGCGCCGGTTCGGCGTCGGCGGGTGCGGAGGCGGGTGTCGCGGTGGGAGTGGCGGGTCCGGCGGGTGTCGCGGCCGGCGCTCCGGTGCCGGCCGCCGGTTCGGGCGCGGGTGCCGCTCCGGCCGGCGCCACCGGGACCCGGCGCAGCACCGTGCGGATCCGGGCCACCAGCACGGCGCTCTCGAACGGCTTGACGACGTAGTCGTCCGCCCCGGCCTCCAGCCCCGACACCACGTCGACGGGGTCGGTGCGCGCCGACATCATCAGGATCGGCAGCTGGCTCTCCTCGCGGATGCGCCGGCAGAGGCCGACCCCGTCGAGGAGCGGCAGCATCACGTCGAGCAGGATCAGGTCGGGGCGGGCGGTGTGGAACGCCTCCAGCCCCTCCAGCCCGTCGGCGGCCGTGCTGACGGGGAATCCGTAGCGTTCCAGGGCCATCCGGGTGGCCTCGCGAATCACCTCGTCGTCCTCGACGATCAGGATGTGCGGGTGGACGGGGGCGGGAGTCATCGCTTCGCTTCCGGGGCGGCCGGGGTCGGGGGAGCCGTGGTCGGCACCGCCGTGCCCGGGCGGGGGGCGGGGACCGGGACCGCCTGGTCGGGGCGGCGGGGCTGGCTCACCCCGCTGGAGGGCGAGACCGCGGGCTTGGCGGAGAACGGCGCGGCACTCGGCTGGCCGGCTCCGGCCGGCTCGGAGGGCCGGTCGGCGGGGGTGGGGCCGTGGCCGGGCGCCGTGACCGGACCGATCGCCTCGACCCGCTGCTCCAGCAGGACGAGCCGGGTGCCGTTCCAGCCGTAGTGGCTGATGGTGCGGGAGGAGGGGGTCGTCGCCTCGTTCAGCCAGAGGTCGGCGGCGAGGGTCTCGGCGCTGAACGCCCGGAGCACCGCCACCCGGAGGACGGGCACGACCCCGCCGCCGCCCAGCGTGTAGACGTGCAGGACGACCGAGCCGCCGGTGGCGACCGCGGCGATCAGCTCGGGGCGGCCGTCACCGGTGAGATCGCGGAACTCGGGGTCGCGGACCCCGCAGTCCGGACAGCCGGTCAGGGCGCGCCGCTCCTCCGCGGACAGGGCCGGGTCCTTGGCCAGCAGGGCGCCCAGGTCCACCGAGGTGAGGTCCGGGCCGGGCACGGCGACACCCGGCACCGGTACCGGTGGCGGCTCGGCGGGGTCCGTCTCGGACGCGGCGGGGGAGGTCGGCGACGGCGCCGCGGCCAGCGCCGGCCAGAGCGGCTGCGGCTTGGGGGACGGCGTCACGGGCCGGGCGGCCCCCGCGTCCCGCAGTTCCCCGGGGGTCGCGCACCCGGCCAGCGCCACGAGCAGGCCGAGGACGGCGACGGCGGATCCGCGCGCCGCCGCCCGGGGCCCTCGGCGGGGTGGGTGTGCTGCTGCCACGGTGGTCGTCCTCTTCCTGGTCTGCGGCGAGGCGTCGGTTCGCCCACGGTGATAGGTCGCCCGAACGCTATCGGGTGGTTCCGCCCGCCCGGGCACCGCCCACCTGCGGGGAGACCCCGGCGGCCGGGTGCCGGGGCCGTCACGCGGGCGCGACGGCCGCGGCACCCGGCCGGGGCCGGTCGGTTCGCCCGGTCAGCTCGCCGGGGCGCCCGGGGGGACCAGGTCGGCCAGGACGATGATGTTGTCCGTCCAGTGGCCGTCCGAACCGATCCGCCCCCCGCAGGTGATCAGCCGGAGCTCCGGCGCGCTGGTGTTGCCGTAGACCGTCTCGGTCGGGAACCGGTCCTTGCCGGCCTGGAGCAGGGAGCGGACCCTGAACTCCACGGTGCTGCCGTCGGCGCGGCGCACCTGGACGAGGTCGCCCGGGCGGAGCTTCGGCAGACCGGCGAAGACCGCCGGGCCGTGCACGGTGTCGTAGTGGCCGATCAGGACGGCCGGGCCGGTCTCCCCCGGGGTCGGTCCGTTGCGGTACCAGCCGACCTCGTCGGCCCGGTCGGCGGACGGGACTTCGACCGTGCCGTCCGGGTTCAGACCCAGCCCGGAGACCGGCGCGTCCACCCCGGCCGAGGGGACGACCAGCCGGGTCGGAGCCGACGCGGCGAAGGGCCGCGGCGCCGGGGTGGCCGCCCCGCTCGCCGCGGCCGGTCCGGTGGCCGGCCCGCCCGCCCGGTCGGCGGCCGGGACGGCGGGGTCCGCCCGGTTCACGGAGGGCTGGATGCGCACCACCGGCGTCTGCGTGCCCGACAGCGCGACGGAGGCGCCGAGGACGAGGCAGAGCACGCCGCCCGCGCCGAGCGCGGCCCGGCGAACGCCGACCGACCCGGAACAGCCGGTCCGCCGGGGCCGCCGGCCGCCGGACCACCGGGTCGCGTCGCGCCGGGCCCGGCGGGTGGTCGGCCCGGTGCCCGAGCCGTTGCCCGGGCCGCTGCCCGGCGCCCGCTCCCGGCCCGGGTCGGGGGCCGGCTGCGCTTCGCCGCTCCGTCCAGCATCGAGTACTCGGTGTGGACGTGCAGGTGTGCGAACGTGTCGGACACGGCGGTGGGCTCCTTGTCGGT
>NZ_JBEXYC010000011.1:0-184567 GCF_040630835.1 Kitasatospora sp. NPDC005751
TCAGCCGCCCCTCCCCCACCAGGCGGACCAGGGTGGCGAGGTCCTCACCGTCGGGTACGTCGGAGTCCGTGTAGTGGAAGTGCCGGAGGGCTCCCCGAAGGGAACCCGGCCGCCGGGTCAGGCGGTGACCAGCCGCTCGTTGGGCAGCTCGACGTGGGCGCCCAGGTCGCGCAGCTTCTCCATGAAGTTCTCGTAGCCGCGGTTGATCAGGTCGATGCCGTGGACGGTCGAGGTGCCCTCGGCCGCCAGCGCCGCGATCAGGTACGAGAAGCCGCCGCGCAGGTCCGGGATGACCAGCTCGGAGCCCATCAGCTTGGACGGGCCGGAGACGACCGCGGAGTGCAGGAAGTTGCGGGCGCCGAAGCGGCACGGGGTGGCGCCCAGGCACTCGCGGTAGAGCTGGATGTGCGCGCCCATCTGGTTCAGCGCCCCGGTGAAGCCCAGCCGCGACTCGTACACCGTCTCGTGCACGATGGACAGGCCGGTCGCCTGGGTCAGCGCGACGACCAGCGGCTGCTGCCAGTCGGTCTGGAAGCCGGGGTGCACGTCGGTCTCCAGGGCGATCGCCTTGAGCTCGCCGCCCGGGTGCCAGAACCGGATGCCCTCGTCGTCCACCTCGAAGGCGCCACCGACCTTACGGAAGGTGTTGAGGAAGGTCATCATCTCCAGCTGGCGGGCGCCGCGGACGTAGATGTCGCCCTTGGTGGCCAGCGCCGCGCAGGCCCAGGAGGCGGACTCCAGGCGGTCCGGCAGGGCGCGGTGGTTGTAGCCGGAGAGCTCGTCCACACCGGTGATCAGGATCGTCCGGTCGGTGCCCATGGTGATGATCGCGCCCATCTTCTGCAGCACGCAGATGAGGTCGACGATCTCGGGCTCCACGGCCGCGTTGCGCAGCTCGGTGACGCCCTCGCAGAGGACGGCGGTGAGCAGCACCTGCTCGGTCGCGCCGACCGAGGGGTAGGGCAGCTCGATCCGGGTGCCGCGCAGGCGCTGCGGGGCCACCAGGTAGGTGCCCTGCGGGTGCTTCTCGATGCTGGCGCCGAACTGGCGCAGCACCTCGAAGTGGAAGTCGACCGGGCGGCCGCCGATGTCGCAGCCGCCGAGGCCGGGGATGAAGGCGTGGCCGAGGCGGTGCAGCAGCGGGCCGCAGAAGAGGATCGGGATGCGCGAGGAGCCGGCGTGCGCGTCGATGTCGGCGACGTTGGCGCTCTCCACGTGGGAGGGGTCGAGGATCAGCTCGCCGTCCTCGTCACCGGTGCGCACGGTGACCCCGTGCAGCTGGAGCAGGCCGCGGACCACCTTGACGTCGCGGATGTCCGGGACGTTGCGCAGTCTGCTGGGGCCCTGCCCGAGGAGGGCGGCGACCATGGCCTTGGGGACCAGGTTCTTCGCACCGCGGACGCGGATCTCGCCTTCGAGCGGGTTTCCGCCGTGGACCAGCAGGACGTCGTCGGTCATCGTTCTCGCAATCCGGGGTGCCAGAGGAGTGGGTGCGGCTCCGGGTGGGAGCCGGGCGGTGGACCGGTCGTACGGGCGCGCTCGGGCCCCCGGCGTGACCGAGTCGGCACCGCATAAGGGCGTCCACCATCAGTAGATGGTAGTAGGCGTATCGGTGGTTCCCGTCTGCCTCTCCCGTGATGGTGCTCCCGTCCGGGGGTGTCGCGCCCGCCGGTGCGTCCGTACGGGTGTTCGCGCCGCCGTCCGCGGCGGGTGGCGGCCCCTCGCCGGCCGGCTTCGCGTCGAGGTGTCCGGCCCCGGTGGTTCTGCGGGATCATGTGAGACATGACGGCGGCCCATACGCACGGAGGCCGGTCGCACACCGGCCGATTGCTCGTCGCTACGCCCGTGCTCACCGATCCGAACTTCGCCCGGGCGGTGGTGCTCCTCCTCGACCACGACGCCGAGGGGGCGCTCGGTGTGGTCCTCAACCGGCCGACGCCGGTCGAGGTGGGCAGCGTGCTGGACGGCTGGGGCGGTCTCGTCGGGCACCCCGCCGTGGTGTTCCAGGGCGGGCCGGTGGCGCTGGACTCCGCGCTCGGCCTGGCGGTGGCGCCGGGGGAGCCGGAGACCGTGGAGCCGCTCGGCTGGCGCCGGGTGCACGGGGCGATCGGCCTGGTGGACCTGGAGGCGCCGCCCGAGGTGCTGGCCGGTGAGCTCGGCGGCCTGCGGATCTTCGCCGGGTACGCGGGCTGGTCGCCGGGGCAGCTGGAGGCGGAGCTGGGCACCGGGGCCTGGTACCTGGTCGACTGCGAGCCGGGGGACATCTCCAGCCCCGAGCCGGAGCGGCTGTGGCGCGCCGTGCTGCGCCGCCAGCGCGGCCCGTTGGCGCTGCTCGCGACGTACCCGGACGACCCCACGCTGAACTGACCCGAGGGCCGGCCGGCGGGCCGGTCCGCGCCGCCCGCGGCGGCCCCGCGGGCGCGGCCGCCGGCGCGACACTGGCCCGGTTTCCCGGGGCGCCCATAGACTTGGCACCTATGAGCACTCTTGAGCCCGAGCGCGGCCTCGGCACCGGCACCCTGGTCGAGCCCGTCCCCCAGGTGTCCCACGGGGACGGCGACCACGAGCGCTTCGCGCACTACGTCCAGAAGGACAAGATCATGGAGAGTGCGCTCTCCGGGTCTCCCGTGGTGGCGCTCTGCGGCAAGGTCTGGGTGCCCGGGCGCGACCCGAAGAAGTACCCGGTCTGCCCGATGTGCAAGGAGATCTACGACGGCATCGGCAAGCCCCAGGACGGCAAGGGCGGCGACGACAAGTAGCCCGGCCGCCCGGCCCGGGACGGCGCCGACCCGTCCGCACACGGCACCGTTCCGCACGTCGCTGTTCTGCACTGCGCCGTTCTGCACTGCGCTGTTCTGCACGGTGCCGTTTTGCACTGTGCGGCATTGTGCAAAGTGGTCTATGCCAATTGACCGGGCCGGGGGCAGGATGGCGGAATGGACCTCATTCCCGCCCCCTTGAGTTCCGTCCGCCTCCAGGACCAGGACTTCCCCCTCGACCGCTCCACCACCCTGACCGCGCCGCCGGAGCTGTCCGGGGCCGAGCGGTGGCTGCGCACCGCGCTGACCGCCGCCACCGGACTGCCGCTCGGTCCCGGGCGGCCCGGCGAGGGCATCGAACTGGTCCACGACGCGGCACTGGCCGGTGAGGCGTACCGGCTCTCGGTGCGCCCCGGCCGCGCCGTGGTCACCGCCGGCGGCCCGGCCGGCGCGCTCTGGGGCGCGCAGACCCTGCGCCGCCTGCTCGGCCCGGACGCCTACCGCCGGGCGCCGCTGCGCGACACCGGCTGGGTGCTGCCCGGCGTCGACATCGAGGACGCCCCCCGCTTCGGCTGGCGCGGCGCGCTGCTGGACGTCGCCCGCCACTTCCTGCCCAAGTCCGACGTGCTGCGCTTCATCGACCAGCTCTCCGCGCACAAGCTCAACGTGCTCCACCTGCACCTGACCGACGACCAGGGCTGGCGGGTGGAGATCAAGCGCTACCCGAAGCTCACCGAGCTGGCCTCCTGGCGGGAGCGCTCGATGGTCGGCTACCGCTCCGCCCAGCGCCGCGACGACCGCCCGCACGGCGGCTTCTACACCCAGGACGACCTGCGCGAGATCGTCGCGTACGCCGCCGAACGGGCGATCACCGTCGTCCCGGAGATCGACCTTCCGGGTCACTCCCAGGCCGCGATCTCCGCCTACCCCGAACTGGGCAACACCGACGTGGTGGACACCGCCGCCCTCGGGGTGTGGACGGACTGGGGCGTGAGTCACAACGTGCTCAACCCCTCCGAGGCCACCGTCCGCTTCTTCGAGGGGGTGCTGGAGGAGGTCCTGGAGCTCTTCCCGTCGGAGTTCGTCCACCTGGGCGGCGACGAGTGCCCGAAGGAGCAGTGGAAGGACAGTGCCGCGGCCCAGGAGCGGATCCAGGAGCTCGGGCTGAGCAACGAGGACGAGCTGCAGAGCTGGGTGATCCGGCACTTCGACCGCTGGCTGGCCGAGCGCGGGCGCCGGCTGATCGGCTGGGACGAGATCCTGGAGGGCGGGCTGGCACCCGGTGCGGCGGTCTCCTCCTGGCGCGGCTACGGGGGCGGGATCGCCGCCGCGCAGGCCGGGCACGACGTGGTGATGTGCCCCGAGCAGCACGTGTACCTGGACCACCGGCAGGCCCCGGGCGAGGACGAGCCGGTCCCGGTCGGCTTCGTCCGCACCCTGGAGGACGTGTACCGCTTCGAGCCGGTGCCGGCGCAGCTCGACGAAGCCGCGGCCCGCCGGGTGATCGGCACCCAGGCCAACCTGTGGAGCGAGTTCATGGACAGCGCCCGGGACGTCGACTACCGGGCCTTCCCCCGGCTCGCGGCCTTCTCGGAGGTGGCCTGGTCCGCGCTGCCCGCCGACCCGGCCGAGCGCGACTACGCGGGCTTCGAGCGGCGGATGGAGTCGCACCGGGCCGTGCTGGACGCGCTCGGCGTCGAGTACCGCCCGGTCGACGGGCCGCACCCCTGGCAGCGCCGGCCCGGGGTGGCGGGCCGTCCGATCGAGGGTGCGCCGCCGGCGGTCTGACCACGATCGGCCACCGGGCTCCATGGCGACCGGGAACTTTTGAGTGGTCATCCGACGTCAAGAACAGATGAACATCTGCTCCGGTCCGGTTTCGGGCCGGAGCAGATACCGCCCGGTATGCGTCTCAATCGGGCAGTTCCGTTCGCCCGCCCCGAAATGATCATCGAGCATTGTGTGCCAGAGTTGCCCAACCCGGCCCGATCGCCCGTACCCTACGGGCCAGGCCGGGCTGCCGACGCGGACACCCCGGCCGAGGGCCGCGGGCGGCAGGCGATCGATGAGCAAGTGGAGCACGGTGGGACCCAGGTGAACCGGACGATCATGCTGCCGGCCTCCCTCGACGAGGCCGTCGACGCGCTGGCCGCCACCCCGGCCGCGGTGCCGGTGGCCGGCGCCACCGACCTGATGGAGGCCGTCAACGCCGGGCGGTTGCGCCCCGCGGCCCTGATCGGCCTCGGCCGGATCACCGAGCTGCGCGGCTGGCGCTACGAGGACGGCGGCACCGCCGTGCTCGGCGCCGGGCTCACCCACGCCCGGATGGACCGCCCCGACTTCGCGGCCCTCATCCCCGCCCTGGCCGACGCGGCCCGGACCGCGGGCCCCCCGCAGGTGCGCAACGTCGGCACCCTCGGCGGCAACATCGTCACCGCCGCGCCGGCCGGCGACACCCTCCCGGTGCTGGCCGCGCTGGAGGCCACCGCGACCCTCGCCCGGGCCGGCGCCACCCGCGAGGTCCCGGTCAGCCACCTGCTCACCGGCCTCGACCCGCTGCGCCCCGGTGAGCTGCTCACCTGGGTGCGCGTCCCGCTGCTGCACGCCCCGCAGGTCTTCCTCAAGGCCACCGGCCGCAGCGGCCCGGCCCGCGCCACCGCCTCCGTCGCGCTCGTCCTCGACCCCGCCCGGCGCGCCGTGCGCTGCGCCGTCGGAGCCGTCGCCCCGGTGCCGCTGCGCCCGCTGGAGGCCGAGGCCTGGGTGGCCGGCTGCATCGACTGGGACGGCAGCCGCGAGATCGACCCCACCGCGACGGCCGCCTTCGGCGAGTACGTGGCCGCCGCGTGCGTACCCGACAGCTACGGCGCCGAGGGCGCCTGGGAGGCCGTGACCGAGGGGCCGAGCGCGGCCGCCGTTCGGCTGCGGCGTACCGTATCGGTGCTGGCCCGCCGGGCACTGGGAAGGGCGCTGAAGTGACCACTGACCCCATCGGAACCCTCGACGCCGGCCCGTTCGACCACGCGCCGCAGGTCAGCCGCGAGCTGCGCCCCTGCGCCTCGTACACCCTGCGGGTCAACGGTTTCGAACGGCCCGTCACCGACGCCTGGATCGGCGAGAGCCTGCTGTACGTGCTGCGCGAGCGGCTCGGGCTGGCCGGCGCCAAGGACGGCTGCGAGCAGGGCGAGTGCGGCGCCTGCTCGGTCCAGGTGGACGGCCAGCTGGTGGCCGGCTGCCTGGTGCCCGCCGCGCTGGCCGCGGACAGCGAGATCAACACCGTCGAGGGCCTCTCGGCCGGCGGCGGCGCCAGCGAGGTCCAGCAGGCGCTGGCCGAGTCCGGCGCGGTGCAGTGCGGCTACTGCACGCCCGGCATGGCGATGGCCGTGCACGACCTGCTCCAGCGCAACCACCGGCCCACCGAGGTCGAGGCCCGCCAGGCGCTCTGCGGCAACCTCTGCCGCTGCACCGGCTACCGGGGCGTGCTGGCCGCGGTGCAGTCCGTCGCCGACGCCCGCGCCCTGGAGGCCGAGGAGGCGGAGGAGGCCCACGCGGCGGCCGCCGGGGCGGCCGCGCCCGCCGGCGACGCCCCCGCGGGCGGGGCACCGGCGCCCGAGCCGGCCGCCCGGGTCGCCGACCTGCCGGTCTACACCGACGCCGACGCCTGGATCGAGCACGTCCCGCAGTCGCACGGCTCGCAACCGCACGCCCCGCAGCCGCCCGTCGAGGAGGCCCCGGCCACCGGCGGGGCGGGCCCGGGCGTGCCCTACGGCGCCCCCGAGGGCCACGGCGGCTACGACACCGGCGTGTACGACACCGCGGTGCTCACCCCCGTCACCGGCATCCCCGCCCAGGCGGCCGGCGAGGGGCAGGGCTACTACCCGCCGCAGGGCTACCCCGAGCAGCAGCCCTACCAGGGCGCCCCCGCACCCGGTGGCTACCTGCCCGGCGGCTACCCGGACGGGGGCTACCCGCAGCAGTCCGGCTACGACGCCTCCCCGTACGACGGCCCGGTCTACGAGCAGACCCCGGCGCACGGCATCCCGGCCCCCGGCGGCGGGTTCGACGGCACGGCCCCGAACGGGGCCGGGTACGACGGCACGCCCGCCCACGGCACGCCGTACGCGCACACGCCCCCGCACGGGGTCCCGGTCGAGGGCGTCGCCCCCGCCGGCGTCCCGTACGGTGCCACCCCCGCCCACGGCATCCGGCTCCCCGAGGACGACCACGCATCATGACGTCGCCTACCGACATCGGCGCAGCACCCCAGCAGGACGGCGACGAGGGCGGCGCACGGGAGCCGTTCGGGCTGGGCAGCTCCCCGCTGCGCAGCGACGCCCTGCCGAAGGCGCTCGGCATCTACCCGTACGCCGCCGACCTCTGGGCCGAGGGCCTGCTCTGGGGCGCGGTGCTGCGCTCCCCGCACCCGCACGCCCGGATCAGGGGCATCGACACCTCGGCCGCGCTCGCGCTGCCGGGCGTGCACGCGGTGGTCACCTCCGCCGACCTGCCGCCCGGGCCGGACGGCACCCCCGACGGCGCCCCGGCCGGGCCGATCGTCGCGGACCGGCCGGTGCTGGCCGCCGGTGTGGTGCGCCACCACGGCGAGCCGGTCGCCGCGGTCGCCGCCGACCACCCGGACACCGCCCGGCTGGCGGTCGGTCTGATCACCGTCGAGTACGAGCCGCTGGAGGCGGTGACCGATCCCGAGCAGGCCTTCACCGCCGGCCCGCTGCACCCGGACGGCAACCTCTTCCGGCACCTGCCGCTGCGCACCGGGGACCCGGACGCGGCCGGCGAGGTCATCGTCGAGGGTCTCTACCAGGTCGGCCGCCAGGACCCGGCGCCGCTCGGCGCGGAGGCCGGTCTGGCCGTGCCGCGCCCGGACGGCGGCGTCGAACTGCACCTGTCGTCCACCGACCCGCACGGCGACCGCGACCGCACCGCCGCCTGCCTCGGCCTGGAGCCGGACCGGGTCCGACTGGTGGTCACCGGCGTGCCCGGCGCCACCTCGGACCGCGAGGACCTCTCCTTCCAGGTGACCCTGGCGCTGCTGGCGCTGCGCACCGGCCGCCCGGTGAAGATGACCCTCACCCGCGAGGAGTCGTTCCACACCCACACCTCCCGCCACCCGGCGCTGCTGCGCTACCGCCACCACGCCGACGCCGAGGGCAAGCTGGTCAAGGTGGAGGCGCAGATCCTGCTGGACGGCGGCGCCTACGCGGACGTCTCGGCCGAGGCGCTGGCCGCCGCCACCGCCTTCTCGGTCGGGCCCTACGTCTGCCCGAACGTCTTCGTGGACGCCTGGGCGGTGCGCACCAACAACCCGCCGGCCGGCCGGATGCGCGGCGAGGGCGCCCTGCAGGCCTGCTTCGCCTACGAGTCGCAGCTGGACCAGCTGGCGGCCCGGGTCGGCGTGGACCCGGTGGAGATCCGCCGGCGCAACGCGATGGCGACCGGAGACCCGATGCCCACCGGACAGGCCGTCACCTGCCCCGCGCCGGTGGCCGCGCTGCTGGACGCGGTCGCCGAGGAGCCGCTGCCCCCGCTGCCGGTGGACGACCCGGACGCCGAGTGGCTGCTGCCGGGCGGGCCCGGCGGAGCCGGCGACCCGGCGGCGGTGCGCCGCGGCATCGGCTACGCGGTCGGCATGGTGCACATGCTGGGCGCCGAGGGCGAGGACGAGGTCTCCACCGCGACGGTGCGGGTCAGCGGCGACCACGCCACGGTGATCTGCGCCGCCGTCGACTCCGGGCAGGGCTTCGCCACCCTGGCGCGGCAGATCGTGCAGTCGGTGCTGGGGATCAACGAGGTCTACATCGCACCGGCCGACAGCGACCAGTCGATCGCCGGGCCCGCCGCCCGGGGTCGGCACACCTGGGTCTCCGGCGGCGCGGTCGAGCGGGCCGCGCTGATGGTCCGCCACCAGTTGCTCCAGCCGATCGCCGCCGACTTCGGGATGTCGGTCGAGCTGCTGCAGATCTCCGACGGAAAGATCACCTCCTACGACGGCGTGCTCGGTATGCCGGTCGCCGAGGCGCTGGAGGGCAAGGAGCTCTGGGCGACCGCGCAGTGCCGCCCGCACCCGACCGAGCCGCTGGACGAGGCCGGGCACGGTGACGCCTTCGTCTCCATCGCGTTCTGCGCGATGCGCGCGGTGGTGGACGTGGACATCGAGCTGGGCGCGGTCCGGGTGGTGGACGTGACGGTGGCCCAGGACGTCGGCCGGGCGCTCAACCCGCGTCAGATCGAGGACCGGATCGAGGCGGGCGTGGCCCAGGGCGTGGGGCTGGCGCTGCTGGAGGACCTGCGCACCGAGGGCGGCCTGCTGCTGAACCCCTCGCTCACCGGCTACCGGCTGCCGACCGCCCTGGACACCCCGGAGGTCCGCATCGCCGCCCTGGTCGAGGAGCGCGACGTGGTCGCCACCTTCGGTGCCAAGGCGGTCAGCGCGGCCCCCGCGGTGGTCGCCCCGGCCGCCGTGGCCGCCGCCGTCCGGGCCGCGACCGGCCTGCCCGTCGGGCGGCTGCCGATCCGGCCCGAGGACGCCGTCGCCGGCTGACCGCGGGGCGGGGCACCCGCCCCGCCCCCGGGGTGAATTCCCGGCGGTACTCCGGGGGCCCGGAATATCCGGCCGGGAGAACGCCGAACAGCCGGTCCGCGAATTCTTCGCGGACCGGCGCATTCATTTCGGTGGAGGCCATGACGGGAATCGAACCCGTGTAAACCGCTTTGCAGGCGGTTCCCTAAACCACTCGGGCACACGGCCGTGGGAGGAGCTGTTTCGCAGATGCGCTCAGGCGTGGCGGCAACAGCGACAGGCGCGACAACACCGGGGAGCCGCGGCACAGGCGCGGGGCGCGAGAAGGGCCACCGTCTTCCTGTTCATTGCCGACTCCTGTCGTCGTTCGCCGTGTTGGTGAATTCATCTTGGCGGAATGGCGGGCGGCCCGTCAATGTCCTTGTGTAAATT
The DNA here is from genome assembly GCF_040630835.1 of Kitasatospora sp. NPDC005751. Classification (NCBI taxonomy): domain Bacteria; kingdom Bacillati; phylum Actinomycetota; class Actinomycetes; order Kitasatosporales; family Streptomycetaceae; genus Kitasatospora; species Kitasatospora sp. NPDC005751. Next base: position 9,727 of record NZ_JBEXYC010000011.1, read on the forward strand.
CTGTGTGGCGGGTCGTGCTACCGTCGAAAGCAGGTGGCCGGACTCCGGCCACTCCGGACGAGCGCGTCGTACCCGGTGACGACAAGACGGCGCAGCACAGCGGCAACCCGGCCGCTGCTGACTGCGGAGGTCCCTCGTCATGGCATGGCTCGTTCTCATCGTCTCCGGTGTCCTGGAGACCGTCTGGGCGGTGGCCCTGGACTCGTCCAAGGGCTTCTCCCGGCTCGTCCCCACCGTGGTCTTCGCCGTCGCGCTGGCGCTCAGCATGGGCGGTCTGGCGTACGCGATGCGCTCCATCCCGATCGGCACCGGCTACGCGGTCTGGGTCGGCATCGGCGCGGTCGGTACGGCGCTCTACGGCATGGCCGTCCTGGGGGACGCGGTCACCGCGGCGCGGATCGGCTGCCTGCTGCTGATCGTCTCCGGCGTGGTGGGACTCAAGGTGCTGCACTGAGCGGGTCGCCCCACGGGCCGGGGCCCCGGTCCCAGGCCCTGCGGACCACGCGGAACCGGTCCACCGGTCAGGGGTCATGGTGCCCTACGGGCCTTACGATATGACCCATGACCACAGCCTCCGCCACCTCGGTCGACTCCGGCCCGACACCCCCCGACGAGACCGACCCCGGTGGCGGCGTGCTCACCGGCCGCTACCGGGCGCTGACCCTGGGGATCGTCTCGGTGGTCCTGCTGCTCGCCTTCGAGGCGACCGCCGTCAACACCGCGATGCCGGTGGCGGCCCGCCAGCTGGACGGGCTCCCGCTGTACGCCTTCGCCTTCTCCGGGTACTTCACCACGACGCTGTTCGCCCTGGTGGTCTCCGGCCAGTGGTGCGACCGGCGGGGTCCGCTGCGACCCCTGTTCACCGGCATCGCGGTGTTCGGGGCCGGTCTGGTGGTGGCCGGGGCGGCGCCCGGCATGTGGGTCTTCGTGGCCGGCCGGGCGATCCAGGGCCTGGGCGGCGGGCTGGTGATCGTCGCGCTGTACGTGGTGGTCGGCCGGGCCTACCCGGAGCGGCTGCGGCCGTCGGTGTTCGCGGCCTTCTCCTCGGCCTGGGTGCTGCCCTCGATCGTCGGCCCGGTGGTCTCCGGCGCCGTCACCGACCACCTGGGCTGGCGCTGGGTGTTCCTCGCCGTCCCGGTGCTGATCCTGCTGCCGCTCGCGGTGATGGGGCCGGCGCTGCGCCGCTCCGAGCGCGAGCAGCCGGTGCTGAAGGGCGCGGAGTTCGACCGCCGCCGGAGCAGGATGGCCGCGATGGCGGCCCTGGGCGCCGGTCTGCTGCAGTACGCCGGCCAGCGGTTGGACCTGATCGGGCTGCTCCCGGCGTTCGCGGGGGTGGCGCTGCTGGTGCCCGCCGTCCTGGGGCTGCTGCCGGCCGGGACGCTGCGGGCCGCGCGCGGGCTGCCGACGGTGATCCTGCTGCGCGGCGTGGCCGCCGGGGCGTTCTTCGCGGCGGAGGCGTTCATCCCGCTGATGATGGTGACCCAGCGCGGCCTGTCGCCGACGCTGGCCGGTCTGACCCTGACCAGCGGCGGTCTCTCCTGGGCGCTCGGCTCCTGGCTGCAGGGCCGGCCGGGCGCGGAGCCGTACCGGGAGGCGATGATCCGCTGGGGCTTCCTGCTGACGGCGGTGGCGATCGCGGGGGCGGCGCTGGTGCTGGTCCCGGCGGTGCCGGCCTGGGTGGCGGCGGCGGCCTGGGGTGTCGGCGGGATCGGGATGGGGCTGACGGTGGCGAGTGTCAGCGTGCTGATGATGAAGCTGTCGACGCCCGAGGACGCCGGGGCCAACTCCGCCTCGCTGCAGATGAGCGACGCGCTCGGCAACGTCCTGCTGGTGGGGCTGTCCGGGGTGCTCTTCTCGGCGCTGGGCGGCGGCTCGGTGGCCGCCGCCCACGGGGGCGCCGAGGGCTCCGGTTCGGTCGGCGCGTTCACCGTGATCTTCCTGACCATGACGGGCGTGGCGCTGGTGGGCGCGCTGCTCGGCGGCCGGGTCCGGAAGACGGCGTAGCGTCAGCCGGCGGCGGCACCGGCCGGCGCGGGGGAGCCGAGGAAGGTCTCCCAGCCGCCGGTCGGCGCCTGGCCGACGGCGAGGCCCTGCAGCTTGCGGAGCACCGCCGGGTCCTGGGCGTCCAGCCAGTCGACCAGCTGGCGGAACGAGACCAGCCGCACCCCGGGCTTGCCGGCGATCTCCTTGAGCGCGTCCTCGACGGCGTTCATGTAGATGCCGCCGTTCCACTGCTCGAAGTGGTTGCCGATGACGAACGGCGCCCGGTTGCCGTTGTAGGCGCGCTCGAAGCCCATCAGGTAGGAGTCCCTGGCCTGGGTCTGGTACGCGGCGTGCAGCGAGGGGTCGGCCTTGGTGTTGCTGCCGGACTGGTTGAACATGATGTTGTAGTCCATCGACAGCACCTGGAAGGTGTGCCCGGGGAAGGGGATGGACTGCAGCGGGAGGTCCCAGAGCGCCCCGCCCTGGATCTTCTGCGGCCAGACCTGCGTCCCGTTGCCGCTGCTGTCGTAGCGCCAGCCGCGCTTGACGGCGGTCGGCAGCAGGTTGCGCTGGCCCTCCAGGCACGGGGTGCGGCTGCCGATCAGCTCCTTGCGGTAGTCGAAGGGCAGCGCCGGCAGGTCGGTGAAGCCGGTGGTGGTCTTCCAGTTGGTGACGAAGTCCATCGCCTGCTGGATCTCGCTGTCCCACTCCTGCGGCGACCACTGCCCGACGCCGGTGGCGCCGCAGAAGTGCCCGTTGAAGTGGGTGCCGATCTCGTGCCCCTCCAGCCAGGCCGCGTGCAGGTTCTCCAGGGTGTCGTGGATGTGCTGGTCCGACAGGTAGCCGATGTCGGAGGCGCCGACCTTGTGCTGCGGCGGACGGTAGAGGTCCTTCTTGGCCTCGGGCAGCAGGTAGAGGCCGCTCAGGAAGAAGGTCATCGACGCGTTGTGCTCCTGCGCCAGCCGGCGGAACCGGCGGAACAGGCCGTTGTCCAGTTCGCCGGCGCCGTCCCAGGAGAAGACCACGAACTGCGGCGGGCGCTCGCCGAGCTTCAGCGGCTCGACGGCGGGCTGGTTCGGCTGCGCACCGGTGTCCGAGGTGGAGCCGTCGCCGATCAGCGTGACGGGGGCCTTCGGGGGTGCGGAGCCCGGGCCGGCGTGGTCCGCCGCGGGGCTGGCCGGGGCCGGTTCCGGGGTCGCCGCCTGCGCTCCGCCGGCGCCGCCCTTGGTGCCGCAGCCGGCCGTGAGGGCGGCTGCGGTCGCGGCTCCGGCGGCCAGTAGGGTGCGGCGGGAGAGAGCGTCCATGGTCACTCCGTTCGTGGGGCGTGCGGCGGACCGGAGGCGCCCGGTCGGACAAGTGCGGTGATAGGCCTGTGAACGGGGTCAGCATGGCATGCGGACACGATCGGTCGGTGATCCACCACGAACGGTCGCAACTGATCGCCCGATTGGTGCAACCGGACAGGTGTCCGAGATTGTCGATGGTCATGCAGGTGGACTCGGGAGTGGTCCGTCCGGCGGGATCCGGTCTCTCCCCGTGTTCGCCCCCCTACCCGGAGCACGGATCGGGCCGGTAGCCCTGCCGATCGGGGGGTGTCGATAGGACCATCGTATGGACGTGCCTTAAGGTCCAATCCGGTTGAATTGTTCCCAGGAAACTCTCAGGAACGATCGAGCTGTCAGCAGAGGGGAGCGCCGGGTGGGCGCCCAGCAGAGCAGGAGCCCGTGGCCGGGTACCCTGGCGGTCGGCGCCGCGATCGTCCTCGGGGCCTGGCTGCTGAACGACGGGGGCCACGCCGCACTGCCTCCGGCCCCCGGTGCGGGACAGTCCCTCTCCGGCTTCGCCCCGGTCTCCGTCGTCCCCCCGCTCGGCCCCTCCGCCCCGACCCGGATCAGGATCCCCGCCGTCAAGCTCGACGCCCCCGTCACCGGACTCGGACTGGACGGCGACGGCCGCCTCCAGACGCCCCCGGCGGCCGACCGCAACCTCGCCGGCTGGTACCGCGGCGGCGCCACCCCCGGTCAGCGCGGCACCGCGATCCTCGCGGGGCACGTCGACAACCAGAGCGGGCCCGCCGTCTTCTATCATCTGGGCGCGCTGCACCGCGGCGACCGGATCGAGATCGCCCGCGAGGACGGCGCGACCGCCGTCTACCAGCTCTACGCCATCGAAGTGCACGACCGAAAGGACTTCCCGGACGACCGGGTGTACCGCCAGGCCGCCGACGCCCAGCTCCGGGTGATCACGTGCGGCGGCGGGTACAGCGAGGAACACGGCTACCAGGGAAACGTGGTCGCCTACGGATTCCTGGCCGACACCACCCGGCCGGGGACACGTACATGACCACCGCCACGCTCGCCGTCCAATGGAATCCGATCGACTGGCCGCTGACGCACGGCCCGATCCCGCTCGCCGTGCTCGTCGCCGGCTGGGGCTCGCTGCTCCTGCTCGCGCTGGCCCGCGGCCGAAGCTGGTGGAACCGCCGGCTGCCCGCCGCGCTGTTCAGCGCCGCCGCGCTCAGCCTGGTGCTGGACGTCGTCGTGGACGACTGGTGGCACCCCTTCCCGGAGGGCCTGCCCCGCTACGTCACCTGGTGGATCGCCGTCGCGCTCCTCGGACTCTGCCTGGCCGGCTTCCGGATGCCCCGGCTCGGCCGGCGCGGCAAGCTGCTGGCGGTCGCCGCCGGAGCGCTGGTGCTGCTGATGGCCTCCTCCCAGGTCAACCGCGGGTTCGGCCAGTACCCCAGCGGCCGCGTCATGCTCGCGCCCTGGCTCTCCAAGACCCAGGGCCTCACCACCGGCTTCGACGCCCGGACGGTGAGCCCGCCCCCCGGCAAGGTGCTCGCCGACGTCTGGCAGGCGCCGCCCGGGCTGCCCGCCAAGGGCACCGTCTCGATCGAGCCGATACCGGGCGGCAAGTCCGGCTTCAAGGCCCGCGACGCGTACATCTACCTGCCGCCCGCCTACCAGGCCAGCCCGCGCCCGCTGCTGCCGGTGGTGGTCCTGGTCACCGGCCAGCCCGGCAACCCGGGCGACTGGGTGCTCGGCGGCCAGGTGAACGAGGCGCTGGACGCCTTCGCCGCCGAGCACGACGGCCTGGCCCCGATCGTGGTGATGCCCGACCAGCTCGGGTCGATCTGGAACAACACGCTCTGCATGGACTCCAAGCTCGGCAACGTGCAGACCTACCTGGCCGAGGACGTGCCGAACTGGGTGCACCAGCACCTCCAGGCCGCCAAGGGCCGGGGCTCCTGGTCCATCGGCGGCGCCTCGATGGGCGGCACCTGCGCGCTCCAGATGGCCGTCAACGCCCCCGACGTCTACGGCTCGTTCCTCGACATGTCCGGGCAGGAGGAACCCACCCTGGGTACCCGGGAGCAGACCGTCGCCGCCGCCTTCGGCGGTGACCACGCCAAGTTCGACGCGATCGACCCGCTGCAGGTGATGCGGCGCAAGCGGTTCCCGGACACGGCGGCGGCGATCGTCGTCGGCCGCACCGACGGCGAGTTCCGCCCGCAGCAGGAGAAGGTCTACCAGGCGGCGCTCGACGCCGGGATGAAGGCGAGGTTCGATCTGATGCCGGGTGGGCACGGCTGGGTGGTGTTCCGGCCCGGAATCGTCGACCAACTGCCGTGGCTGGCCCAACAGACGGGATTGATCCGGTGATCCGGCTCAGCGCGGCTCCGGCGGTCGTCGCCGCCCGCGAACGCGAGCGCGAGCGTGAACGCGCGCACGACCACGGCCCCGGGCCGGTACCGGTGGCGACCGCCCCCGAGCCGGCCCCCCAGCCCGGGCGGCAGGCCGTCACCGGGATCGCCGACCGGCTGCGCGCCGCGCCGCTGACCCTGGCGCTGCTCGGCCTGCTCTGGACGGTCGGCGCCGCCACCGGCAGCCTGGCCGGCGGCCCCTCCCGGGGCCTGCTGGCCCAGATCGGCGTCGGCCTGCCCACCCTCGGCGAGGGCCGCTGGTGGACGCCGTTCACCTCGCTGCTCTGGTGCTCCAGCGCGGGCTCGTACGTCTTCACCAGCCTGCTGCTGCTCCTGGTCGGCCCGGCCGCCGAGAGCCGGCTCGGCCGGCGCCGGACCCTCCTGGTGCTGGTCGGCGGGCAGGTGCTGGGCACCCTGCTCGGCACCGGACTGGTCGCCTTCGGCGCACGGGCCGGCGAGCAGTGGACCCTCGCCGTCGACGACCAGACCGCGACCGGCCCGGTCGTCGGCCTGTTCGCGCTGGCCGGCGTGCTCGGCTACCGGCTCACCGTGCTCTGGCGCCGCCGGCTGCACCTGCTGGTGGTGCTCGTCCCGCTGGTGATGACGCTGTACGTCGGCCACCTGCAGAGCGTGCAGCGCAGCGCCGGCGCGCTGCTCGGCCTCGGCATCGGCGCGCTGCTCGCCCGGCGCCGATGGCAGCTGCGCCCGCACCGCTCCTCGCACACCGAGACCCGGGTGCTGGTCGCGCTCTGCCTGGTGGCCGCCGCCCTCGGGCCGCTGGTCGCCTCGCTGTACGACAACGCGGCGGGGCCCTTCAACACCTTCTCCGAGCTGTACTTCTCGCACCGGCTCTCCCCGGACGAGGTCGCCGACTTCTGCGCGATGTCCGCCCACGACTGCGCCCGCGCGCACGCCGTCGAGCGGATATTCGACACCCCGGCGCGGCTGATGGCCGCGCTCTTCCCGGCCCTGCTGCTGGTCCTCGCCGAGGGCCTGCGCCGCGGCCTGCGGCTGGCCTGGCGGATCACCGTCGCCACCGAACTGCTCTGGGCGGCGCTGCTGCTCTGGCTGTTCGCCGGCACCGGCACCGGCGCCGGCGACGTGGTGCAGTACTTCGTCGAGGCGCTGCTGCTGCCGCTGCTCACCACCGGCCTGCTGCTGGCCACCCGGCACCGGTTCGGGCTGCGGCTGCCGGCCGCGGTGCTGCGCCGGCTCGCCCTCGTCACCGGCGGGGCGGCGCTGGCCGCGGCGGCCGCGTACGTGGGGTTCGGCCGGCTGGTGGCCGGCGAGTTCGACCCCCGCGCCGGGGTGGGCGGCCTGGTCGCCGGACTGCCGGCGCAGTTCCTGCCGCCCGCCTACAACGACCTGCTGCCCGACTACCCGATAGCGGTCGGCCCGCCGGCCCGCCTCCTGGAGACGTACTGCGGCCTGGCGTTCTGGGTGGTCGCGCTGACCACCCTGCTGGTCGCCTTCCGCCGCCCGGTGGTGCACGCCGACGCCGAGGACGCCGCCCGCGCCCGCGCGCTGCTCACCGCGCACGGCGGCGGCACGCTGTCCTTCATCACCACCTGGGACGGCAACCACTACTGGTTCGACGAGGAGGGCCGGGCCGCCGTCGCCTACCGGGTGCTCTCCACCGTGGCGCTGACCACCGGCGACCCGTTCGGCGAGCCGGAGGCCCGACGACGGGCGGTGGCCGGCTTCGCCCGGTACTGCGACACCCGCGGCTGGACGCCCTGCTTCTACAGCGTCACCCCGGAGACCAGCGACGCCGCCGGGCAGCTCGGCTGGCGCTCGCTCCAGGTGGCGGAGGACACCGTGGTCGCCCTGCCCGGACTGGCCTTCACCGGCCGCAAGTGGCAGGACATCCGGACCGCCCTCAACAAGGCGGGCAAGCAGGGCATCACCGCCGAGTGGTGGGCCTACCACGACGCGCCGCTCGCCCTGCGCGACCAGATCCGCTCGATCTCGGAGGAGTGGGTCTCCGAGAAGGGCCTGCCCGAGATGGGCTTCACCCTCGGCGGCCTGGAGGAGCTGGACGACCCGGCGGTCCGGCTGCTGGTCGCCGTCGACGGCGACCGCGTCGTGCACGGGCTGACCAGCTGGATGCCGGTCTACGAGGACGGGGTGCCGGTCGGCTGGACGCTGGACTTCATGCGCCGCCGCTCGGACGGCTTCCGGGGGGTCACGGAGTTCCTGATCGCCTCGGCCGCGCTCGGCTTCAAGGAGGAGGGCGCGCGCTTCGTCTCGCTCTCCGGCGCGCCCCTGGCCCGCTCCGGGCAGGACGCGCCGCCCACCGGGCTGCAGCGCACGCTGGACTGGATGGGCCGGGTCCTGGAGCCGGTCTACGGGTTCCGCTCCCTGCTGGCCTTCAAGGCGAAGTTCCAGCCGGAGTACCGGCCGCTGTACATGGCGTACCCCGATCCGGCGGCGCTGCCCAGCATCACCCGGGCGATAGGGAAGGCCTACCTGCCGCACCTGACGGCGGCGCAGGGCGTCCGGCTGATGCGCCGGCTCTCCTCCTGAACCGCTCCGCTCCCGGCCCGCCGGGACGCCCGCCCGGGCCTCGGCCCCGGGCGGGCGCCGGCGGGCGCGCCACCGCCCCCGCCGGCGCCGGTCAGCCCAGGAGCTCGGCGAGGGCGCGGTCGGCGTCCAGGTGGCGGTGCTCCTCGCCCTCGGGAACGACCAGCCGGCTGTGCCAGAGGAAGCGCCGCAGGTCGGCGGTGTCGAACCGGACCAGCGCGGTGCCCTCGGCCGCGCGCAGCTCGACCATGGTGCGCCGGCCGGGGGCCGGCCGGACGTGGACGTCGCCGTCGCCGGCGGCCAGCTCCAGGCCGGCCGACAGCAGCTGCCGGGCGAAGACCCACTCGATGTCCGGGCCGGCGTCCCGGCCGGAGCCCGGCCCGGCGCCGTCGCCCGGTTCGTCCAGCGAGAACTCGGCGGGGAAGCCCATCCGGACGGCAAGCGGGTCCTCCCGGCGGTAGCCGAGGGCGACCCGCAGCCGGACCGACCGGTGGGCGGACAGGATCAGACGGGCCTGGACGGTCTCTTCGACGGTGGCGTGCACGGCGCGCCCTTTCTGGGGGAGTGAGGTCTTCGCGGTGGCATGAGGCCGGGGTGGCGGCTGTGGAGGGTGGGGCGGCCTCACTGGAGAGAGTCGGGCGGGGCGGTCGCGCTTACGCGGTTCCGGTGGGTGATTTCCGTGATCCGGGTCACATCGGTTTCCGGCCGTCCGGACGTACCGGAGGTCGAGCCTGGCCGCTCGAACGGCGCCGGACCGGTACGCTGGACCGGTTGTCCGATTGCCGCCCGACCGCGGCCGGGGGCCGCTAAACGGCCTCTGACCTGCGATGATCCCCCTCGGAGACCGTGAGTACTGCCGCCGCCTCCTCGATGCCCCTCTTCTCCGACGCGCAGGAGCCGCACGCGCCCGCCCGGGCCGCAGGCCAAGGCGCGTCGGCCGCTTCGCACCACCTGTCGCCGGCCTTCCCCGGCCGGGCCCCCTGGGGCACCGCCGGCAAGCTCCGGGCCTGGCAGCAGGGTGCGCTGGACAGGTACATCGAGAACCAGCCGCGCGACTTCCTCGCGGTCGCGACCCCGGGCGCCGGTAAGACCACCTTCGCCCTGACGCTGGCCTCCTACCTGCTGCACAACCACCTGGTGCAGCAGATCACCGTCGTCGCGCCGACCGAGCACCTGAAGAAGCAGTGGGCCGAGGCCGCCGCCCGGATAGGCATCAAGCTCGATCCGGCCTACTCCTCGGGCCCGCTCTCCCGCGAGTACCACGGCATCGTGGTCACCTACGCGGGCGTCGGGGTCAACCCGATGCTGCACCGCAACCGGACCGAGGCCCGCAAGACGCTGGTCATCATGGACGAGATCCACCACGCCGGTGACTCGAAGTCGTGGGGCGAGGCCTGCTTCGAGGCCTTCGAGCCGGCCTCCCGCCGGCTGGCGCTGACCGGTACGCCGTTCCGTTCGGACACCAACCCGATCCCGTTCGTCCAGTACGAGGCGGGCGGCGACGGCATCCGCAAGTCGGTCGCCGACTACACCTACGGCTACGGGCACGCGCTCGCCGACCACGTCGTGCGTCCGGTGATCTTCCTGAGCTACAGCGGCAACATGCGCTGGCGCACCAAGTCCGGCGACGAGCTGGAGGCGCGGCTCGGCGAGCCGATGACCAAGGACCTGATCGCCCAGGCCTGGCGCACCGCGCTGGCGCCGCAGGGCGAGTGGATCCCCAGCGTGCTCCAGGCCGCCGACCGGCGGCTGAGCGAGGTCCGCAAGGCGATCCCGGACGCCGGCGGCCTGGTGATCGCCACCGACCAGAACACCGCCCGCGCCTACGCCAAGATCCTCCGGGAGATCAGCGGCGAGAAGGCCACCGTGGTGCTCTCCGACGAGGCGGAGGCGTCCCAGCGGATCTCCGACTTCTCGGCGGGCGACGCGCGTTGGATGGTCGCGGTCCGGATGGTGTCCGAGGGCGTCGACGTGCCGCGGCTGGCCGTCGGGGTGTACGCCACCTCGATCTCCACCCCGCTGTTCTTCGCGCAGGCCGTCGGCCGCTTCGTGCGGGCCCGCAAGCGCGGCGAGACCGCGTCCGTCTTCCTGCCGACCATCCCGACGCTGCTGGGCTTCGCCAACGAGATGGAGCTCCAGCGCGACCACGTGCTGGACCGGCCGAAGAAGGAGGGCGAGGGCCTCTTCGACGAGGAGGACCGGCTGCTCGCCGAGGCCGAGCGGGCCAACGACGGGCCGGACGGCGCGGGCGGCGAGGAGTTCTCCTACGAGGCGATCGGCTCCGACGCGGTCTTCGACCGGGTGCTGTACAACGCCATGGAATTCGGCATGCAGGCGCACCCGGGCAGCGAGGAGGAGGAGGAGTACCTCGGCATCCCGGGCCTGCTGGAGCCGGACCAGGTGCAGATGCTGCTGCAGAAGCGCCAGCACCGCCAGATCCAGCGCAGCAAGGCCAAGCCCGCCGAGGAGGCCGACCTGCTGGAGCTGCCGGCCGAGCAGCGGCCGGTGGTCACCCACCAGGAACTGCGCGAGCTGCGCAAGGAGTTGAACGCGCTGGTGGCGGCCTGGCACCACCGGACGAGCCAGCCGCACGGCACCATCCACAACGAGCTGCGGCGCCAGTGCGGCGGTCCGCTCACCGCCCAGGCGACGGTCAATCAGCTGAAGGCCCGGATCGAGCGGATCCGGGAGTGGGCGAAGTAACGGACGTCGGCGAATTGTCCGGCAACACCCGAAGGTCATGTGACGGTCAGGCGAACGCGAAGAATCTGTGGAGACAGCCGGTGTGATGATCGGCTAGTGTTCCGCGTGCCGCGCCGCCTCCGGGACTGTCGTGGTTGCGCCCCGCCCCGTCCGGACGGTGGCCGCAGCCCCCGGTGAGCCGGGCCGGCAACCTCACCAGTCGAGGCAGCGACCGTCCCGTCGCGAGCTCGAACATGCCGTCACAAGGAGCACACCGAACGTGTCGTACCCGCCCCACGCCCAGCCCGAGCTCTCCGACAAGTCCAAGGTCGTCGCCGGCATCCTGACGATCCTGCTCGGCAGCCTGGGCGTCGGCCGCTTCTACACCGGCCACATCGGCATGGGCATCGCCCAGCTGCTGACCTGCGGTGGTCTCGGTGTCTGGTCGCTGATCGACGGCATCCTGTTCCTCACCAGCAACGACCGCACGGACGCCCAGGGCCGTCTGCTGCGCAGCTGATCTTGCCCAGGCCATTCGCGGCGCGCCGCCCCGGCTCCGGCCGGGGCGGCTTCGCCGCGCCCGGGGCCGACGGCCCCGCCCCCCGGCTGCCGTTCCTCGCCCGGCTGCCCCTCCCGGCCCGGCTGCGCACCGCGGGACCGCCGCTGGCGGTGCTCGGCGGCGGCCTGGCCGGCTGCGCCTACCTGTGGTCGCGCGACCCGCACCTGCCCGGGCAGCTGCTGCCGTTCTGCCCCTGGCACAAGGTCACCGGACTGGACTGCCCCGGCTGCGGCGGCACCCGGATGACGTACGACCTGCTGCACGGCGACCTCGCGGCGGCCTGGCACGACAACGCGGCGCTGTTGCTCTCGCTGCCGCTGGTCGCGCTGCTCTACCTCACCTGGCTGCGGCACGGCCTGGCCGGCCGGAGCTGGCGGCCGACGCTCGGCCGGGGCGGCACGGCCGTGGTGCTGGGCACCGCGGTGGCCTGGACGGTGCTGCGCAACCTGCTCTGAGGCGCGATCTGCTCCGAGCCGCCACCTGCTCCGAGCCGCGCCCGGCGAGCGGCCCCCGCCGCGGCGGGGCTGTCCGAACTTCGGACTGTGGTCGAACTTGTGCCCAGTCCAGAGCTGTGAAATCTGGGTCTTTGTCCGGGTTCGTCATGCGTGACGAAATCGATCATGCCCGAATTTTGGACAACCACTTCCGCCGCGACAATTCCTTCACTACCTTTCCCACACGCTCCCCCGTCGGGTAACCCCCGTCGGGACGGGCGCTGCAGGACCGCCAGGACGTCAAGGACGACACACCGCGGCCCGAGCGCGGCCACCCACCTGCGCGCGACACCTGAGTCCCGGACCGGCGCCGCCGCTCCGGCGGCCGCCGCGGAAAGGACATGCGCGTCGTGACTGCAGAGACCTCCCAGACCCTGGACCGGGGCGTCCGGGTCCTCAAACTCCTCGCCGACTCGGAACGCGGGCTCACCGTCACCGAGCTCGCCGCCCGCCTCGCGGTCAACCGGACCGTCGTCTACCGGCTGCTGGCCACGCTGGAGCAGCACGGGCTGGTCCGCCGCGACATCGGCGGCCGGGCCCGGGTGGGCCTGGGCGTGCTGCGGCTGGCCCACCGGGTGCACCCGCTGCTGCGCGAGGCGGCGCTGCCGGCCCTGCGCAGCCTGGCCGAGGACCTCGGCGCCACCGCCCACCTCACCCTGGTCGACGGCAACGAGGCGCTGGCCGTCGCCGTGGTCGAGCCCAGCTGGACGGACTTCCACGTCGCCTACCGGACCGGGCTGCGCCACCCGCTGGGGGAGAGCGCCGCCGGGCGGGCGATCCTGGAGGCGCGCGGCTTCCCCAGCCAGCGCCGTCCGGAGTCAGGTTTCGTCATCACCCGTGCGGAGGAGCAGTCGGGTGCGAGCGGCGCGGCCGCCGCACTGGTCGGGCTGAGCGGGATCGAGGGCAGCGTCGGCGTGGTGATGCTGAACGGGCTCGTCCCCGAGCGGGTCGGCCCCCGGGTGGTGGAGGCGGCGACCGAGGTCGCCGACGCCCTGCGATAGCGCCGGGTGTGTTTGGATGCCTCTGTGTCCGACACCAAGCTGCCCAAGGCCCTGACCGCCCCCCGCACCCGCGCGCTGGCGCTGTGCGGGGTGCTGGTCGCCGCGCTGTTCGGCGTGGCGGCCTTCGTCCCGCTGCCGTACACGCTCACCTGGCCGGGGGTCACCGCGGACACCCTCGGCAGCTACCAGGACAAGCCGGTGCTGACCGTCACCGGAGCGCCGGTGCGCACCACCGACGGGGAGCTGCGGATGGTGACCATCTCGGCGACCAATCCGGGGGACCGCACCACCTTCTGGCGGTCGCTGCGGGCCTGGTTCGACCAGGACGAGGCGGTGCGTCCGACCGAGACGGTCTACCCGCAGGGCGATCCGGCCGAGGCGCAGGAGGTGACGGCCCAGCAGATGACCGAGTCGCAGGACAGCGCCACCACGGCCGCGCTCTCCTACCTCCACCTCTCGCCCGCCCAGGTGAAGGTGAAGGTCGACCTCGGTGACATCGGCGGCCCGAGCGCGGGCCAGATGCTGGCGCTGGGCATCGTCGACAAGCTGGCCGGCGACGGCAAGGGCGGCGACCTCACCGGCGGGCTGACGGTCGCGGGGACCGGCACCATCGACGACCAGGGCGTCATCGGCCCGGTCGGCGGCGTGCCGCTGAAGACCCAGGCGGCGGCCCGGGACGGCGCGACGGTGTTCCTGCTGCCCAAGGACGAGTGCGCGGACGCCAAGGTCAACCTGCCCGACGGTCTGCGGTTGGTGCCGGTGGGCACGCTGAGCGAGTCGATCTCCGCGCTGGACGCGCTGCGCGGCGGCGGGACCGTCCCCACCTGCTGAGGTCCCGGCGGGCACCGCCGGAGCCGGACCGGACGGGCTACTCGGCCGCGGCCTGGTCCACCAGCGGCAGGATCCGGTACGGCACCGGGTTCTCCAGCGCGATGGCCGTCGAGGAGCGGACGATCCCGTCGAACCCCACCACCCGGTCGATCACGCGCTGCAGATCGGCGTTGGACCGGGCCACGATCCGCACCATCATGTCCCCGTGCCCGGTGATCGTGTGCAGCTCCAGGACCTCCGGCACCGCCGCCAGGTGGGCCCGCACGTCGGCGCCCTGGCCCTGGGAGATCTCCAGCGTGGCGAAGGCCGTCACCGGGTAGCCGAGCGCGGCCGGGTCCACCTCGGGCCCGAAGCCGCCGATCACTCCCTTGGCCTGGAGCCGGTCCAGCCGCGCCTGAACGGTGCCCCGGGCCACCTGGAGGCGGCGCGAGCACTCCAGCACGCCGATCCGCGGCTCCTCCGCCAGCAGCCGGATCAGCCGGCCGTCCAGGACGTCGATCGCGTCGTTGGCGGTACCCGGCGCGGCGGCCGAAGACGCTTGCCCAGGAGTGGAGTTGGGCGATCCGGTGGAGTTCGGGGAACTCGGGGAGTGGGCGGGGGGCATCGCGGGGCTCCGTCCTCCGGTGGGCATTCTGTACAGCGGTGCGGCCGATTCTCCCGCCCCGGCGCACACCTTGACCAGGAGGAAACGGAACAGTTGCGCGCCGGTCGGCCCGGCGCCACCCTCCAGCCACAACCCCGTGAGCCGGTCCCCACACCGGCCCGCGGGGCAGACCGTGGTTGCGCACGCCCACCGGGAGGGCCGTCATGACCGACACCGCCGCCGAACCCCTGCTGTTCACCGCGGGCCTGGAGGAGCCCGACCTCGTCCCGATGGGGCACGCCGACGCGGTGGTCTTCGCCGTCGCCGACGCGGAGCGTGCGGCACGCCGCTACGCCACGGCGCTCGGCCTGCGCTGTACCGCCTACGCCGGGCCCGACACCGGTGAGCCGGAGACCGTCTCCTACGTGCTGCGCGCACCCGGGACCAGGTTCGTGCTGACCTCGCTGGTCCAGGTGATCGGGCCGCGCGGCCGGGAGCTGGCCGGCCACCTGGCCCGGCACGGCGACGGGGTGCTCGACCTCGCCGTAGGCGTACCGGACGTCCACTACGCCTACGACTACGCGGTGGACCGGGGCGCCAGCTCGCTCGCCGAGCCCTACGAGGCGCACGACCGGTACGGGGTGGTGGTGCTGGCCGCGATCGGGGTGCCCGGCGGCACCCGGCACACCCTGGTCGACCGCTCCCGCTACCGGGGCCCGTACCTGCCCGGGTACGTCCCCTTCGACCGGTGGTGACCGGCCGGGGGGACCGCCGGGCGGACGGCGGTCAGCGGACGACCGTCTCCACCGTCGGCGGGTGGCCGTTCCAGGCGACGAAGACCGAGTTGGCCTGGTCGCCCTTGGTGAAGTCCACCCGCATCCACTGCGGGCCGTTCCAGACCTGCATCTGCCAGCCCGGGTCCGGGGTGGCGGAGACCAGCGAGGCGTTGTCCGGCCGGATGTCCAGGGCCACCTTGCCGCCGGGGACGGGGTAACTGCGCACGGTGGACGTGGCGGTCGGGGCGGCGGCCGCGGTCGTCGTGGCGGTGGTGGGCGCGGGACGGCGTGACGCGGGCGGGGTGCCGGGCGCCGCCGCACTGCGCTGGGTGGTCGCCGAGGCCGGCGCGGGCGTCGGGCCGGAGCTCTCCGGCCGAGGCGCGGACGGCTCCTGGGGCGGCGTCGGAACCGGCGCCGACGCGACCGGGGAGCGGGCTCCGCCGGCGGCCGGGGACGGCAGCGGCAGCGCCGTCGGCTGCTCGAACGCGGCGCCGGTCAGCACCGCGTGCACGCCGAACCAGGACAGCGCCACCGCCGCCCCGGTGGCCGCCGCCCAGGCGCCGAGCTGTACCAGTCCGTTCCGCATCGTGCGCACATCCTGCCGTATTCGGGGCCGCCGCAGGTGGGCAGCCCTGCTATTCAGCAGGCAACTTGCACAAAACACCAGGGGACGGAGCGAATCGGTCCGGAGCCGTCCGGCGGCCCCTCCCGGACCCACCCCGAGGTACAGACCACCGCACGCCGATGGCGTACCGTGCAGCCCCATGGCAACAGTGCTCGTGGTCGAGGACGACCCCTTCGTACGCTCCGCCCTCATCCGGCATCTGGCCGACACCGGTCACGCGGTCCGCAGTGTGGGCACGGCACTTGAGGCGTTGCGCGAGGTGGCCCAGGTCGGCTGCGACCTGGTGATCCTCGATCTCGGCCTGCCCGATCTGGACGGCAGCGAGGCGCTCAAGATGATCCGTGGCCTGACCAACGTGCCGGTGATCATCTCCACCGCCCGGGACGACGAGGCCGAGATCGTCCGGCTGCTCAACGACGGTGCCGACGACTATCTGGTGAAACCTTTCTCCGGGGAACACCTCAGCGCCCGGATGGCCGCCGTACTGCGCCGCCTCGGCGGCGGGACGGCCCCGGTCACCCAGGTGCTCCGGGTCGGCGGGCTCGCCATCGACCTCCAGCGCCGCGAGGCCACCCTGGACGGCCGGGCGCTCGACCTGACCCGCCGCGAGTTCGACCTGCTGGCCTTCCTCGCCGCCCGCCCCGGCGTGGTCGTGCCGCGCAAGGAGATCCTGGCCGAGGTGTGGCGCCAGACCTACGGCGGCGACCAGACCATCGACGTCCACCTCTCCTGGCTGCGCCGCAAGCTCGGCGAGACCGCCTCCAACCCCCGCTACCTGCACACCGTGCGCGGCGTCGGCGTCCGGCTGGAGGCGACCGGGCACCCGGCGGGCCCCGGCCCCGCCCCCACGGAGGGCCGGGCGTGAGGCGGTTCGGGCACTCGTTGCGCTGGGCCCTGATCAAGGCCGCGGTGGCCGGGACCACCATGGTCGCGCTGGCCTTCCTCATCCCGCTCGGGCTGATGGTCCAACAGACCGCGCGGGACCGGGCGTTCACCGCGGCCGAACGGCAGGCGGCGGCGCTCGGCCCGGCCCTCGCCATCACCACCGACCAGGGCGCCATCGCCCGTGCGGTGGCCAGTACCGACGCCGGTGCGCAGGGGCGGATGGCGGTCCATCTGCCGGCCCCGGGCCCGGTGCCGGCCGCGGACTCGCCCTCGCCGCCCTCGGCGCCGCCGAACCCGCTGCCGTCATCGCCGCCCTCCTCGGTGCCCTCCTCGCTGCCCTCCGAACCGTCCTCCGCCGGGGCGCCGATGATCGGGCCGGACGGCGGGGCGACCATCGGCGAGGCCCGTGCGCTGGCCGCCGACGTGGGCACCGCCGGCGGCCAGGGCCGCTCGTTCACCGTCGAGGTGCCCGGCGGCTTCGCCCTCCTGCAGCCGGTGGCCGTCGACACCGGCCGGACGGCCGTGGTCGAGGTGTTCGTGGCCGACGGCGACCTGACCCGCGGGGTCTCCACCGCCTGGCTGGTGCTGTCCGCGGTCGCGCTCGCCCTGGTCGCCATCTCGGTGCTGGTGGCCGACCGGATGGGCACCCGGATCGTCGGCTCGGCCCGCCGGCTGGCCGCCGCGGCCCGCTCGCTCGGTGGCGGCAACCTCGCCGTCCGGGTGCCCGTCGACGACCGGCAGACCGCCGGGAGCCCGGAGGAGCTGCGCGAAGCCGCCCACGCGTTCAACACGATGGCCGACCGGGTCGTCCAGTTGCTCGCCGCCGAACGGGAGTTGGCCGCCGACCTGTCGCACCGGCTGCGCACCCCGCTCACCGTGCTGCGGCTCAACGCCGCCTCGCTGGGCGAGGGCGACGCGGCCGACGCCACCCGGCACGCCGTCTCCCAACTGGAGCGCGAGGTCGACCAGATCATCCGTTCGGCCCGGCGCGCGCCCGAGGACGCGCCCGCCGTCACCGTCGGCTGCGACGCCGCCGAGGTGATCCGGGAGCGGGTCGGCTTCTGGTCCGCGCTCGCCGAGGACGAGGGGCGCCGCTGGCAGCTGGCCGGCGCCGACCAACCCGCCGGCGTGTCCGTCCAACGCGGCGACCTCGCCGCCGCCGTCGACGCCCTGCTCGGCAACGTCTTCCGCCACACCGCCGTCGGCACCGCGTTCTCGGTCGACGTGCTCGCCACCGACAGCTCGGTGATCGTGCTGGTCGGCGACGCCGGACCGGGCTTCACCGACCCCGAGGCCGCCCTGGAGCGCGGGCAGGGCGACGGCGGCGAGGGCTCCACCGGCCTCGGCCTGGACATCGCCCGCAAGCTCGCCGAGGTCACCGGCGGCGACCTCGCGCTCGGTCGCTCCGCCGGGCTCGGCGGCGCCGAGATCCGGCTGCGGCTGCAGGCCCGCCCCGACGGCGCCCCCGCCCGCGCCAGCCGCCGGCGCAGCCGCGGCACGCTGTTCCAGCGCTGAGCGGTCCCCGCGCCGGGCGGCCCCGCGCGCCGGTGCCGCGCACCGGTGTCGCCCCTCTTCCTTAAGCGGGCCCTAAGAGAGCTGTACCCCTCGCTCAGCAGGCCCGTTCCGGCCCTCCCGCCCCACTAGCGTCATCCGCGCCGGTCACCCGACCGAGCCGGGTCACGCCGCCCGCGACGGGTCCATCCACCCGCGCCCGGCCGCCGCGACCCCGTCCGGCCCAGCCGTCCCCCGCGCCCTCCGGGCGGGAGGCGCCCCCTACGGAGGTACGCCCATGACGACCCAGCCCGAACGCCGCCGGGGCCGCCGCCGACGCAGCCGCAAGGGAGTCGTCCTCGCCTCCTCGGCCGTCGCCGCCGCGCTGGTCGCGGGCGCGGTCGTGACCCTCGCCTCCTCGGCCAGCGCCGCCTCGCTCGGCGCCGTCTACACCCGCACCAGCGCCTGGGACGCCGGCTACACCGGCCAGTACCTGGTCACCAACCCGGCCGGCAGCGCGATCGAGGACTGGACGCTGTCCTTCGACCTGCCGGCCGGAGCGAAGATCGACTCGCTCTGGAACGCCACCTTCAGCGCCGACGGGCAGCACGTCACCGTCAAGCCCGAGGCCTGGAGCAAGCGGCTGGAGCCCGGCCGGAGCCTGGTGGTCGGCTTCGTCGCCCAGGGCGCCGGCGCCGCGCAGGCGGAGCCCGGCAACTGCCTGATCAACAACGCCTCCTGCAAGGCCGGCGACACCGTGCCGACCCCCTCGGGCCGCCCGACGGGCACCCCCGGCACCTCGCCGACCCCGACCGGCACGCCCGTCGTGACGCCGACCGCGACGGCCACCGCCACCGCCCGGCCGACCACCGCGTCCCCGAGCCCCACCGCCACGACCAGGCCGACCACCCCGGCGCCGACCACCAGCGCCACCCCCGCGCCCACCGCCACCGCGACCGGCACGCCCGCCCCGGCCACCGGCGCCGGCTTCGCGCCGTACGTGGACACCTCGCTGTACCCGCCGTACGACCTGGTCGCCACCGCGAAGGCCACCGGCGTGAAGAACTTCACCCTCGCCTTCGTGGTCTCCGGCGGCGGCTGCACCCCGAAGTGGGGCGGCGTCAGCGAGCTGTCCGCCGACGCGGTGGCCGCCCAGATCGGCGCGCTGCGGGCGATCGGCGGCGACGTCCGGGTCTCCTTCGGCGGCGCCAACGGCAGCGAGCTGGCCCTCGCCTGCGCCACCACGGCCGACCTGACCGCCGTGTACCAGCAGGCCGTCGACGCCTTCGGGCTGACCAAGGTCGACTTCGACGTCGAGGGCGGCGCGATCGCCAACACCGCCGCCAACACCCGCCGTGCCCAGGCCGTCGCCCAGCTGCAGAAGAACGCGGCCGCCAAGGGCAAGGCCCTGGACGTCTCCTTCACCCTCCCCGCGCTGCCCTCCGGCCTGACCCAGGAAGGCGTCGACCTGGTGGCCGACGCCAAGCGCAACGGCGTCGCGATCGGCGCGGTCAACATCATGGCGATGGACTTCGGGGACGGCGTCGCCCCGAACCCGCAGGGCCAGATGGGCAAGTACGCCATCGCCGCGGCCACCGCCACCCAGGCCCAGGTCAAGAGCGTGCTCGGGCTGGACGACGCGGCCGCCTGGCGCAAGGTCGCGGTCACCCCGATGATCGGGGTCAACGACGTGGCCAGCGAGGTCTTCACGGTCGCCGACGCCAAGCAGCTCGCCGAGTTCGCCGGGACCAAGCACCTGGCCTGGCTGGCGATGTGGTCCGGCACCCGCGACAAGGCGTGCGCGGGCGGTGCCAAGGCGTACGCCGACGCCAGCTGCAGCAGCATCGTCCAGCAGCCGCTGGACTTCACCCGGGCCCTCGGCGCCTACGCCGGCTGAGCCCCGCGATCCCTCCCCGGGACCCCGGCCGTCCGTGCTCCGCCCGCAACGGAGTACGGCCGGCCGGGGTGCACTTCCACCCGGGCGATCACGCTCGGTAGTCGGCTCGACCGGGCCCGGTCGCCGGGCATCCGGTATCGTCGCTGGTTGGCCGAACGGTGGACGGAGCGAACAGTGACAGCGGTGCAAGACGAGCGCAGCGTGGTGCCGACGGCACCGGACCCGGCGCCCGGACCCCTGTCGGACCGCCTCAAGGACGCCCTCGGCGCGCCCGTGCGGGCCCTGCGGGAGGCACCCCGCCGCCCGCTGCTGGCCGTCTCCGCCGTGGCGCTGCTCTCCCTGGTGGTCTACGCCGTGGTGCGGCACTTCGTCCACACCTCGATGGTCGACATGATCGTCTACCGGGCGGAGGGCGGCGCCGTCGCCGACGGGACCGACCTCTACGCGCTGCGGGTCACCGAATGGAACCTGCCCGCCACCTACCCGCCGTTCGCCGCGATGCTGTTCGTGCCGACGACCTGGTTCCCGGTGCCGTTCCTGCGGGTGGCGATCACGCTCGGCAACCTCGGGCTGCTCGCGCTGCTCACCCACCTGTCGTTCAAGCTGGTCGGCTGGCCGCGCCGCGAACTGCGCCCGCTCGGCGTGATCCTGGTCACCGGCGGCGGCGTCTGGCTCGAACCGGTCTTCACCACGCTGCGCTACGGCCAGATCAACCTCGCGCTGGCCTGCCTGATCCTCTGGGACCTCACCCGCCCCGACGGCCGCCGCAGCAAGGGCGTCGCGATCGGCATCGCCGCGGGCATCAAGCTCACCCCCGGCCTCTTCGCCGTCTACCTGCTGCTCACCGGCCGGATCCGGGCCGCCTTCGTGGCCGGCTTCACCTTCCTCGGGACCTTCCTGCTCGGCGCGCTCGTCCTGCCCGACGCCACCTGGGGCTTCTGGACCAAGTACCTGTACGACTCCTCGCGGGTCGGCAAGACCGAGATCGTCGACAACCAGTCGGTACGCGGCGCCGTGGCCCGGCTGCTGCACACCGCCGAGCCCGGGACCGTCGCGACGCTGGCCGGCGCCGTGATCGCGGTGCTCGGCCTCGCCATCGCCGCCTGGGCGGCCTCCAGCTCCCGCTGGCTGCCGCGCGCCGAGGCGTGGGGCGTCTGCTGCGCCGCCGTCACCGCGGTGCTGATCTCGCCGATCAGCTGGACCCACCACTGGATCTGGTGCGTGCCCGTGCTCGCGCTGCTCGCCTGCGAAGCCGCGGTCGAGCAGGCCCGCCCGGCCGCCGTCCGCCGACTGCGCTGGCGCGCGGCCTTCGGGGCGACGCTGATCGCCTTCTTCTCGTTCGGGATGTGGGTCGTGCCGCACCACGGCGACCTCGACCTGCACCTGTCGGCGGTCAGCCAGATCCCGGCCTCGGTCTACCCGCTCGTCGGGATCTGCTTCCTGCTGGCCGCGGCGCTACGGATAAGGGCGCGGCGGCGGGCCGCCGGCGCCCCGCTCGTCCCGCTGCCCGGGCAGCGCAGCGGCGGCGGCCGCCCGGGCACCGCGCACGACCGTCAGCAGGCCCCCGCGGCCCGCTGAGTCGCCGGGGACTCCCGGGCCCACCGGCCCGGGGGTGCTCCGCCCGGGGCCGCCGTGGGCGGGGGTCCCGCTTCCGGGGGTTCCGTGTCCGGGGCTGTCCCGCCCGGGGGTGCCCGGTGCCGGGGCGGCCGGGGTCGGGCGGCGCCGTGCGGCGCGGTCGCTCACGCGAGCAGCTCGGCGAGCGACCCGTCCATGTCCAGCGCGGCCAGTTCGCTGCCCGGCGGCACCAGCCGGTGCGCCCGCTCCAGCCAGGCGGCCACCACCGGCAGCGGGGCCTCCAGCAGGGCGTCCCCGGCGGGCGAACTCAGGGCCATGCAGAGCACGCTGCGCCGGCCCGAGCGGGTCGGCCAGATCCGCACGTCCCCCTGGCCGCAGGGCCGGAAGGTGCCCTCCACCAGCAGCTCGCGGGCGAACACCCAGGTGACCGGCGAGCCGGTGTCCAGGTGGAAGGTGATGTGCACCGCGTAGGGGTCGTGGCTGCCGTAGGACAGCCGGGCCGGGACGGGGACGCTGTGCTCGGGGGAGAGCACCAGGTTGAGTTCCAGCTCGTGCTCGACCACGCTCGTCGCGCGCTCCATGATCGGGTTCCTCTCTGACTCCGGTTCGTGCCCGGTTCCGGGCCCTCTGACCTTGGAGAGCGCGGGTCGCGGGCGCTCTTACACATGTTTCCGAGATTTCTTGGCGGACTTC
This sequence comes from Kitasatospora sp. NPDC005751, assembly GCF_040630835.1. Lineage (NCBI taxonomy): Bacteria > Bacillati > Actinomycetota > Actinomycetes > Kitasatosporales > Streptomycetaceae > Kitasatospora > Kitasatospora sp. NPDC005751. Next base: position 32,031 of record NZ_JBEXYC010000011.1, read on the forward strand.
CCGCGGGCGTGGGCGGGCCGTGGAGACCGTGGGGGGACCGGGCGCGGGACCGCTGACGCGCGCCGTACTCCTTATCCCGGGCGGACCCGGCCTGTCCGGCGATCGCGCAACTTGCCACCTTCGCGCCGCCGAGGTACTACCCTTTGTGACTGCCCCGCGACTGTCCGCCCATGAGGCGGTGTCCTCGCGCGCGCCGACGGGCGAAGCGACCTCCGCCGCCCGAGTCGCCGTCGCGTGGTCCGCCCGCCGGGTGCGCCGCAACGGCCCTGCCAGAAAGAAGACCCCATGACGGACCGGCCCTTCGCCGGCGGCGCGGAGACGGCCGTCGGCCCCACCCCGGGGTACTACCCCGACCCCTCGGTGCCCGGCTTCGTCCGCTACTGGGGCGGTACCGCGTGGGTGCCGGGCACCAGCCGCCCGGCCCCGGCCGCGGGCGAGGCGCTGCAGCCGCCCCGGTTCGCGGCCCGCCGCGGCGGCGTGGCGGGTGGCGCGGGGGCCGGCGCGGGGGCCGGGCCCGGGGCGGGGGCGCGCTTCGTGCCGCCGCCGGCGTCGCCGGAGGCCCATCCGCCGTCGTCCGCTGCGCCGTCGTCCGCTGCGCCTTCGTCCGTCGCGCCTTCGTCCGTCGCGCCTTCGTCCGTCGCGCCTGCGCGTGCGGTGCCCTCGCCCGCGGTGCCGGCGATCGCCGGGGTGTCCGGGGAGACCGGGCCGGTGTACCTGGACCAGACGGCGGGTGGGGCGTCGTTCAGCGTCGGGCCGCATCTGGCGGCCCGTGCGGCGCTGCGTCCGGCGGTGGCGCAACCGGCCGCCGGTGGGGAGGCGGCGCGCGTCGGAGAGATCCGCGACGGGGCCGCCGGGCGGGAGCGCGGCGGCACGGTCGAGGAGGCGGAGGAGGTCGAGGAGCAGCGTGCGGGCGAGCCGGGGGCCGTCGGCTGGCAGGTCGACCCGCGGGCGCAGCGTGGCCTGATGGAGACCGGCGGTGCGCCGCGCTGGGTCTCCTGGGGCGTGCTGCCGGGGGCGGAGCCGGACTCCGGCGCGGACGGGCCGGCGGAGGATCGGGCGGTGGGTGCGGCGCGGCTGTCCGGCGAGGCATCCGGCGAGCGGGCGGAGCCCGTCGCCGCGCCGGTGGCCGGGCGTGCTCCCGAGGCGGTGCCGGTGCCCGCGTCGGTGCCTGCGCCTGCCTCGGAGCCGGAGCCGGAGCCGGAGTCGCAGCCGGTGTCGGGGCAGGCTTCGGGGTCGCAGCCGGACGCTTCGGCCGCCTCGGCCGTCGCGGTGGTGCCCGCCGTCACGGTCCCCCGCACCCTCACCACCTCGTCCGCCCCCACCGCCTCGTCCGTTGCGGCCCCCGCACCGGTCGCGAGGCTGGTCGGAGCCCCCGCCCCGGGCGCGCTCGCCGACCCGGCGAAGGCCGGGGCCGCCGCGCCCCGGCCGGCTCGCCGTCGTCCCCCCGCCCCGCTGCCCGCCGGGCTCGGACGCCGGCTGGCCGCCCGGCTGGTGGACACCGCCGTCCTCGCCGTGGTCGCCACCGCGACCGCCATCCCGCTCGGCAACTCCGTGGTGTCCCACGTCCAGCAGAAGCTCGACCAGGCCAGGATGGCCAGCGCGCTGACCCGCCGCCAGGTGGACGTCTGGCTGGTGGACGGGGTGGTGCTGGGCAAGGTGGCCGTCCTGTTCGCCGTCCTCGCCTTCGTCGGGGTGCTCTACGAAGTCCTGCCGACCGCCCGCACCGGGCAGACCTTCGGCAAGCGCCTGGTCCGGATCCGGGTGGTCGACGCGGCCCCGTCGGCCGCCCGGGGCCGGCTGAGCCTCGCCCGGTCGCTGGCCCGCTGGCTGGCCCGGAACGCCTCGGCGGTGCTGCTGCTCGGCCTGGTCTGGCCGCTGTTCGACCGCCCCGCCCGGCGCGGGTGGCACGACCGGATGGCGGGCACCCGGGTGGTCCGGGGCTGACCGCGGTCCGCCGGAGGTTGCCGGGCGAAACGGACTAAATATCCGAAACTTAGCCAATCTGCAATGTTCTACTCGGTGAATGAGCACCCAGAACCCCTCAGGCTCCGAGCCGGAGGGGGGCGGTCAGCCCTCCTTCGACAAGCAGCCCCCGTCCCCGGGTGGCGGCACGCCGGAAGGTGCGCCGTCGGACCCGTCCGGAAACCCGCCACCGTCCTCGACCCCGCCGCCCGGCAGTCCCTACGGCGACCGGCCCGGCGCGTACGGGGGCGACTACGGGGGCACTCCCGGCGGTTCGCCGTACGGGCGACCGCCGTACGGGCAGGACCCGTACGGCGGGCCGCCGTCCGACCAGCCACCGTCCGGATACGGGCCTGCGGGGCACGGCACGCCCGGCGCCGGGCCCGTCCCCGGGATGCCGCCGCTCGGCACCTGGCCGAACCGGATCCTCGCGCAGGTGATCGACTACGTCCTGGTGCAGATCGTGGCGATCGTCCTGGTGCTGCCCTTCGCCACGCTCAGCGACCGCTCTGGCGAGGCCGGCGCGTTCTGGCTGGCCTGCGGTCTCTACCTGATCTACGACGGCGTGATGCTCAGCCGGGACGGCCAGACCCTCGGCAAGAAGGCCATGAAGATCAGGGTCGCGATGCTGATCGACGGCAGCACGCCGCCACCGGCCGCCGCCTGGACCAGAGCCGCCGTCTTCATCCTCCCTGCGGTCATCTGCTGCGCGGCGCTCTGGTGGCTGATCGACGGGCTGTTCGGCGTCTTCGACAAGCCGTACCGCCAGTGCCTCCACGACAAGGCCGCGAAGACCGTGGTGGTCTCCACGGTCTGATCCCGTCCGCGTGTCCGGACCGCCCGGTGGTGCCGCCTCAGCGCTGCCGGGCGTACGCGTGCCCGGCCGGGGCCGGGGCGTCGGCTTGGAGGGGTGCCGCGCCGGGCGTGGCGGTGGTGCGGCGCTGCGCGGCGGTGGACAGCGACAGCAGCGTCACCAGCGTCCCGAGCGCGAGGGCGAAGCCCACCAGCACGGCGATCTCCAGGACGCCCGTGGCGCCGGAGACGGCCAGCAGGGCCACGGCGGCGGCGACGACGGTGCAGGTGCCGAGGCAGAACTGAGCGGTGGTCGGGCGCGGCATGGCGATCGGTCCTTCGCACGTCGGGGGAACGGGCGGGAAGCGGGGTGGAGCGGTGCCGGTGCTGGAAACCTCTCCACAACTCCTACCCAGTACGGCAGTTCGGTAAGTGCAGCCTAAGCCGCCGGATCCGGGGCACGGGGGGCGCACAGGCTCACTGCGGGGTCGTCCACCCCACTCGGTACGGTGACCGGGACACATTCCTTGACACCCGACGCCCCAGGGGGAGACCCTCCGTGCCCATCCCCGCAGACTGGCCCGCCAACGAGGCCGAGGCGCTCGCCGAACAGGAACGGCTGCGACCGCTCGTCCAGCCGTACGGCCCCGGCCCGGGGGCCGGCACCGAGGCCGACGACACGCTGATCGCCGGTGTGGACGTCGCCTACGACGACGAACGGGACCTCGTGGTCGCCGCCGCCGTGGTCCTGGACCGCGAGACCCTGGCCGTCGTCGACGAGTCGACCGCCGTCGGCCGGATCGCCTTCCCCTACGTGCCCGGCCTGCTCGCCTTCCGTGAACTCCCGGCCGTGCTGGACGCCCTGGCCGCCCTCCGCCGCACCCCCGGCACCGTGGTCTGCGACGGCTACGGCCTCGCCCACCCGCGCCGCCTCGGCCTGGCCAGCCACCTCGGCGTGCTCACCGGCCTGCGCACACTCGGCGTCGCCAAGACCCCGTTCGTCTTCGACCACCACGAGCCCGGGGCCGCCCGCGGCGCCTGGACCCCGCTCACCGACCCGGCCACCGGGGAGGAGGTCGGCCGCGCCGTCCGGACCAGGGCCGGCGTCAAACCGGTGTTCGTCTCCGTCGGCCACCGGATCGGCCTGTCCGAGGCGGTCGCCACCACTCTGGCCCTCGCCCCGCACTACCGGCTGCCCGAGACCACCCGCCGCGCCGACTCGCTCTGCCGCCGCGCCCTCACGGGCCGACAGCGTGGAACATCCGTGAACTGACGGTCCGCCAGGACGTCGGCCGCTTCGCCGCGAGCACCGTTCAGCTTGCCCCGCCCATGTGTTAGACATGTGTCTCCCGGAGCTGTGCACGACAGCGCGGGGCGGACGCACGGGGGAGGCGCCGGACGTGTCAACGGGGACCGGATCGACGGGCGGGGCCGGCGGCGGCTACCGCGTCGAAGTCGAGCAACTACGGGCCTTCGCCGCCCAGGTGCGGCTCCTGCTGGCCGAGTTCGAACGCCATGCCGACGGCACCCGAACCCACGGACAGAGCGCCGTCGGCAAGACCTCCTTCGGCACCTTCGCCGAGGCCACCGAACTGCACGGCCGGTACCAGACGATGCGCGACGGCCTGCGCGACGTGCTCAACCAGCTCCAGGAGGCCGTCGACGAGGCCCAGAAGAAGGCCGAACTCACCGCCACCAACTACCAGGAGCAGGAGCACCGCACCGCCGGCAAGCTGAAACTCGGCGACGACGGCTGGTCGGTGGCGGCACCGTCCGCCACCAGCACCGCCGCCTACACCCGCACGGTGGCGCCGCCCCGGCACGACGGCGGGAAGTCCGAACGATGAGCGCCGACCGGGCACAGCCCCGCGGGAACGGAGGCGGCCGCCGATGACGTACACCAACTTCAACGACTACAGCCACGCCGAACTCCGGAAGATGGCCCAGGCCCTCAACCCCGGAGAGGTGATGGCCGCCGGCGACCCCTGGCGCCGCGCCGCCGACACCCTCAAAGCCATCCGCGCCACCCTCACCCGGGCCAGCACCGAGGCCGCCGTCAGCTGGGAGGGCACCACCAGCGACGCCTTCCACACCCGCATGCTCAACCTCGCCGCCACCATCAACAACGCGGCCTCCTACGCCAACGACGCCGCCAACACCCTCAAGGCGATGTCCGAGGCCATCGCCAAGGCCAAGCACGACATGCCCGAGGAACCCAGCGGCTGGGACCAGGTCAAGGACGGCATCGGCGACACCGTCTCGTCCCTCTTCGGCGACGACGACGAGGACAGCAGAACGGCCATCGCCGAACAGCGCAAACTCGAAGCCGCCGCGGTGATGCAGACCCTCGCCATGCACTACCGCGTCGCCACCCCGATGCTGAAGCCACCACCGCCTTACCAGCCGCTCGGAAAGCTGGGCGACAATCGCGACATCGGTCCTCAGGACGATTCAAGCGGCTCGGCAGCGGTCGCCAGCGCGATGATGGCGGGTACCGGCCTCGGCGGTCCCACGATGACTCCGACCCAGGTCGGGGAGCAGCAGGCGCAGCCTCGGAGGACGTCCGAGCCGCCCCTGGTCAAGCGCCCCGTCTCGGCCGCTCCTCCCGCGCCCACCGATGCGGGGATCAAGGGCGGCACCGCGCAGACGCTTCCCAAGCCGCCCGGAACGACGAACTACGGCCCGGGAGTGGGTATCGATGCCGCGGTGGTGAACGCTCCCAACAACGCCACCAGCAACAACGTCGTGACAGCCGGAACACAGTCGTCCGGTGGCAATCCGGGTAGCGCGCCCGGAGGGCTTCCGAGGCCCACCGGGGCCGTCCCCGGAGGCGGGCCGTCCGTCGACCCGGGCGGGACGACCACGGGTGCGAAGAGTGCCTCCGGAAGCGTCCAGGGCAAGGGCGCCGCCTTGGGTAAGGACCCGATGGGCCGGCCGAGCGTCGCTGAGAAGTCTGTGAACCGCAGCGGTCGAGCCGTCGGCGCCGGTGAGGTGTTCGGGAGCGGGAGCGGGAGCGGAGCCGGTGGCCGTGGCGCAGGTGCGACCACGGGTGGCAGCAGGACACCGGGGCGTACCGGCGGTGTCATCGGTGAGGGCGGCCGTTCCAGCACCGGCGGGGGCGGTAGGTACGCATTCACCGAGGGAGGCTCGGGCCTGGGCGCCCGAGCCCGGGCGAAGGCCGACCTGGGGGTCGGAGGTACGAGCGGCGTGGCACCGGGAGTGCCGGTCGGCGAAGCCAGGCAGCGCAAGAAGAACGAGGAGAAGAGCGCCAAGCGCCCGGACTATCTGGTGGAGGACGAGGAGACCTGGGCGTCGGACAAACCGACCAATCCGAACGTGGTGGAATGAGCCTGTCCTCGGGGAGGACGGGTTGATCTGATCCGGTGCCCCGCAGATCGGTGATCTGCGGGGCACATCGCTGAGTGGAGTGACCAGATTTGACGAGCAACCGACTGGCGCGCAGTGCAGCGGCTATCGCCGCTGGGGGCTTGCTCTGGGCCACCTGCGCCACGCCGGCAGCGGCAGATCAGATCCGCGACAAGCAGTGGGCTCTGAAGGCCTTCGAAGCCGAGAAGAAGGTCTGGCCCGTCAGCCAGGGCGAAGGCGTGATTGTCGGGCTGTTGGACAGTGGAGTCAGCCAGGAACACCAGGACTTGGCAGGGCAGGTCCTCCCCGGCGCCGACTTCTCCGGGGCGAACTCGGATGGGCGTGTCGACAGCGACGGCCATGGAACGTCGATGGCAAGTCTGATCGTGGGGCACGGACACGGCGCCCAGGACGGAATCATGGGGCTGGCGCCCAAGGCAAAAGTCCTCCCCGTCAGACTGACGGCGAACGGCGAAGCGACAGGGCTTCAACAGAACAGCCTTGCGTCGGCCGTTCGGTTCGCGGTGGACCACGGCGCGAAGGTGGTCAATATGTCCATCGGCGGAGCGTCCCGATTCGACTCCGAGGTGCGCGAGGCCATCGGCTATGCCGCTTCCAAGGACGTCCTGCTGGTAGCCGCCGCCGGGAATACCGGAGGGGATCTGAAGGCAGTCTCGTACCCGGCCGCGTTTCCCGGAGTCGTCGCGGTCGGAGCCGTCGACGACGGAGGACGGGTCTGGGAGAGGTCCACCTCGGGGCCCGAGGTCACCCTGGCCGCGCCGGGGGTGGAGGTCTATCAGGCCACAGCCAAGTCCGCGTCGAGCTATGGCATCGGCAACGGCACCTCCGACGCCACCGCCTACGTCTCCGCCACCGCCGCGCTGATCAGGTCGAAGTATCCCGGGCTCTCGGCGGGGCAGGTCATCAATCGGATGATCAAGAGTGCGACGGCGCCGGGGGACGGGTCGGCGGTGCCGAACGCGCATTACGGGTACGGGATCGTCGATCCGGCCAAGGCGCTGGAGGCGAATCCCGCGGTGGACGGCGGGCCCAGGGCCAATCCGTTGCTCGGGCGGGCGGAGTCGCAGGGGGCTCCGCCGGATTCCGGGGCGGTGCCCGGCGACGGTGCCTCCGGGCCGCCGATGGCGGCGCCGGTGGCGGGGGCGGGCGGGAACGCGGGGGTCACGTACACGCTGCTCGGGGCCGGTGGGCTGCTGGTGCTGGTGGTCGCCGGGGTGGCGGCGGGGGTGGCGGCGCGGGCGCGGAAGCGGCGGCGGGCCGTCGCGGCGAGCGCCTACCCGTACCAGCCGCAGCAGCCGCCGCAGTGGTGAGCCGGGTGTGCGCGGGCGCCGTCCTCAGAGCCGGCGGTGCATGATGTGCAGGCCGACGTAGCCCTTCCTGGGGTGGTGGAAGGCTTCGGGGACGGTGGTGAGGATCTCGAAGCCCAGGGACTCCCAGAGGGCCACCGCACGGGTGTTGGTCTCCACGACGGCGTTGAACTGCATCGCGCGGTAGCCGTCGGCGCGGGCCTGGTCGAGGACGTGGGTGCCGAGGGCGCGGGCGACGCCCCGGCCGGAGTGGCAAGGGTCGACCATGAAGCCCGCGTTGGCGACGTGGGCGCCGCCGCCAGCCTGGTTGGGGTGGCTCTCGGCGGTGCCCAGGACGGTGCCGTCCTCGTCGACGGCGACGAAGGTGCGGCCGGGGGCGGGTTTGCACCAGAGCGCGCGGGCCCGGTCCTGGGTGGTGTCGCGGTCCCAGCTGTAGGTCTCGCCGGCGGCGACGATCTCGCGGAGGAAGGCCCAGATGGCCGGCCAGTCGGCGGGGGTGGCTTCGCGGATGAGCATGGTGCCCAGCATGGACCGGGGCACCCCCGCCCGACCAGGGGGTTTCGCCGCGCGACGCCCGGCCCCCCGACGCCCAGTCCCCCGACGCCCAGTCCCCCGACACCCAGCCCCCCGACGCCTGGCCGCCCCGACGCCCCGGCGCCCGGTCGCGCCGCCACCCCGTCGTGCGGCCCCGGCTACGCCGCGACGGCGATCTGCTCACGGTGGTGCGCCGGTGCGGCGGCCTCGTCGACCACGGCCACCGCGAGGTCGGCCTGGGCGATCCGTTCGCCGAGGACCCGCGGGCCGCCGACCCGGTAGCGGCCGGTGCCGGGCGCGGTGCGGTCGAGGTCGAGGGGCGGGGTGACGACGACCCAGTCCAGCGCGGGGGCGGACGTGCGCAGCCGGTCCAGTGCGCCGGAGTGGCCGAGCGAGAAGGCGCGGTAGGCCTCGGGGAACGCGGGGTCGTCGTGGACGGCGGTGCCGGGCGCGGTCTCCAGTGTGGTGGCGACGCCCACGTGGACCAGGCGGTGGACCCCGGCCGTGGCGAGGCCGGCCACCAGGGCGTCGGTGGCGGCCCGGTAGAACCGGACGGAGGGCACGTCGGGGGTGTACACGGTGCTGACGGCGGCGGTGTGCCCGAGGGCCGCGGCGGCGACGGCGGCCTCGTCGGTGACGTCGCAGCGGACCAGGGCGGCGCCGGTGTCCGCGAGGTCGCGGTGGCGCTCGGGGTCGCGCACGGCGGCGGTGACGGTCAGCCCGCGCCGCCGGGCCTCGGCGACCACGGCGCGCCCGACCTGCCCGCCCGCGCCGAACACGATGACGTCTGTTCCGACCTGCTTGCCGGTGCTGCTCATGGCGGTCTCCGTCCGCTCGCCGGGGGCGCTGTCGCCCGCCGTTGCCGGGACGGTAGACCGGGGGGTGCCGGTTACTTCAACGGTACCGGCGCGGGGCCGGCCGGACGCCGCGTCGGCTACCTTCGGGGCATGACCCGGCCCGTACTCGAACCGCTGCCCCCGGACTTCTTCGACCCGGACTGCCCGGTGCCGACGATCCCGGTGCTGGGCGGCAGGAAGTGGTCCTGGAGGATCATGCGCTGTCTGGAGGGCGGCCCGCGCCGCTTCTCCGAGCTGCGGGTGCCGCTGGTCGGCATCACCTCGAAGGTGCTGGCCGAGTCCTTGCGCGCGATGGAGCAGGACGGCGCCGTGAGCCGCACCGAGTACGACGAGAACCCGCCCCGGGTGGAGTACGCGCTGACGCCGCTCGGCCGCACGCTGCTGGAGCCGATGGACGCGCTCTGCGACTGGAGCCGCCGGAACCTGGCCGGCCTGCTGGAGGCGCGGGAGGCGTACGAGCGGGACGGGGCCGGGCGGGACGGCTGAGCGGTGCGGCGCGGCCGTGCGGCGCTGGCAGGATGTCGGCGGTCGCTGGCGGTCGGGCCGCTGGTGGCGGGCCGTTCCCCGCGGCCATCCTGGACGCATGACCAGCCCTGAGAACGCCCCCGCCCCACAGGCTCCGGCCGCCGCCCCCGGAACCGTCGACACTCCCGACGCCGTCGTCCCGGACACCAAGGACTGGACCTGGGTGCTGGAGCGGGCCTGCCCGGACTGCGGCCTGGACTCCGGGGCCGTGGCCCGCGAGGCCGTCCCCGGGCTGATCCGGGCCAACGCGGACGCCTGGGTGGCGGTCCTGGCCGGCGACGGGGAGGCGCTGCGCCGGCGGCCCCGCCCGGAGACCTGGTCGGACCTGGAGTACGCCTGCCACGTGCGCGACGTCTTCCGGCTGTTCCACGTCCGGCTGAACCTCATGCTCGACCGGGAGGGCCCGGACTTCCCGAACTGGGACCAGGACGAGACGGCCGTCGCCGAACGCTACGGGGAGCAGCGGCCGGACGCCGTCGCGGCGGATCTGGCCGCGGCGGCGCGGATCCTGGCGGACGCCTTCGAGCGGGTCACGGACGAGCAGTGGCGGCGCACCGGCAACCGCAGCGACGGCGCGCGCTTCACGGTGGAGTCGTTCGCCCGCTACCTGGTCCACGACCCGGTCCACCACCTCTACGACGTGACGGGCGAGCGGGTCTGATCCACCGGTCGCGGGTCCGGGCGCCGGTACGCGGCGCGGCGGCCCGGCGCGAGGGCTCGGCCGGGGTCACCAGCCGGAGGCCTCACGCAGCATGGTGCGGCGGAGTCGGCCGGCCACGCTGGCGGTGTCGGTGCCGATGACATCGGCGATCTCGGGTGCGGCGAGGCCGACCACGTAGTGCAGGATCGCCAGGTCGTCGTCGGCGGCCGGGTGGTCGGGGCCGGGCCGGCGGGTGTGGTCGCCGACCGTACCGCGCAGGATCTGCCAGGCGTGCGCCGTGGGGTTGGAGCTGCCCAGCAATTCCCGCCAGTGGACGGCGATTTCAGCGAAGGCCTGTTGGACCGCGCCGGCCGCCTCGGTCTGGTCCGGCAGCCATACCCGGGCGTAGCTGAGGTACCGCGGTCGGTGCAGCTCGCAGAAGGCCGCGAACTCCAGCGGTACGGCAGGCGGTTCGTCGAGCCCCGGGGGAGGCTCGGCGGTGCTGTCATGACGGTTGGTCATCTCGGCTTCTCGGCAAGTGAGATGGGCTTCTGACGGTCGATCATCTGTGCTCACTCTACGGTAGGCGCTCGGTGCGCTGGGTGACCAATCGGATTGAATGCCCGGAACGCACCGCCGCTCGGCCGGTTCCGGCGGTGGCCGGATGCGGGCGAGCGGACGGCAAGGTGGCGCGGGGCCGGTGGTGGAGTGGGGCGCAGTGGTGCGGCAGGCGCGGATCTGAGTGCGTCGTGGCCGGTCAGGGGGGTGGGGCGACGGAGTCGCGGGGCGGTTGATGAGCCACCGTAGGCGGTTCGGCGGCTCACGTCCACGCCATCGGCGTGAAGCCGCACGCGCGCAACCGGTCGCGCGCGTGGCGGGCCTGGGCAGGTGTTCGGACGGTCCCCGGGGCGGGTCGGCGAAGGGGTGGTGCGCTCGCGCCGCCGGGGGGCGGTGCCGGGTGGGAGCCGGCCGGCCGGGGAGGGGTCGCGTGGGGCCGGATGGGGCCTGACGGAGTCCCCGGTGCAGCCCTGTGGGGCCGTGCGTGCTGGGGTGGGGCCGTGCGGTGCTGGGTGGCGCTGTGCGGAGACGGTGGGGACGGGTGGACCGGGGCCGGGAGCGGGTCGAAGCGGTGCGGTCGGTGCTGCGGCGTCCGGAGCGGCCCTCCGAGCGGTCCGTCGGGCGGTGCCGCCGGGTCGGTGCGGTCGAGGCGGCGGGGCGGGCGGTCCGGCCCCCTCCGGCCGCCCTGTCCGTGTCGGTGGCGCTCCGGCGCCCGGTGCGCGGGCGCGTGACGCGGGTCGCTCGTCCGAGCGAACGTCAGCCGGTGCGCCCGGCCTCCGAAGTGGTGATCCGGCCGTTCGCCGCGGCGGCCCGTCCGAGCTGGGCGGGAAACGCCTCGACGGCCCGCCGCCGGGCCAGTTCGGCTGCTGCTGCGGCCGCTGCCGCGGCCGCCGCCGCGGCGGCTCCGGCGGTGCTCGCGCTGGCGGCCGGGTCCGGCCCGGTGGGGTCGTCGGTCCGTCGTTCGCGGCCGACCGCGGTGCGGGCGGCCTGGTCCTCGGCCGCCTGTCTCGCGGCCAGGTAGGCCTGGACGGCGGCCATCCCGTAGACGGGCTGGATCAGCTGGTGGCCCTTGAAGAAGGGCCTGGCCGGGGCGAATCCGGCGGCGACCACCAGGTCGCGGATCTCGGCTATCTCCGCCTCGCTGCGGGCGGTGAAGCGAACCTCCCAGCCCTTTTTGTACGTATGGCCCTGTTCGCCGCTGCGGCGGGCCGGGTCCGGCCGGCGGACGTATCCGGGCAGGCGGCCAAGGCGGAGCTGGGCCGCGCGGAGGCCGGCGGTCTCGTCACGTGACATGCACCAAGAGTAGGCAATCCGGGGAGTGGGGGTGACGTCCGGACGCGCTTCATCGTATGCCCTTGGTCACGCACGGTCAGACACCCTGGTGGTCGATCGGCATCGATCAATGATGACAAGTATATGAACGCCTATTACGCCGAATGAGTGAGGGTATGAGGACTTTAGTGCGGGCTGGTCCCGGTTTCGCGACGGTTGGGTAACAGTGCGTCAGGTGGCCGATGGTCGGTGCGGGCGGTTGGGGATGGTGTCGGCATGAGCTACCGGATCCCCTCGCCGCCGCCCTCCCTGGAGGAACTGGCGAAGCGTCAGCAGAACGTCATCACCGCCAGCCAGCTGCGCGCCCGGGGCGTGCCGGCCCGGGTGGTCACCGAGCACTGCCGCCGCGGCGGCCCCTGGCAGCGGCTGCTGCCCAGGGTCTACCTCCTGCAGTCCGCCGAGCCGACCCCGGAGCAGCGGATGTGGGCGGCCCTGCTCTACGCCGCGCAGAACGGGCGCGAGGAGGGCCGCCGGGAGGGCGCCGTGATCACCGGGACGGCCGCGCTGGCGCTCTACGGCTTCGCCGCCGTGCCCCGGCTGCCCGCCGTCACCGGGGTGGACGTCCTGGTGCCCCGCCAGCGCCGCCTGAAGGACGCCGGCGGGGTGCGGATCCGGCGCACCGAGCGGGAGTTGGTCGCCAGCTCGGTGCACGGTCTGGCCTGCGCGCCGGTCGCCCGGGCGGTCGCCGACGCGCTGCGCGAGTGGACGGCGGACGGCGCCGCGCCGGAGTTCGGCGAGGGCGTCGCGCTGCCGGTCCGCGCGGTGCTGCGGGAGGCCGTGGCGCGCCCCGGCATCCGGTGCACCGTCCGGGAGTTGGTCGCGGAGCTGACCGAGTCCGGGCTGGCCGCCGACCTGCGGGTGCGGGCCGCGCTGGACGAACTGCTGGCCGCCGAGCGGGAGGCGGTGCTGGAGCGGGTCGGCGCCCTGCTGGACGAGTGGCTGCTGCCCGCCCCGCTGACCGGTCCCGAGCTGCGGATGCGCGGCGGCACCTACATCGCCGTCCCGGACCTCTACTGGCCGCGGTCGGGGGTGGCGGTGGAGGTCGACTCCGAGCTGCGCTGCGTCAGCGAGGGGGAGGCCGCCTGGGTGCGCGCCGGCCAGCACCGGATGGAGTACCTCGGGGTCCGGGTGGTCTACCTCTCCGGTGCGCGGCTGGCCGACGAGCCGGAGGCCGTCGGCGCCGAGCTGCGCGAGGCCTTCCGGCAGGGCGGCACCGACGTGGTGGAGCTGCTGGTCACCGAGCGGTGAGCCGGCGCCGCTCCGGGGCTCAGCCCCGAACCGTCGGCGTCCCGACCAGTTCGACGCCGGCCGCCCGCAGCTCCTCCAGCGCGGCGGCGGTGGTCCGCGGCGACACGCCGGCCGTGAGGTCGAGCAGGATCCGGGTCGCGAAGCCCGCCCGGACGGCGTCCAGCGCGGTGGCCTTGACGCAGTGGTCGGTGGCGAGCCCGACCACGTCGACCTCGCTGACCTGACGCTCGCGCAGCCACTCGATCGGGCCGCGGTTGTTCTCGTCGACGCCCTCGAATCCGCTGTACGCCGCCGCGTAGGCGCCCTTGTCGAAGACCGCCTCGATCGCGCCGGAGGTGACGGAGGGCGCGAAGTTGGGGTGGAAGCCGACGCCCTCGGTGCCCGCCACGCAGTGCACCGGCCAGCTGTTGACGTAGTCCGGGGTGTCGGAGAAGTGGTCGCCCGGATCGATGTGGTTGTCGCGGGTCGCGAGGACGTGCTGGTAGCCGGCGGGGGACTCGGCGATCAGGTCGGTGATCGCGGCGGCCACCTCGGCCCCGCCGGCGACGGCCAGGCTGCCGCCCTCGCAGAAGTCGTTCTGCACGTCGACGACGATCAGTGCCCGGTGCATGGCTTGCATCCTCGGTGGTGTGGTGGGGGCGGTGCGCTGGTTCTCCGCGCTTCCGGTTGAACTCTACGGTCGACTGTAGGCAGTGGCACCCGGTGGCGGAAGGCCCGGGGAGCGCCCGGGCCCTCCGCCGCCGGCCGTGCGGCCCGCGCCGACCGGCGGTCAGACGATCAGTTCGGTCGGCAGCACCGGGTCGCCCTTGGACAACTGGGTCGCCGACAGCGGCAGCCCGGCCAGGGCCCGGCCGAGCCGCTCGCGCGCCGCGCCGAGCGGCTCCCGGCCGACCACCTCGCCGGCCCGCACCAGCGGTACCTGAAGGAGGTGCGGCTCCAGCTCGGCCGGGATCGGCCCGGTGCCGACCACCTCGGCCTCGGCGACGCCGTCCTGGTCGGGCCGGCGGGCCGCCCACTTGCGGCCGCCGACACTGCTCTTGGCGCCCGCCGAGCGCTTGGCGACCGGCAGCAGCGGTCCGTCCGGCACCTGGGCGCGGGCGACCAGCTTGTAGACCATCGCGCAGGTCGGGTGGCCGCTGCCGGTGACCAGGCTGGTGCCGACGCCGTAGCCGTCGACCGGGGCGGCGGCCAGCGCGGCGATCGCGTACTCGTCCAGGTCGGAGGTGACGATGATCCGGGTCTTCTCGGCGCCGAGCTCGTCCAGCTGACGGCGGACCCGGTGGGCCAGCAGGGTGAGGTCGCCGGAGTCGATCCGCACCGCGCCGAGCTCGGGGCCGGCCACCTCGACGGCGGTGCGCACGGCCTCGAGCAGGTCGAAGGTGTCGACCAGCAGGGTGGTGCCCCGGCCCATCGAGGCGATCTGCGCCCGGAACGCGCCCCGCTCGTCGTCGTGCACCAGGGTGAAGGCGTGCGCGGCGGTGCCGGTGGTCGGGATGTCGTAGGTGAAGCCGGCCTCCAGGTCGGAGGTGGCCGCGAAGCCGGCCACGTACGCGGCGCGGGCGGCGGCCACGGCGGCCTGCTCGTGGGCGCGCCGGGCGCCCATCTCGATGCACGGGCGGCCGCCGGCGGCGGCGGTCATCCGGGCGGCGGCGGCCGCGATCGCCGAGTCGTGGTTGAGGATCGAGAGGATCACCGTCTCCAGGATCACCGCCTCGGCGAAGCTGCCCTCGACGGTGAGCAGCGGCGATCCGGGGAAGTAGACCTCGCCCTCCGGGTAGCCGTGGATGTCGCCGGTGAACCGGTAGTCGGCCAGGAAGCGCAGGGTGTCCTCCTCGACCACGCCCTGGCCGGCCAGCCAGTCGAGCTGCGCGCTGGTGAAGCGGAAGTTCTCGACGGCGTCGAGCACCCGCCCGGTGCCGGCCATCACGCCGTAGCGGCGGCCGGCCGGCAGGCGGCGGGTGAACACCTCGAAGACGGAGCGGCGGTGCGCGGCTCCGCTGCGCAGGGCGGCCTGCAACATGGTGAGCTCGTAGCGGTCGGTGAGGAGCGCGGTCGAACCGGCCGCGCGCACTGAAGTGGCGTCCATGGGGATGATGCTACTACCACTTAGCGTCAGATTGACGATTTCTCGTCGGGGGTGTTCGCGGACCCCGGGCCGGAATCGCCCGGAGGTTCCCCGGATGGCAGCATGGGGGCTGAAGGGGTATGTGCGGGAAGAACGGCGAGGAGGACCCAGCGGTGAGTGTCGCGCCCGTGGAGATCGAGCGCCCGGAGGTCGAAGGCCTGCCGGTGGCGGAGCCGGACACGCCCTGGGTGACCATCGTGCACAACGACCCGGTCAACCTGATGAGCTACGTCCAGTACGTGTTCCAGGCCTACTTCGGCTACCCGAAGGACAAGGCCCGGAAGCTGATGATGGAGGTGCACAGCAAGGGCCGGGCGGTGGTCTCCAGCGGATCCCGCGAGGAGATGGAGCGCGACGTGCAGGCGATGCACGGCTACGGGCTGTGGGCCACGCTGCAGCACGACTGACCCGCGGACCGCGTCCCCGCACCCCACCGAAGACGACGAAGACGGGCTGACCGATACAGATGGCTGGGTTGTTCGAGAGTGCCGGCGGCGGGAGCGCGGCGATCGCGCTGGACGAGCTGGAGGCCTCCATCCTGCGCTCGCTGGAGGTGCAGATGCTGGAGCTGATCGGACCGGGCCCGGGCGGGGACTCGGACGACCCGCTCGCCGCGCTGTTCGCCGACGGGCCGACCGAGGCCCCCGCCGACCCGGCGCTGGCCCGGCTCTTCCCCGACGCCTACGGCGACCCCGAGAAGCCGGACGACGCCGAGGCCAGGGAAGCCGCCCGGGAGTTCCGCCGCTACACCGAGCTGGACCTGCGGGCCCGCAAGCGCGAGGACGCGCTGCAGGTGGTCCGCGCGCTGGACGGTCTCGGCGGCGAGGGCGGCGTGCTCAAGCTGGCCGCCGCCGACTGCCTGCGCTGGCTGGGCGCGCTCAACGACCTGCGGCTCACCCTGGGGGTGCGGCTGGAGGTCGAGGAGGAGGACGAGCAGGGCCTGTACGACCTGCCGGACGGCGACGAGCGCAAGCCGCTGGTGATGGCCTACCTGTGGCTGGGGGCGCTGCAGGAGTCGCTGCTGGAGGCGATCGCGGACTGATCCCGCCCCGCCGCCGGGCCGCCGTGACCCCCCGTCCGCATGCTGGACGGGGGGTCACGGCTTTTCCGCTCAAAACGGGCGGAATCATATGACGACATGCTCAAATATCGCTCAGATGAACACCGCTATCCGGAACCTGCGTGGTACGACTGCTCCACCCCACGAGACCCACCCAGGACGGTGCACCATGGCCGAACAGATCTACGACGAGGTCGTCGACTCCAAACCGGACGAGGAGGGCTACGAGCGGGGTCTGGGCAGTCGCCAGATCCAGATGATCGCCATCGGCGGCGCCATCGGCACCGGACTCTTCCTCGGCGCCGGCACCGCGATCTCCAAGTCCGGACCGAGCCTGATCCTCTCCTACGCCGTGGCCGGCGTGGTGATCTTCGTGATCATGCGGGCCCTCGGCGAGCTGCTCACCTACCGCCCGGTCGCCGGCAGCTTCGCCGAGTACGCCCGGGAGTTCCTCGGCCCCTTCGCCGGCTTCGTGACCGGCTGGACGTACTGGCTGTTCTGGGTGGTCACCGGCATGGCCGAGACCACCGCCGCCGCCGTCTACGTGAAGTTCTGGGTGCCCGGCATCCCGCAGTGGCTCAGCGCGCTCACCTTCCTGGTCATCCTCTACGGGGCCAACCTGATCTCGGTGAAGCTGTTCGGCGAGATCGAGTTCTGGTTCTCGATGGTCAAGGTCACCGCCATCATCGGCATGATCCTGATCGGCATCGGCGTGCTGACCCTCGGCTTCAGCGACGCCGGTGACACCGCGTCGGTCACCCACCTCTGGGACAACGGCGGCTTCTTCCCCAAGGGGATCGGCGCCACCGTGATGACCCTGCAGATCGTCATGTTCGCCTACCTCGGCGTCGAGCTGGTCGGCGTCACCGCCGGCGAGAGCGAGAACCCGCAGAAGACCCTGCCGCGCGCCATCAACACGCTGCCCTGGCGGATCGCGCTCTTCTACATCGGCGCCCTGGTGATCATCCTGTCGCTGGTGCCGTGGACCGAATTCCAGCCCGGCGTCAGCCCGTTCGTCGCCGCCTTCGGCAAGATCGGCATCCCCGCCGCGGCCGGCATCATCAACTTCGTGGTGCTCACCGCGGCGCTCTCCTCCTGCAACTCCGGCATGTACTCCACCGGCCGGATGCTGCGCGACCTCGCCCTGCGCGGCCAGGCCCCCGGCCGGCTCACCAAGCTCAACTCCCACCGCAGCCCCGCCGTCGCGATCACCCTCTCCTCGCTGCTGATGGGCGCCGGCGTGGTGCTCAACTACCTCGTCCCGGCCAAGGCGTTCGAGTACATCACCTCGGTGGCCACCGTCTGCGGCCTCTGGACCTGGGCGGTCATCCTGGTCTCCCAGATCCGCTACCGGAAGGCCTGGAAGGGCGGCCACCTGCCGCCCCCCGGCTTCAAGGCGCCCGGCGGCCTCTGGAGCAGCTGGGCCGCCCTCGGCTTCCTCGCCCTGGTGATCGTCCTGATCGCCCTCGACAAGGACAACCGCATCTCGCTGTACGTCTTCCCCGGCTGGGCCGTCCTGCTCGTGGTCGGCTACCAGGTGCTCAAGCGCCGCCGCCCGCAGGCCGTCCACGCCGTCGCCCACGACCACCTGCACGCCCGCAACGGCAACGGCGGCGGCCACTGAGCCGCCCGCCGTCCGCCTCCCGGACCGGCGCCGACCACGCCCCGGACGCTCCGGCGGACACCCGCCGGGGCGTGGCTATCCTGACCGCATGCTGACCATCACCCGAGAACTGCGCGACGCCATCGTCGCCCACGCCCGCGCCGACCACCCGGACGAGGCCTGTGGCGTGGTCGCCGGACCGGCCGGCAGCGGACGGCCCGAGCGGTTCGTCCCGATGCTCAACGCCGCCCGGTCGCCCACCTTCTACGAGTTCGACTCGGGCGACCTGCTGAAGCTCTACCGCGAGATGGACGACCGGGACGAGGAGCCCGTGATCGTCTACCACTCGCACACCGCCACCGAGGCCTACCCCTCGCGCACCGACGTGAGCTACGCCTCCGAGCCGTTCGCCCACTACGTCCTGGTCTCCACCGCCGACGGCAACGGCCCGGACGACCCGTACCAGTTCCGGTCGTTCCGCATCGTGGACGGCGCGATCACGGAGGAAGACGTCCAGGTCGTCGAGGCCTACCAGCCCTGACCGGCACCCCCCTGGGCGCGGCCCGCCGACCGTCCGAGCGACGGCGGCGGGCCCTGCCGTCTCAGCCAAAGAAACGGAAACATCCGGATTCCGAGACGGGCATGTCGGAGCGAGCCCGGGAATCTATACGATGAGCCCATGCGTTCCGTCGATGTGAGCACTCAGGCCCCGGGCACCCGCCTCGTGGCGCGCCTGCACGTCGACCTGTGCCGGCTCGCCAGCGCGATCTGTCCCGGCACGCCGGCGCGCTCGCGCTGAGCCGCCCGCCCAGGCCCGCCGCACGCCCTGCGCACCGGGCCGGACCCGACCTGCCGCGCCCGCTGCGGCCCACCCACCTCACGACTCGCACAGGAGCGCACCCATGGCCATCGAGGTCCGCATCCCGACCATCCTCCGCACCTACACCGACGGCGCCAAGGCCGTCGAGGGCACCGGCAGCAACCTCGGGGAACTCTTCCAGGACCTCGACGCCCGCCACCCGGGCATCGCCGCCCGCCTGCTGGACGGCGGCGAGCTGCGCCGCTTCGTCAACGTCTACCTCAACGACGAGGACGTCCGCTTCCTGGAGGGCATCTCCACCGCCCTCGCCGACGGCGACAGCGTCACCATCCTGCCCGCCGTGGCCGGCGGCGCCCGCTGACCTCCGGTCCTCCCGCCCGCCGGCCGCGCGGGCGGGAGGACCGCCGCACCCGATCCTCACCGCCGTTGCCGGAGGCACCCCTTGCGTTACGACAGCCCGCTCGAAGCCGTCGGCAACACCCCGCTGGTCCGCCTGCCCCGACTCTCCGCCGCCGTCCCCGGCAACACCGACGGCCTGGTGACGCTCTGGGCCAAGCTGGAGGACCGCAACCCCACCGGCTCCATCAAGGACCGCCCCGCGCTGCACATGATCGAGCGCGCCGAGGCCGCCGGGCTGCTCACCCCCGGGTGCACCATCCTGGAGCCCACCAGCGGCAACACCGGCATCTCGCTCGCCATGGCCGCCAAGCTCAAGGGCTACCGGATGGTCTGCGTGATGCCGGAGAACACCAGCGAGGAGCGCCGCGAGCTGCTGCGCATGTGGGGCGCGGAGATCATCCCCTCACCGGCCGCCGGCGGCTCCAACACCGCGGTGCGGATCGCCAAGGAGATCGCCGCCGAGCACCCCGACTGGGTAATGCTCTACCAGTACGGCAACCCCGACAACGCCGGCGCCCACTACGCCACCACCGGCCCCGAGATCCTCGCCGACCTGCCCTCCGTCACCCACTTCGTGGCCGGCCTGGGCACCACCGGCACCCTGATGGGCGTCGGCCGGTTCCTGCGCGAGAAGGTGCCCGGGGTGCGGATCGTCGCCGCCGAGCCCCGCTACGACGACCTGGTCTACGGCCTGCGCAACCTCGACGAGGGCTTCGTCCCCGAGCTGTACGACGCCGAGGTGCTCACCACCCGCTTCTCGGTCGGCTCCGCCGACGCCGTCCGCCGCACCCGTGAACTCCTCCAGCAGGAGGGCATCTTCGCGGGCGTCTCCACCGGCGCCATCCTGCACGCCGCGATCGGCGTCGGCCGCAAGGCCGCCACCGCCGCGGAGCGCGCCGACATCGTCTTCGTCGTCGCGGACGGCGGCTGGAAGTACCTCTCCACCGGCATCTACACCGCCGAGTCGACCGAGGCCGCGGTCGAGGCCCTGCAGGGCCAGCTCTGGGCCTGACGGAGCCTCCGGGCCCGTCCCCGCGGCCCGGCCCGGCCGGACGCCCCTAGCCCGAGACCGCCTGCCGGGCCCGGGCCCAGATCCGCCCGTCGACCACACCGGCCCGGCGGCGGAAGGCCGAGAGCGGCACCTCGCGCAGCTCGTCGGTCTCCAGCCAGCTGGTCCGCCCCTGGCGGTCGCCCACCGAGCCGGGCGGCAGCGCCAGCACGCCCGGCCGCTCCGCGTGGTGCTTGCTGGTGATCTTCGCGACGGTCGCGGTCCGGCCGCCGACCCGCAGCACCAGGCAGGGGCGGTCCTTCGCCCCCGGGCCGTCCTCGAACGGCACCTCCGCCCACCAGATCTCCTGCGGCGCCGGGCCCGGGCGCCCCTTCGCCGGGCGCGGCCGCGGCGCCGGCCGGGTCGGCGCGGGCCCGCCGCGGGCCCGCCGGACCAGCACCGACACGACAACGGCCAGCAGCGCGGCACCCGCCACGGCCAGCAGCACCCAGAAGCCAGTCATGCGCCAGACCGTACCCGGCACCCGGCCGGCCCCACCACCACGACGGCTGTGACAGTCGGGCATTTATCCGTTCCCTGCTCCCGGTTCGTCACGGAATGACCACGGAGTCCGTTGTGCGCGGGATGCCGCTCCCGGAGCCCGGAAAGCTGATCACGCACGTCCGCCCTGCACCCCGAGGTGACCCGTGAGCCGCAGCACCGACCTGTGGTCGTACGCCGAGATCGCCCGCCACATCAACGTCCAGCCGGAGACCGTCCGCAACTACCGCCGGCACGGCCTGCTCCCCGACCCCGATGCCGTCGACGGCAACGGACACCCCCGCTGGCACCCCGACACGATCAAGGCCTGGGCCCGCCGGCGCCCCGGCCACCGCTGAACCACCGCACCGAGCGGCCCCCGGCGTTCTGGTGATTCCAGCCACAGCCCGGCACGGAGACGGGGGCAAAGTGCCCCTCCGCCCTTACTCTCGACACGCGAACGCAGTGCTACCCGCCGGTTCACCGGCCGGTACTGCCAATGACCAGCAGCAGCCGAAACGTGTCGGGGCGGAGGGGCTCGGATGAAACTGACCGTGGTGGGGTGCTCGGGGAGCTTCCCGTCCGCCGACTCGCCGTGCTCCAGCTACCTCGTGGAGGCCGACGGCTACCGCGTCGTGCTCGACCTCGGCAACGGCGCGCTCGGCGCCCTGCAGAAGTACGTCAGCCTCTACGAGGTCGACGCCGTCCTGCTCAGCCACCTGCACGCCGACCACTGCGTCGACCTCTGCGCCTACTGGGTCGCCCGCAACTACCGGGCCGAGGGCTGCCCCGACCCGCTGCCCGTCTACGGCCCGGCCGGCACCGCCGAGCGGATGGCCCGCGCCTACGACATGCCCGAGAACCCCGGCATGAAGGGGGTCTTCGACTTCCGGACCCTCACCCCCGGCGCCTTCGACCTCGGCCCGTTCCGGATCGAGGTCGCCCAGGTCAACCACCCCGTCGACGCGTTCGCCTTCCGGCTCGAACACGCCGGCCGCACCCTCGTCTACTCCGGCGACACCGGCGAGAGCGCCGCCCTCGTCGAACTCGCCCGCGACAGCGACCTCTTCCTCTGCGAAGCCGCCTACATCGACGGCCGCGACACCTACCGGGCCGTCCACCTCAACGGCCGCGAGGCCGGCGAACACGCCACCGCCGCCCGCGCCCGCCGGCTCGTCCTCACCCACATCCCGCCGTGGACCGACGCCGAACACAACCGCCGGGACGCCGCCGCCGCCTTCGCCGGACCGGTCGACATCGCGAGAGCCGGCGCCGTCTACGACCTCTGAACGCTCACCCCACCGGCGTCAGCCAGCGCCGGTAGCGCGGGTCCTCGCCGGAGACCGCCGCCTCGTACGCCTCGCGCAGCCGCTCCGTGACCGGGCCGGGGGAGGACGGCAGCTCGCGGTCGTCCAGTGACCGCACCGGCACCACCCCGGCCGCCGTCCCGCACAGGAACACCTCGTCCGCCGCGTACAGGTCCGAGCGCAGCAGACCCTCCACCCGCACCGGCACCCCCAGACCGGCGGCCAGCTCCAGCACCGTGTCCTGGGTGATCCCCTCCAACGCGCCCGCGCTCGACGGCGGCGTCCGCAGCACCCCGTCACGCACCAGGAACACGTTCTCGCCGGTGCACTCGCTCACCGAACCGTCCGACCCCAGCAGCAGCGCCTCGTCGTACCCCGCGTCGCTCGCCTCCCGGCGGGCCAGCACCGAGTTCAGGTACGGCCCGGTCGCCTTCGCCGCAGGCGGCACCGCGTTCGGGTCGTTCCGCCGCCAACTGCTCGTCTTCACCCTGATCCCACCACCGCCGTCCGGCAGTTGGGACTGCCACTGCCAACTGGCGATCGCCGTGGTGGTGGGCGAGAAGCGCATGTCCAGGCCCATCGAGCCGTACCCCAGGAACGCGAAGTGCCGCAGATAGCAGGACCGGTGGCCGTTCGCCCGGACCAGCTCCACCGTCGCCTTGGTCAAATCCTCCACACTGTAGGGGAGTTCCATCCGCAGCATCCGCGCACTGCGGTCCAGCCGGCGCAGGTGCTCGGGCAGCCGGAACACCGCCGGACCGTCCGCCGTCTCGAACACCCGGGTGCCCTCCAGCACCCCCGTGCCGTAGTGCAGGCCGTGCGTCAGCACATGCGTCCGCGCCTGCTGCCAGGGCACCAGCGCGCCGTCCATCCAGATCGTCGAAGCCTCGGGAAGAGCCATGGCCCCATCCTGGCCGCCGACGGACCGCGGCCGGGCCCTCCCGGCGCTGCCGCAACCGGACATGACCGGGAGCGGAACCGGCCCGCCGCCCCGCCCCTCGGAAGCCCCGGCCCGCCGTCTCGCTCCTCGGAAACCCCGGCCCGCCCGCGCCCGGCCTCACTACGCTGCGCCGATGGAGCGCATGGAGAGTGCGGCGCGGGCCGACCACCCCGCCGGCGGCCCCGACCGAGACGCCACCCGGCTCTACGCCCGGCTGCTCGCCGAACCCGGCCGCCCGGCCGCCGACCTCGGCCTCGGCTGGGACGAGCCCCGCCTGGCCGCCGCCACCGCCGAACTCCGCGCCCTCGGCCTGCTCCAGCCCACCGCGGCCGCCGGGGCGGACGGCACCGGCACGGCCGGACACGCCGCCGTCTCCGTCGACACCGCCGTCCGCCAACTGCTGCTCGACGCGGACACCCAGGTCACCGCCCTCGTCGAGGCCCTGGGCCGGGCCCGCGACTCCGTCGACCGCCTGCACACCGGCTACCTGCCGGTCCAGCACCGCCGGCCCGGCGGCGCCGCCCTCGAACTCGTCCGCGGCGCCGACCGGATCGCCGCCCTGCTGGAGGACGCGGCCCGCGGCGCCCGCACCCGGGCCCTCTCCCTCCGGCCCGGCCAGGACCTCTCCGGCCCCGCCCTGGCGGGCAAGTTGGCCCGCGAACGCCTCGCCCTCGACCGCGGCGCCGCCCTGCGCTCCGTCTACCCGGCCGCCGCGCTGCGCCGGCCCGCCGTGCTCGCGCACGTCCGGGAGCTGACCGGGGCCGGGGCGCGGATCAGGGTCGCGCACTCGCTGCCGCTCCGGCTGATCGTGGTCGACGCCCGGCTGGCGATCCTGCCCGCGCCGGGCGACCTGTCGGACGAGGTGTCCGAGGACGGGCCGGACGCGGCTGCTCCCCGGGTCCGCGGCCGTGCGGAGGCCGCCGTGGTGGTCCGCGAGCCGGCCCTGGTCGCCCTGGTCGCGGAGCTGTTCGAGTACTTCTGGTCGGCGGCCTCGACCCCGCCGGAACTGCATCCGGGGGCGGCGGGGAGGACGGACCGTCATGACGTGGTGCTGCGGCTGCTCGCGGCCGGGCTGACGGACGCCGCGATCGCCCGGAAGCTGGAGGTCTCCGAGCGGACGGTGCGCCGGCTGGTCGCCGAGCTGACCGCCGACCTGGGCGCGGAGAGCCGCTTCCAGGCCGGCGTCCACGCGGCCCGCCTCGGCCGGATCTGAGGCCGTTCCGGGCGGGACGCCCGCTCGTCCGAGGCGCTCAGCGCCGGCCGGGAACGGGCAGGCCGAGGTGGTCGCGCAGGGTCGTCCCGGTGTACTCGGTGCGGAACACCCCGCGTTCCTGGAGCAGCGGCACCACCTGGTCCACGAAGTCGTCCAGGCCGCCCGGGGTGAGGTGCGGGACGAGGATGAAGCCGTCCGCCGCGTCGTTCTGCACATAGGCGTCGAGCTGCTCGGCGACCGCCGCCGGGGTGCCGATGAAGGACTGCCGGCCGGTCACCTCGATCACCAGCTCGCGGCTGCTGAGCCGCTTCTCGGCGGCGACCGCGCGCCACCGGGCGGCGATCTCCAGCGGGTCCCCGATCCTGGTCCGGCCCTGGACGACGGTGCTGTCGACCACCGGGTCGGCGGTGGGCAGCGGGCCGTCCGGGTCGTGGTCGGACAGGTCGATGCCCCAGACCTGCTCCAGGTAGGCGATGGCGGTCTGCGGTCCGACCTGGGCGCGGCGGATCTCGGCGGCCCGCTCGGTGGCCTCCTCGTCGGTGTCGCCCAGGACGTAGGTGACCCCGGGCATGATCTTCAGCTCGTCCGGCTTGCGCCCGTACGCGGCCAGCCGGCGCTTGACGTCGGCGTGGAAGGCCTGGCCGGCGGTGAGGGTCGAGTGCCGGCTGAAGATGATGTCGGCGGTGGCGGCGGCGAACTCCCGGCCCTCGTCGGAGTCCCCGGCCTGGATCACCACCGGGTGGCCCTGCGGCGGGCGCGGCAGCGACAGCCGGCCCTCGACGTCGAACTGCGGGCCGCTGTGCCGGACCTGCCCGCCGTCCCAGAACTCCCGTGCCAGCTGGACGAACTCGGCGGCCCGGGTGTACCGGTCGGCGCGGTCGAGGAAGCCGCCGCGGCGGAAGTTCTCGCCGGTGAAGGCGTCCGAGGAGGTGACCACGTTCCAGGCCGCCCGGCCGCCGGAGAGGTGGTCGAGCGACGCGAACCGGCGGGCCAGCTCGTACGGCTCGTTGAAGGTCGCGTTGACGGTGGCGGCCAGTCCGAGGTGGGTGGTGACGGCGGCCAGCGCGCCGAGCACGGTGATCGACTCGGGCCGGCCGACCACGTCCAGGTCGTGGATCAGGCCGTTCACCTCGCGCAGCCGCAGGCCCTCGGCGAGGAAGAAGAAGTCGAACCGGCCGCGCTCGGCGGTCTCCGCGAGGTGGCGGAAGGAGGCGAACTCGATCTGGCTGCGGGACGCCGGGTCGGTCCAGACCGTGGTGTTGTTGACGCCGGGGAAGTGCGCGGCGAGGTGGATCTGCTTCAGCGGTCGGTCCGTCATCGGGTCACCTCGGCGTGGGCGGCGGCGGTCGCCGTGGGAGCGGCGGGAGCGGGAGTGGCGGGGGCGTACCGGTTGGCCGGGCGGGCCAGGCCGAGGTGGTCGCGCAGGGTGGTGCCGGTGTAGCCGGTGCGGAACAGGCCGCGCTCGCGCAGGGCCGGGACGACGTGGTCGGCCACCGCGGCGAGGTCTCGGGCCGGGTCGGCGGGGACGAGGTGGAAGCCGTCGACGCCGCCGCCGCCCTCGGTGACCTCCCGGATCAGCGCGCTGATCGAGGCGCCGTCGGGGAGGTCCGCGGTGAGCCGGGCGAGGATCCGCAGGCCCTCGCCCGCCCGCAGCCGCAGTTCGGTGGCGGCGGTCAGCCGGGCCGCCGGGCCGGGGGCGTCCAGCAGGACGACGTCCGCGTACCGGGCGGCCGTCTCCACCCGGGCCCGGCTGCCGGCGGGGGCGCCCGGGGCGAGGTCGGCGGCGGAGACCGGGACGGCGATCACCGGTCGGCCCTGGGGCGGGCGAGGGGTGATGGAGGGGCCGCGGACCGAGAAGTGCGGGCCCGCGAAGTCGATGTAGTGCAGCTTGCCCCGGTCGATGAACCGGCCGGTGGCCACGTCGCGGATCTCCGCGTCGTCCTCCCAGCTGTCCCAGAGCCGCGCGGCGACCTCGGCGGCGTCGGCCGCCTCCGCCCAGAGCTCGTCGGCCGGGGCGACGCCCTTGCGCCCGAAGGCCCGGGCCTGCGCCTCGGTGTCGGAGATCCCGATCAGCCAGCCGGCCCGGCCCTCGCTCACCCAGTCCAGGGTGTTGACCGATATCGAGGTGTGGAACGGCTCGGTGTGCGTGGTGGTGACGGTCGGGACCAGGCCGAGCCCCCGGGTCAGCGGCGCGAGCCGGGCGAAGGTGGCGAGGGCGTCGAGCCGGTGCGGCTCGGGTGCGTAGGAGTCGTCGAGGGTGACGAAGTCGAGCGCGGCGCGCTCGGCGTGGCGGGCGAGGGCGGTGAAGTGCCCGGCGTCGAAGCGGCCGGGGCTGTCGACGGCGGCGGACAGGTGCAACTGGCGCGGCATGGCGTGGCCTTGACTTTCCTCGTGCGTGCGCTGCTTCATCTTCGTTTCGCGCACGGGACGCAGCTGGGTACGTGGCGGTGGCCCGGGTACGGGCCGACACGAGAGGCGGGGAGGCGGGGGCCGGGGCGCGGCGGGAGGTCAGCCGGGCGGCGGCGGGGGGAACGGACGGGTCAGGCGCAACACGCGGCCGACCACACACGACCGAAGTCGATGTGGCAGCGGCTGACCAGGATGCGCGGCGCGTTCACCGCCTCAGTTGACCAGCGCGGTCGCCGGTTCGTCAACCGTCGTCCCACCGGCCGGGCGGTGGCCGCGGGCCGGGCCGGGACGCGCGACGGCCCCGCCCCGCCGCTCGGGGGAGCGAGCGGCGGGGCGGGGCCGTGGAGTGGTGCGGGTCGTTCCTCGGCGTCAGGCCTTGGTGACGTCCTCGATCTCCTCGTCGTCCTCGCGACCGGGGGTCTTGAGGTTGAACTTGACGATCGCGAAGCGGAACAGGAAGTAGTACAGCGCTCCGAACACGAGACCCAGCGGGATGATCATCCACGGGTCGGTGGCCTTGTTCCACGCCAGCAGGTAGTCGATCAGACCACCGGAGAAGGTGAAGCCGTCGTGCACGCCGAGCGCCCAGGTGACGGCCATCGAGACGGCGGTCAGCAGCGCGTGGATCACGTACAGGACCGGGGCGATGAAGACGAAGGAGAACTCGATCGGCTCGGTGACACCGGTCACGAAGGAGGTCAGCGCCAGCGAGAGCATCATGCCGGTGACGGCCTTGCGGCGGTGCGGCTTGGCGGTGTGGGCGATGGCGAACGCGGCGGCCGGCAGGGCGAACATCATGATCGGGAAGAAGCCCGACATGAACTGTCCGGCGGTCGGGTCACCGGCGAAGAAGCGGGTCAGGTCGCCGTGCACCACGGTGCCGTCGGGCTTGGTGAAGTCACCGGTCTGGAACCAGGCGTAGGAGTTCACGAACTGGTGCATGCCGACCGGCAGCAGACCGCGGTTGACCAGGCCGAACGCACCGGCGCCGAACGCGCCGGCACCGATCAGGGAGTCGTTCAGGCTCTTGATGGCGTCGCCGATCGGGCCCCAGGTCAGGGCGAAGACCACACCGACGGCGGTGCCGACGAAGGCCATGATGATCGGGACCAGGCGGCGGCCGTTGAAGAAGCCGAGCCAGTCGACCAGCCGGGTGCGGTGGTACTTCTGCCACAGCACGGCCGAGAGCAGACCGATCACGATGCCGCCGAGCACGCCCGGGTTCTGGTACGTGGCGGCCGCGTCCTTGCCGGGCAGGACCTGGGCCTCGGTGACCGGGAACGCGGTCAGCACGTTCTTGTACACCAGGAAGCCGACGAGGGCCGCGAGCGCGGTGGAGCCGTCGGCCTTCTTGGCGAAGCCGATCGCGATGCCCACCGCGAACAGCAGCGGCAGGTTGTCGAAGACGGCGCCACCGGCGGTGTTGAACACCGCGGCGACCTTGTCCCAGCCGAGGCCGTCCTTGCCGAACACGTCGTCCTGGCCGAGCCGCAGCAGCAGACCGGCGGCGGGGAGAACGGCGATGGGCAGCTGGAGGCTGCGGCCGATCTTCTGCAGACCCTGCAGCAGGTTCTGGCCGAACTTCTTGGTGGGGCTTGGCGTGGCCGGAGCCGCGGCGGGCGCCGGTGCCTGCGCAGACTGACTCATGGGGGTGGGTTCCTAACGGCAGGGCGGGTCGGTCGGGGGGTAGGTGCACAGAGGGGCCGAACCGCGAACTGGTCTACACCACACGTGGTGTAGACCAGTTTTGTAGCACGGGTGGAGAAGGGGGGGAAGCCCTGAAAGCGGTGCTGGTGAGAAGCGCTATGAAATCGAAACCTACTTGCGGATCGACGATCATGATTACCCGCCGTGATTGGGATTTTGGCTATTTGCGCAACAAAAAGGCCGGGGCAACCCCGGCGGGCCCGGCGACCCCCGGACGGACGGCCGGGAGGGCGGCGGCAGCCGGCGGGCGCGGGCGGCCGGCCGCTCCCGCCGGGCGCCGTCCGCCGCCGGGCCGGGCGTCGCCGCGGGTGCCGGACGGCCGGGGCGCGGCCGGTGCCGGGCTCGCGGCGAGGGGCCGGTGCGATGTGCCGGACCCCCTGAACCCGCCGCGGGTATTAGCCGCCGCATTGCGACCGGACTCGGCGGCCGCCCTCGCCGGCTCGGAGAAACCAAAGGCGAAGCCGGTGGGCGAGTACGGTGACGCATTGCCGCGCGGTGCGCCGCGCGGCGGCGGTGATCTTCCCCCCACCCGGGTCGCCGGCTTCGCCGGAGACCGCCCGTCCGGCCGCCGCCGGGGCGCCGCGGCCCTGTCCCGGCCGGGCCACGGGCCGCCGGGCGCCGGGTGCCGGCCCGGCGCCCCGTCGGCGGCGGGGCCGGCCGCCGAATTTCCCGGACCGGTCCGGGAATGGTTTTCCGGCCGGGACGATCGTCCTTTCGCGAATATGCCGAAGGCCCCCGGACCAAGGGTCCGAGGGCCTATTCCGGCGGGCGTCCGGTGACGCTCGGTTTATGCCTTGGTCACGTCCTCGACCTCGTCGTCGTCCTCGCGTCCGGGTGTTTTCATGTTGAATTTCACGATGATGAACCGGAAGAGCGCGTAGTACACGACGGCGAAGCAGAGCCCGATCGGGATGATCAGCCAGGGCTTGGTGGCCAGGCTCCAGTTGATCGCGTAGTCGATCAGGCCGGCCGAGAAGCTGAACCCGTCGTGCACCCCGAGCGCCCAGGTGATCGCCATCGAGGCGCCGGTCAGCAGCGCGTGCACCGCGTACAGCGCGGGCGCGACATAGGCGAAGGAGTACTCGATCGGTTCGGTGACGCCGGTCACGAAGGACGTCAGGCCGACCGAGAGCATCAGCCCGTAGATCTCCTTGCGGCGGTGCGGCTTGGCCGCGTGCGCCATCGCCAGCGCCGCCGCCGGCAGGGCGAACATCATGATCGGGAAGAAACCGGAGGTGAACTGGCCCGCCGTCGGGTCACCGGCCAGGAAGCGCGGGATGTCGCCGTGCACGACCATGCCGTCGGGCTTGGTGAAGTCGCCGAACTGGAACCAGACGAAGGTGTTCAGCAACTGGTGCATGCCGATCAGCAGCAGTACGCGGTTGGCCACGCCGAAGATGCCGGCCCCGCCCGCGCCCAGGTCGGCCAGCCACTGGCTCACGTCGTTGAAGGCGCGGCCGATCGGCGGCCAGGCCCAGACCGCCAGCACCGCCAGCAGCATGCCGACCACGGCGGTGATCATCGGGACGAGCCGGCGGCCGTTGAAGAAGCCGAGCCAGTCGACCAGCCGGGTGCGGTGGTAGCGCACCCAGAGCCACGCCGACAGCAGGCCGATCAGGATGCCGCCCAGGACGCCCGGGTTCTGGTAGGTCGCGGCGGCCGACTTGGCCGAGGTGAAGTCCACGCACTGGTTGCCGACCAGGACGGTCGGCAGCTTGCAGTCCTCCGGGAAGGCGTGCAGCACGGCGTAGAAGACCAGGAAGCCCACCACGGCCGCCAGTGCCGTGGAGCCGTCCGCCTTCTTGGCCATGCCGATCGCGACCCCGATGCAGAACAGCAGCGGCAGGCCGAGCGAGGAGTCCAGCAGAGCGCCGCCGGCCGCCGCGAACACCTTGGCGACGTCGTCCCAGCCGAGGCCGTCCTTCCCGAACACGTCGGGCTGTCCGAGCCGGTTGAGGATGCCCGCCGCCGGCAGCACGGCGACCGGCAGCTGGAGCGAGCGGCCCATCTTCTGGAGTCCGCCGTAGAAGGTGTGCCACCACGTGGTCCGCGGGGCTGTGGCGCCTGCCGAACTCATCCTTCGCCCTCCGAGAGCAGTTGCCGAGCGCTGGCCCCCTGGGGGACCCTCGGACGGGGCTCAGGAACACCCGGGGCGCTTCCTGCGTTCATCGGAGTACACATATATTGGTGTAGACCACTTTGGGAGGCAGGCCGCGCGCACCGGGGCAGAAGCCCCGCTGATCGTCATCCTCGGACGAAGATCCAGACCGTGCGCGCCGGAATGGGCCAAAAGTGGACTAACGTGGCAGATCGGTCCAACTCGGGTGATGCTGGTCGCGCTGCGGCGCAGCGCGACGGCAGCTGAACCCGCGTCAGCACCGACAGCGACGACCCCGGCCGGCGGCCGGGGCACCCCGCACAGCGCAGGACGGCACCCGGCAGAGCAGCCGACGGGCCGAGACAGAGGGAGAAATCAGATGGCCAGCAAGGCTGAGAAGATCGTCGCCGGTCTGGGCGGCATCGACAACATCGAAGAGGTCGAAGGCTGCATCACCCGCCTGCGTACCGAGGTGAAGGACGCCTCCCTCGTCGACGAGGCCGCGCTGAAGGCCGCCGGCGCCCACGGCGTCGTCAAGATGGGCACCGCGATCCAGGTCGTCATCGGCACCGACGCCGACCCGATCGCCGCCGACATCGAGGACATGATGTGAGCTGAGCCCACCAGGCTCGGCACCACCACGCTCGGCACACCCGGCCCGCCGCCCCCCGTGGACGGCGGGCCGGCGCCGTCCGGCGCACCGGGCACAACCGTTCGGGCACCCCGCCACGGGCCCGCCGGGCACCACCGACGACCCGTCCGACCCTGCCGGAACCACCCGACCGGACCGACTACGCTCGGTGCCTATGTCACGCATCGACGGCCGCACCCCCGACCAGCTCCGCCCCATCACCATCGAGCGGGGCTGGAGCAAGCACGCCGAAGGCTCCGTCCTCATCTCCTACGGCGACACCAAGGTGCTGTGCACCGCCAGCGTCACCGAAGGCGTCCCGCGCTGGCGCAAGGGCAGCGGCGAGGGCTGGGTCACCGCCGAGTACTCCATGCTCCCGCGCGCCACCAACACCCGCGGCGACCGCGAGGCCGTCAAGGGCCGCATCGGCGGACGCACCCACGAGATCAGCCGCCTCATCGGCCGCTCGCTGCGCGCCGTCATCGACCACCGCGCCCTCGCCGAGAACACCATCGTCCTCGACTGCGACGTCCTCCAGGCCGACGGCGGCACCCGCACCGCCGCCATCACCGGCGCCTACGTCGCCCTCGCCGACGCCGTCTCCTGGGCCCGCGAGAAGAAGATCCTCCGCGCCAAGGGCCAGCCCATCACCGGCGCCGTCAGCGCCGTCAGCGTCGGCATCATCGACGGCGTCCCGATGCTCGACCTCCGCTACGAGGAGGACGTCCGCGCCGAGACCGACATGAACATCGTCTGCACCTCCGACGGCCGCTTCGTCGAGGTCCAGGGCACCGCCGAGGGCGCCCCCTTCGACCGTGCCCTGCTCGACCAGCTCCTGGACCTCGGCACCCTCGGCTGCGCCGAGCTGGACGAGATCCAGCGCAAGGCCCTGGAGGGCTGAGCCCGCCACCGGTGCCCGAAGGGCTCCGGCGCGTGGCCGAACCGCGACACCAGCGCTGTACAGGCCGGGCCCGGAGCCCTTACGGTTCCCGCAGCACCCCGTTGTGGGAACCGCGCACCCCCGGGGGCGCGTCATTCCGTTCCGGAACCCGCGCACCCAGGAGGACCGGATGCCCCAGAGCATCGCCCGCCCCGCCACCCTCGCCGTGGCCGGCCTGATCGCCATCCTCCCGCTCAGCGCGGTCAGTTGCTCGGCCGCCCAGAAGGCGCTCGACTGCGGCAACACGGCGGTCCGCATCACCGGGGACATCAGCGACGTCACCACCGCCTTCAACAACGCCAGCAACGACTCGGCCGCCGCCGGCCAGGCCCTGCAGAAGCTCAAGAACGACCTCGACGACCTCGGCAAGAACTCCAAGAACACCGACGTCGCCAAGGCCATCACCGACCTCAACACCCAGGTCGGCAAGGTCCAGCAGGCCATCAACGACAAGCAGGCCCCCGACCTGAAGCCGCTCGGCGACGCCGCCGGCAACCTCACCCAGGTCTGCACCGGCTGACGTCCGGTTAGGGTGGGTTCATGTCCACCCGTCTGATTCTCGCCACCCGCAACCAGAACAAGGTCGCCGAGCTCCGCGCCATCCTCGGCGAGGCCGGCCTCGACGTCGAACTGGTCGGCGCCGATGCCTACCCGGAGATCCCGGACGTCCGCGAGACCGGCGTCACCTTCGCCGAGAACTCGCTGCTCAAAGCACACGCCCTCGCGCAGGCCACCGGCCTGCCCGCGGTCGCCGACGACTCCGGCCTCTGCGTCGACGTCCTCGGCGGCGCCCCCGGCATCTTCTCCGCCCGCTGGGCCGGCAAGCACGGCGACGACCGCGCCAACCTGGACCTGCTGCTGGCCCAGCTCGGCGACATCGCCCCGGAGCACCGCGGCGCCCACTTCTTCTGCGCCGCCGCCCTGGCCCTGCCGGACGGCACCGAGCGCGTCGTCGAGGGCCGCCTCCTCGGCACCCTGCGGACGGCCCCGGCCGGCGACGGCGGCTTCGGCTACGACCCGATCCTGGAGCCCCTGGGCGAGACCCGCACCTGCGCCGAACTGACGGCGGCGGAGAAGAACGCCATCAGCCACCGCGGCAAGGCCTTCCGCGCCCTGGCCCCGGTCCTGAAGGACCTGCTGGGCTGACGGGTCATCGAGAACGACGGAGGCCCACCCGGGAGATCATTCCGGGTGGGCCTTCGATTCAAAGGCTAGTGCGGCCTGAGGGACTCGAACCCTCACGGGATTTCTCCCACTGGATCCTAAGTCCAGCGCGACTGCCAGTTCCGCCAAGGCCGCATGGCCTCCAGTCTAGGGGTTTGCGCGGCCTTCGGGCACAGCCGTTTCTCCCTTGGTGCGGTCGGGTGCGGGCTTCGCGCGCCTGTTCTTGTTGCGCCCGCAGTACGTGGGGGTGACGGCATGGCAGTTCGGGCACAGCAGCCGGAGGTTGTCGGGGCGGTTGTCGGACCAGTCCCCGTTGATGTGGTCCACCTCCAGCGTGAGCGGGCGGCCCCGCCACTCCGGCCCGGTGCCGCAGGACTCGCACGACTCCGGCCGGCCGAGCTCCGAAAGGGCCTGGCGGATGCGCACTCCCGGAAGCCGCTTGGCCTCCGAGGGGCGCTGGACGAGGAGTTGTTCGGCCGGGATCCTGCTGGGGAACCGCTTCCCGCGACTGTGGGCCTGCCCGGTGAAGTGTGAGGTGTCGATGCCGAACGCCTTGATCCGGCGGCCGATGTGTGCCTGGGTGCCCCCGGCTTGGCGCTGGCCGAGGTGGCGCACCACGCCCGCCACGCTGTACGAGGCCGAGACCGCCTCCTGGAGGAGTTCGCGGGTGTAGACGGTTCCGGTCGGGCGGAAGTGCGACGTGTCGATCGCGAACTCGGTCAGCCTGCGGCGCAGGTACTTGCGGCTCTCCCGGTTCGGCTCCCTCCCCAGGGCGGCCAGCATCTCGTCGAGTGAGGCGGCGGCTGCCGCGGTGGTCGCCAGCAGCTCACGGGTGTACTTGACCGGCATGGTCGTCCCCCTTCGGGCCTGTGTGCGCCCGTCCCCCGTGGGGGCGAACGAGTTGGGGGGCGGGGTGGTTACGGGGTCACCACCAGTACGTCGGGTAGGTGCGGCGGGTGAGGCGGGCGGCGGCGAGGCCGGTGGCGGTGAGCAGCAGGGTGGCGAGGAGCAGGAGGGGGAGGAAGCGGGTCGGGTCGGGGGCGGTGAGGGTGACGATGACGGCGGTGGCGGCCGCGGGGGAGTGGGGGGTGCGGGCGAGGGTCATGGCGCCGAGGGCGAGGCCGCCGGCGAGGGCGGCGGACCAGTAGGCGGGGGTGGTGGCGGCGAGGACGGCGTAGCCGGTGAGGGCGGAGACGAGTTGGCCGCCGATGACGCTGCGGGGTTGGGCGAGGGGGAGGGTGGGGGCGCCGGCGATGAGGGCCATGGAGGCGGCGAGCGGGGGGATGAGGAGGGGTTGGCGGGTGAGGGTGCCGAGGGCGGCGAGGGTGAGCAGGGCGGTGACGGCGGTGGCGGTGGAGGTGAGGACGGCGGTGGGGGCGGGTCGGGCGGGGGCTTGGCTGGAAAGGGGCATGGCGAAGGCATTCCCTAACGTGTGAGACGGCAGGCAAGCGTTAGTCTGCGGGTTTTGGCTAACCGGTGGCAAGTGGCGTTACCGTTAGGCATGGGCATGGTGGAGCGTGGCGCGGTGGACGAGATGCCGGTCGGCGGTGAGCATCTCGCGCTGGATCTGGTGAACAGCACCTTCGTGCGGGGTGGTCTGCGCGGGCATCTGGTGGACGTTCTGGTGGAGCCGTCGGACCTGGCGGTCTGGGTGGACCGGCACGCCGTCGAGCTGGATCTGGCGAGCGTCCCGGCCGGGTCGCCGGGGCCGGCGGAGCTGGCGGCGTTCCTGGAGCTGCGCGGGGCCCTGCGGGCGGTGCTGACGGCGGTGGTGGCGGGTGAGCCGGCGGGGGCGGCGGAGGTGGCGGTGGTGAACGCGGCGGTGCGGGCGGCGCCGGGGTGGGTGGAGCTGGGGCCGGGGGCGGCCGCGCGGGGGGTGCGCCGGACGGCCGCGGGGGAGCGTGGGGCGGTGCTGCTGGGGCGGGTGGCGCAGGCGGCGGTGGAGTTGCTGACGGGGGGTCGGCGGGAGCTGGTGCGGGCCTGTCCGGCGCCGGGCTGCATCCTGTTCTTCCTGCAGCGGCACGCGCGTCGGGCGTGGTGTTCGACGGCCTGTGGGACGCGGGTCCGGGTGGCCCGGCACAGTCGTCGGCATGCGGACGGCTGACCGACGGGTATCGGCCGTTCGACCGGTGTTGTTGGGGATTTGATTACTAATTGGTACAGACCTATTGACCTTTGTGGTTCAGACCACATAGCTTCAGCGCCAATCTGCATTCCCCCACGTGCGTGCTCCCCCACAGGCATGCGCCGACACTCTCTCCCGGAGGACCGAGTGTTGATCCGAAGCACGGCCGAGCGGCGTCCCACCGCTGCCCGGCATTCCAAGAACCCGGCCGCCCGGGCGGGCATGGCCTCGCTGGCGGTCGCCGGCCTGGCCGGCCTGCTGATGGCGACGCTGGGTGCGGCGCCCTCGCAGGCGTCCGCCACCGTCGACAACGCGGCCTGTCGGCCGGACGGCATGTACCAGACGCCCGGGGTGGACGTCCCGTACTGCAGCGTCTACGACACCGAGGGCCGCGAGAAGATGGGCGCGGACCACCAGCGCCGCGTCATCGGCTACTTCACCGGCTGGCGTACCGGCAAGGACGGGACCCCGCCCTACCTGGTGAGCGACATCCCCTGGGACAAGGTCACCCACCTGAACTACGCGTTCGGGCACGTCGGCAGCGACAACAAGATCTCGGTCGGCACCGACAACGACAAGAACGAGGCGACCGGGATCTCCTTCCCGGGCGTGCCCGGCGCCGAGCTGGACCCGTCGCTGCCCTACAAGGGCCACTTCAACCTGCTGACGAAGTTCAAGAAGCAGCACCCGAACGTCAAGACCATGATCTCGGTGGGCGGCTGGACCGAGACCGGCGGGTACTTCGGCGACGACGGCAAGCGCGTCAACTCCGGCGGCTTCTACTCGTTGACGGTCAACCCGGACGGCAGCGTCAACCAGGCGGGCATCGACGCCTTCGCCAACTCCTCGGTCGACTTCATCAAGAAGTACGGCTTCAACGGCGTCGACGTCGACTACGAGTACCCGACCTCGATGAAGGACGCGGGCAACCCGCTGGACTGGCAGCTCGCCAACGGCAAGCGGGCCTCGCTGGCCAAGGGCTACGCGGCGCTGATGAAGACCCTGCGCGAGAAGCTGGACCGAGCCGGCGCCGCCGACGGCAAGCACTACCTGCTCTCGGTCGCGGCCCCGTCGTCCGGTTACCTGCTGCGCGGCATGGAGACCTTCCAGATCGCGCAGTACCTGGACTACGTCAACATCATGTCGTACGACCTGCACGGCGCCTGGAACAAGTACGTCGGCCCGAACGCCTCGCTGTTCGACGACGGCAAGGACGGCGAGCTGGCGGCGGCCAACGTGTACGGCACCGGCCAGTACGGCGGCATCGGCTACCTGAACGCCGACTGGTCGTACCACTACTTCCGCGGCTCGATGCCGGGCGGCCGGATCAACGTCGGCCTGCCGTACTACACCCGCGGGTTCAAGAACGTCACCGGCGGGACCAACGGCCTCTGGGGCACCGCGTCCGCGACCACCTGCCCGGTGGGCGCCGGGCTGACCTCGTGCGGTGACGGCGCGGTCGGCATCGACAACATCTGGAACGACAAGGACGACGCGGGCAAGGAGTCCCCGGCGGGCTCGAACCCGATGTGGCACGCGAAGAACCTGGAGAAGGGCATCGTGCCCGACTACCTCTCCAAGTACGGCGTGACCGACACCGCCCTGCAGGGCACCTACACCCGCAACTACAGCTCCACCCTGGTGGCGCCGTGGCTGTGGAACGACACCAAGAAGGTGTTCCTCTCCACCGAGGACGAGCAGTCGGTGGCCGCCAAGGCGGACTACATCGTCAACCAGGGCGCCGGCGGCGCGATGATCTGGGAGCTCGCGGGCGACTACAAGTGGGACGCGGCGGCCAACGGCGGCAAGGGCCAGTACGTGCCCGGCTCGACGCTGACCTCGCTGATGTACGACAAGTTCAAGGCGGCCTCGCCGTACAACGCGACCCGCTCGACGATCGCGCTGCCGCAGCAGACCCTGCCGGTCGACGTGTCGTTCACCAACTTCGCGCTGGGCGACTCGAACTACCCGATCAACCCGAAGATCCACATCGTCAACAACTCGACGCTGACCCTGCCGGGCGGGACCGAGTTCCAGTTCGACTACAGCAACTCGGCCCCGGGCAACGCCAAGGACCAGTCCGGGTTCGGGCTGACCGTCATCAAGCAGGACAACCCCGGTCCGGGCAACGTGGGCGGCCTCAAGGGCACCTACAACCGCGTCTCGGTGAAGCTGCCGGGCTGGCAGTCGCTGGCGCCGGGCGCTTCGGTGGACCTGGACTTCGTCTACTACCTGCCGGTCTCGACGCCGTCGAACTGGACGGTCAACGTCGCCGGCACGCTGTACGGCCTGAAGGGCGACCTGACCCGCGGCAGCACGGGCGGCGGCACCGCGACGCCGACCGCGACGCCGACGGTCACCCCGACCGTGACGCCCACGGTCACGCCGACCGTGACGCCCACCGTGACCCCGACGGTCACGCCGACCGTGACGCCCACGGTGACCCCGACCCCGACCACGACCCCGACCGCGACCCCGACCTCGGGGGCCTGCACGGGCGCGCCGGGCTGGGACGCGGGCACCACCTACGCGTCCACCACCAAGGTGTCCTGGAAGGGGCACTACTACCAGAACAAGTGGTGGACCAAGGGCGACGACCCCAGTGCCAGTGGCTCGTGGGGTGTCTGGAGCGACCTCGGGGCCTGCTGATCGGTCGATCCGATGAGCGTGGCTCGCTGAGGTGAGAGACGCGGTGGCGGTGCACCCGGTCGGGGGGTGCGCCGCCACCGCTTCGTTTCCGCCCCCGCGGGGGCGGCTGTCAGGCCGCCTCGACCTTGAGGTCGCGCAGCAGCTTGGCGACGTGGCCGGTGGCCTTGACGTTGTACAGGGCGTGCTCGACCTTGCCGTGCTCGTCGACGATCACGGTGGAGCGGATCACACCGGTGACGGTCTTGCCGTACAGCTTCTTCTCGCCGAACGCGCCGTAGGCCTCCAGCACCTTCTTCTCCGGGTCGGAGAGCAGGGTGACCTTGAGGTCCTCGGCCTCGCGGAACTTGCCCAGCTTCTCCGGCTTGTCCGGCGAGATGCCGATGACGTCGTACCCGGCGCCCGCGAAGACCTCCAGGTTGTCGGTGAAGTCGCAGGCCTGCTTCGTGCAGCCGGGGGTGAGCGCGGCGGGGTAGAAGTAGACGATCACCTTCCGGCCGAGGTGGCCGGCGAGGGACACCTGGTTGCCGTCGGCGTCGGACAGGCTGAAGGCGGGTGCGGTGTCGCCGGGCTGGAGACGCTCACTCACGGGGGACTCTCCTGGTGCGTGGACGGGTGGTCGTACCACGGTCAACTTACCTCCGATGGTGGGTGGGGCCGCGCGGGCCGGGGCGGCAGCTGACAAACTGGGTCAGTCGCACAGGACAACATCAGTGAATTGGGGTGGCCCGAGTGGGCGAGGCGAGCACGAAGGACAAGTCGGCGCGGACGACGGCTCAGATCGAGGCGGACATCACCCGCACCCGCACCCAGCTGGCCGCGACCCTGGACGAGCTCGCCATGCGCGTCCACCCGAGCACCATCACGGCCCAGGTCAAGGCGAAGGCCGTGGCCTCCGTGGAGGAGAAGGCCGGCCGGGTGTACGTGGCGGCCAGCGGGCTGGTCGAGCAGGCCAGGGCGCAGTTCGTGGACGAGAAGGGGCAGCCGCGCAAGGAGCGGATCGTGCCCGCCGCGCTGGTCGGCGTGGGCCTGGTGCTGCTGGTCGCCTCGGCCCGCAAGCGCCGCAGGGGCTGAGGGTCGGGGTCCTGCCGGGCCGGGTGCCACCGCACCCGGCCCGCCGGATGCCGGTCCGGGGTCACGCGGGGCGCCGCGGAGCGGTACCTTCGGGGTCGTGAGTACGAACGACGAACCGACCCAGCGGACCACCTCCCCCGAGCAGGATCCGCCGCGCCACGACCGGCTGGGCGAGAAGCTGCCGATCAAGATGCTGCACGACCGCGTCCTGGTGAAGACCGAGGGCAGCGAGGGCGAGCGCCGCTCGACCGGCGGCATCCTCATCCCGGCCACCGCGGAGCTCAGCAAGCGGTGCACCTGGGCCGAGGCCGTCGCGGTGGGCCAGAGCGTCCGCTCGGTGGAGCCCGGTGACCGCGTGCTGTACGACCCGGAGGACAAGCTGGAGGTCGAGGTTCGCGGCGCCACCTACGTGCTGCTGCGCGAGCGGGACCTGCACGCGGTGGCCGCGATGCGCTTCGGCGACGCGGAGGGCTCGACCGGGCTGTACCTCTGAGGGTCCGGGCGGGCACCCTGTGAGGGCTTTCCGGGCGGGTCGGCGCGCCGAGGGCGCGGCGGCCCGCACCGTCGTGTCCGGGCGGTTGTCGGGGGTCGGCAGTAGGGTCCGGGCATGAGCAGCGGTGTGCCTTCGGGCGGGGTGCCTTCGATCGGTGACGACCAGCGCCGGGCCCGGGTCGGGCGGCGGCACCTGCTGGCGCGGGCCGAGCGGGCGGCGCGGGTGGAGGAGGTGGCGGACGCGGTCGTCGGGCTGCACGCCACGGACGCGGCGACGGTCTACCTGTCGGCCTGCGCGCGGCTGGCGGAGCCCTCGGCGGCGGAGGTGGAGCGGGCGCTGTACGAGGACGTCTCGCTGGTGAAGCTGCTGTCGATGCGGCGCACCCTCTTCGCGGTGACGGAGGAGTTCGCCCCGTACGTCAGCTCCGCGGCGGCGCGGGCGATCGCGGTCAAGGAGCGGGCCACGCTGGTGAAGCACCTGCGGGAGTTCGCCGAGGGGTGGGACGAGCCGCGGCTGGCCGCGACGGAGCGGGCCGTGCTGGCGGCGCTGGCCGTGCGGGGCGAGGCGACGACGTCCGAACTCGCCGAGGACGTACCGGCGTTGCGCGAGACGATGCTGATGGCGCAGGGCAAGCCGTACGAGGCCCGGCAGAGCGTGGGCAGCCGGCTGCTGCGGCTGCTGGCCTCGGACGGGCACGTGCGGCGCTCGCGGCCGCGCGGTTCGTGGCTGAGCAGCAGCTATCCGTGGGCGCCGGTGCCGCAGTGGCCGGACGTGCCGGTGCGGGAGGCGAAGGCCGAGGTGGTCCGGCGCTGGCTGGCGGCGTACGGTCCGGCGACGGTCGAGGACGTGAAGTGGTGGACGGGCTGGACGCTGGGGGACACCCGCAGGGCGCTCGGGGACGTCGGCGCGGTGGAGGTGGCGCTGGCCGGCGCGGTGGCGGGCCTGGTGCTGCCGGGGGACGACGGGCCGGTGGCGGAGCCGGAGCCGTGGGCGGCGCTGCTGCCGGCGCTGGATCCGACGGTGATGGGCTGGCGCGGGCGGGACTGGTACCTGCGGCCTGAGGACGTGCCGGCGCTGTTCGACCGGGCGGGCAACGCCGGGCCGACGCTCTGGTGGTGCGGCCGAGTGGTCGGCGGCTGGGCGCAGCGCCCCGACGG
This sequence comes from Kitasatospora sp. NPDC005751, assembly GCF_040630835.1. Classification (NCBI taxonomy): domain Bacteria; kingdom Bacillati; phylum Actinomycetota; class Actinomycetes; order Kitasatosporales; family Streptomycetaceae; genus Kitasatospora; species Kitasatospora sp. NPDC005751. The sequence continues at coordinate 72,612 of NZ_JBEXYC010000011.1, forward strand.
TGAGCTGGTGTGGCGGTTCCTGGCGGATGCCGGGGCCGAGGCGCGGGCGGCGGTCGAGGTGGAGGCGGCGCGGTTGGCGGGCTGGTTGGGCCAGGTGCGGGTGACGCCGCGGTTCCGGACGCCGCTGGAGCGGGAGCTGGTGTCCTGAGGTCCTGAGGTCCTGGGGGCGCCGATGGAGGGCTCTGGGGCTCTGGGGCTCCGGGTGCTACGGGGCCTGTCCGGCGGGGTGTCCGTCGGCCGGTGCGGGGGGCTGGGCGGTGGCCGGGCGGGTCGGCGGGGTGCTGGTGTCGTCGGCCGGGGGCGGGGTGCTCGGGGGCGCGGTCGGGGTGTGCGTCGGCCGCGGCGGCGCGGTGGGTCGGTTGGTGGGCGCGGGCGGCTGTTCCGGGGTGCCGGTCGGGGCGGGGGCCTCGGGGCTGGGCGCCGGCGCCGTCTCGGTGGGCCGGCTGCTGGGGCTGGGCGGGGCGGGGGCGGACGGCGTCGGGGTGTGCGTCGGCGCGGTGGTGGTGGCGGTGGCCGTGGCGCTGGGCGACGGCGACGGGGAGGGGGAGCCGCTGCCGGTCGGCCCGCCGGTCTGGGTGGTGCCGCGGCCGGTCTGGAGGTCGAAGCGCTGGACGTCGGTGCCGTCGAGGGCGTCGGCCATGTAGGCCGTCCAGATCCGGGTGGGGAAGGCGCCGCCGTTGATCCGTTCGTAGCCGGCGGTGCCGGACAGCGGCTCCTTGGCGTGGGTCTTCGGGTTCTCCCGGAACAGGCCGACGGTGGTGGCGAGTTCGGGGGTGAAGCCGGCGAACCAGGCGGAGAGGTTGGAGTCGGTGGTGCCGGTCTTGCCGGCGGCGGGGCGGCCGAGGTCGAGGGCGGCGGCGCCGGTGCCGCGGGTGCTGACGACGTCGCGCAGGACGTCGGTGACGGCGTCGGCGGCGCCCCGGTCGAGGGCGCTGGTGGGGACGTGTTCAGGCATCTTGGGGACGTCGATGGCGCCGCCGGAGTTGACGCGTTCGAGTTTGCCGACCGACCAGGGGGCGTACGTCTGGCCGTGGTTGGCGAGGCCGGCGTAGGCGCCGGCCAGGTTGAGGGCGCTGGGGGTGGCGGTGCCGAGCGTCATCGAGGTGTTGGCCGGGTCCATGCCGGGGACGTTGTCGGGGATGCCGAGCCGGACGGCCGTGTCGCGGACGTGGGCGAGTCCGGCGTCGACGCCCTCCTGGGCGTACACCGAGTTGACGGACTTCACCATGGCGTAGCGCAGGGTGATGCTGCCGTAGTCGATGCCGTCCTCGTTGGGCGGGGCGTACGGGGTGGGGCCGCCGGTGACGGGGCGTTCGCTGGTGCCGTCGTAGCGGGTCTCGGTGGTGATCGGGCGGCCGTCGCCGCTGCTGCGGCCGGAGGTGAGGCCGGCGGCGAGGTCGAAGGCCTTGAAGGTGGAGCCGATCTGGTTGTCCTGGCGCAGTACGTCGTTGTAGGGCTGCTTGGCGTAGTCGGGGCCGCCGTAGACGGCGACGACCCGGCCGGTGGCGGGTTCGACGGAGGCGCCGGCGACCCGGACGTCGGTGTCGGTGGCGGGCCGGGCCACGGGGTCGAGTTCGGCGGTGAGTTCCTGCTGGACGGCCTGGACGAAGGCGTCCTGGCGGGGCTTGTCGAAGGTGGTGATGATGCGCCAGCCGCCGGACTTGAGGGTGGCGGCGTCGATGATGCCGGCGGAGACGAGGTAGTCGTCGGCGACGCCGACCAGGTAGCCGGACTGGCCCTTGAGCCCGGTGGCGGGCTGGGGGTCGATCGGGTCGGGGAAGGTGGTGGCGGCGCGGTCGGCCGGGCTGAGGAAGCCGAGTTGGACCATGCCGTCGAGGGTGTAGTTCCAGCGGGCGACGGCCTTCTCGCGGTTGGCGGGGGTGGCGGTCTTGACGTCGTAGGCGCTGGGGGCCTGGAGCAGGGCGGCGAGGTAGGCGCCCTGGGGGAGGGTGAGGCGGGAGACGTCGGTGCCGTAGTAGGCGTGGGCGGCGCTCTGGATGCCGTAGGCGCCCCGGCCGAAGTAGCTGCTGTTGAGGTACCCGGCGAGGATCTGGTCCTTGCTGCGCTGCTGGTCGACCTTGAGCGCGATGAAGAGTTCGCGGCCCTTGCGCTCGATGGTCTGGTCCTGCGTCAGGTAGTAGTTCTTGACGTATTGCTGGGTGATGGTGGAGCCGCCCTGGGTGCCGAGTCCGGTGAGGGTGTTCCAGCCGGCCCGGACCATGCCCTTCAGGTCGATGCCGCCGTTGCGGTAGAAGGTGCGGTCCTCGGCGGAGACGACGGCGTGCCGGGTGTCGAGCGGGATCTGGTCGATCGTGACGTCGGTGCGGTTCACGGCGCCGGTGCGGGCGATCTCGGTGGTGCCGTCGGCGTAGAGGTAGATGTTGTTCTGGGCGACGGCGTGGGCGTTGGCGTCGGGCACGGGGACGATGAGGTAGAGCACGGCGAAGGAGCCGACGGCGAGCAGCAGGGTCGCGGTGAGCGCGCCGAGGGTGACCCGCCAGGTGGGCAGGAGCCGGCGCCACAGCGGCTTGGCGCGGCGGGCTTCGCGGCGGGCGGCCCGTCTGGCGCTGCGCCGGGTGCTGTGGTCTGCCCTCAAGGTCATGCCGCGATTATGTGCTATTTGACCCGTGATCAGGCGTTGGAATAACCGGGTGCGCGGGAAGATCGCCGGAGGTACGGTGAAAGGTGCGAACCACATAGCGCACCCAGTTCGGGCAGCTCCGCCCGCCTGACCCGGCACCCCCCGGGTGGGGCCGGCCGGGGCCGGTCCGCGTGCGCCGGTGTCCCCGGGGACACCTGCCCGCTCCTATTTGTCGACAAGGAGACAATATGTCGAACGCTCTTCCCGCCGAGTCGCGGTTCCGACACCCTCCCGATCCCGATCCCCGTGGTGCTCCACATCCCGCGGGCGCCGCCGGCGGTCCGGGCGCCGCGGTGGCGCTCTACCTCGCCATCGCCCGCGGAGCCTTCCGCCGCTACGCCACCTACCGGGCCGCCACCCTCGCCGGGGCCTTCACCAACACCGTCTTCGGCTTCATCCTCGCCTACACCTTCGTCGCCCTCTGGCAGGCCCGGCCCGGCCTCGGCGGCTACGACCAGAGCGCCGCCGTCACCTACATCTGGGTCAGCCAGGCGCTGCTGGTCACCGTCGCGGTCTGGGGCGGCGGCTTCCAGGACGACGTCCAGGACCGGTTCCGCAGCGGCGACATCGCCATCGACCTCTACCGTCCGGTGGACTTCCAGGGCTGGTGGCTGGCCACCGACCTCGGCCGGGCCGGCTACCACCTGCTCGCCCGCGGCACCCTGCCGATGCTGGCGGGGGCGCTGGTCTTCCGGGTCCGGCTGCCCGAACACCCGCTGACCTGGCTGTACTTCCTGCTGTCGGTGCTGCTCGCGGTGGTGGTCAGCTTCGGGCTGCGCTTCCTCGTCTCGCTCACCGGCTTCTGGCTGCACGACTCGGAGGGGGTGCGCTCAGTGATGCTGGTGGTGTCGATGTTCTTCTCCGGGATGCTGCTGCCGCTGGCGCTCTTCCCCGGCCTGCTCGGCGAGATCGCGCCGGTGCTGCCGTGGGCCGCGCTGATCCAGGTGCCGACCGACGTCTTCCTGGAGCGCTCGACCGGGGCCGCGCTGCTCGGTGCGCTCGGCTTCCAACTCGCCTGGGGCCTCGGGCTGGTCCTCCTCGGCCGGGGCGTCCAGCTGCTCGCCACCCGCAAGGTGGTGGTCCAGGGTGGCTGAGCCGGCCCTCGCCCGCGCCGCGGCCCCGCCCGCCGGAGGCGACCCGCTCCCGAACGACCCGCTCTCCACCGGTCCGCTCCCGACCGAGCGGGGCCTGCTCGCCCGGACCCGCTGGGCGCTGCGCGCCTGGTGGCTCACCGCCGCGATGTGGACCAGGGCGACGATGTCCTACCGGGCGTCCTTCGTGCTGATGCTCGTCGCCAACCTGGTGATCACCTTCCTCGACTTCGTCGTCGTGATCCTGATGTTCCGGCACACCGACCGGCTCGGCGGCTGGACGCTGCCCGAGCTCGGCTTCCTCTACGGCACCTCGGGCTTCGCGCTCGGCATGGCCAACCTGCTGGTCGGCAGCGTCGACGGCCTGGGCCAGCGGATCCGGGCGGGGACGCTGGACACCATGCTGATCCGGCCCGCCCCGGCGCTGGCCCAGGTCTGCGCCGAGCGCTTCTCGCTGCGCCGGATCGGCCGGCCGGTGCAGGCGGTCGGGGTGCTGGCCTGGTCGCTGGCCGCCCTGGACGTCGACTGGACCTGGGACCGGGTGCTGCTCGTCCCGTCCCTGCTGGTCTGCGGCACGGCGATCTTCGCCGCGGTGTTCGTGGGCTTCGCCACCCTCCAGTTCTGGTGGGGCGAGGCCAAGGAGATCCAGAACGCCTTCACCTACGGCGGCGCCACCGTGCTGCACTACCCGCCGACCGTCTTCGCCAAGGAGCTGGTGGCGGGCACCGTGTTCGGCGTCCCGCTGGCATTCGTCAACTGGCTGCCCGCGCTGCGGATCCTCGACCGGCCCGACCCGCTCGGCCTGCCGACCGCCTTCCAGTACGCCTCGCCGATCGCCGCCGTCCTCGCACTGGTGGCGGCCGGGCTGGCCTGGCGCGCCGGGCTGCGGGCCTACCGCGGCACCGGCAGCTGACCCGGCCCCGAACCCCCTTCGAAAGCAGGACTCCCATGGCACTGATCGAACTCGACGACGTCCGCCGCACCTTCACCGTCCGCGCCAAGGCCGGCCGGCTGAAGCGCGAGAAGCGCGAGGTCCGCGCGGTGGACGGGCTGAGCTTCACGGTGGAGGCCGGCGAATGCGTCGGCTACATCGGCCCGAACGGCGCGGGCAAGTCCACCACCATCAAGATGCTCACCGGCATCCTGGTGCCCTCCGGCGGCCGGCTGCGCGTCGCCGGCGTCGACCCGGCCCGGGAGCGCGTCGCGCTGGCCCGCCGGATCGGCGTCGTCTTCGGACAGCGCACCACGCTCTGGTGGGACCTCCCGCTCCGGGACTCCTACGAGCTGGCCCGCCGGATCTACCGCATCCCCGAGCACCGATACCGGGCCAACCTCCGGCGCTGCGTCGAACTGCTCGACCTCGGCGCCCTGCTGGACACCCCGGTGCGCCAGCTCTCGCTCGGCCAGCGGATGCGCGGGGACCTGGCGGCGGCGCTGCTGCACGACCCGCAGGTGCTCTACCTGGACGAGCCCACCATCGGGCTGGACGTGGTGAGCAAGGGCCGGGTGCGCGACTTCCTGCGCGAGGTCAACCGCGACGAGGGCACCACCGTGCTGCTCACCACCCACGACCTCACCGACATCGAGCAGCTCTGCGGCCGGGTCATGGTGATCGACCACGGCCGGGTCGTCTACGACGGCGGCCTGGAGGGGCTGCACGCGGCGGGCGACAGCGAGCGGACGCTGGTCGTCGACCTCGCCGAGGCGCGGCCGCCGATCGAGGTGCCCGGCGCCCGGGTGGTGAAGGTCGACGGGCCGCGGCAGTGGCTGGCCTTCCCGGCCCAGCAGAGCGCCGCCCCGATCGTCGCCGCGGTCGCCGACCGGTACCCGATGGTCGACCTGTCGGTCCGCGAGCCGGCCATCGAGGACGTGATCGCCCGGATGTACGCGGAGGTCGCGATCGGCTGACCGGCCCCGGCGCGGCGGGCGTGCGTCCGGTCCGGTTGCCGGGCCGGGCGCACGGCGTTCCCACGGCGGGGGCGCGTCTTTGTGGGGCGCGCCCTCCGCATGCGCCGGCAACGGGCAGACTGGCGGGGTGAGTGACGATGCCTTCAGCGGGACCGGGCCCGGGGTCCGGTTCACCGCGGCCGACGAGGAGAAGAGACGCGGCGTCCGCCGGATGAAGACCATCGCGACGGGCCTGCTGGCCTTCGCGACCCTGGTCTTCGCCCTGGCCACCTGGGCGAAGGCGGCCGGTGCCGGCGCCTGGGCGGGCTACCTGGCCGCCGCCGCCGAGGCGGGCATGGTCGGCGCGCTCGCCGACTGGTTCGCGGTGACCGCGCTCTTCCGCCGTCCGTTCGGCCTGCCGATCCCGCACACCGCGATCATCCCGACCAAGAAGGACGCCTTCGGCAAGTCGCTCGGCGACTTCGTCGGCGACAACTTCCTCTCCGGCCAGGTGGTGCGCGGCCGGCTCGCCGCGCTCGGCATCGCCCGCCGGCTGGGGGAGTGGCTGGCCGCGCCCGGCAGCGCCGAGCGGGTCACCAAGGAGGCGTCGGCCGCGCTGCGCGGCGTCCTCGCGGTGCTGCGCGACGACGACGTCCAGGCGGTCGTCGGCGAGGCGGTGACCAGGCGGGCCGCCGCCACCTCGGTCGCCGAGCCGATGGGCCGGATGCTCGGCAGGGTGGTCGCCGACGGCGGCCACCACGGCGTGGTCGACCTGATCGCCGTCCGGGTGCACGACTGGCTGACCGAGAACCACGAGGAGGTGGTCCAGCGGGTCACCCAGAAGACCCCGGGCTGGACGCCGAGGTTCCTCGACCACCAGGTCGGCGAGCGGGTCTACAAGGAGCTGATGCGGTTCGTCACCGACATCCGGGACGACCCGCACCACGCCGCGCGCGGCGCCGTCGACAACTTCCTCGCCGACTTCGCCACCGAACTGCAGAGCGACCGGGAGACCATCGCCCGGGTCGAGCGGGCCAAGGCCGACCTGCTGGTCCGCCCCGAGGTGCAGGAGCTCATCGCCTCCACCTGGGCCGCCGTCCGCGCCCTGGTGCTGACCGCGGCCGAGGACGAGGACAGCGAGCTGCGCCGGCGCATCCGTGACGGCGTGCGTGACTTCGGCGCGCGCCTGGCGACCGAGCCGAAGCTCCAGGCCAAGGTGGACGGCTGGCTCCAGGACGCCGCCCAGTACCTCGTCGACACCTACCGTGCGGAGATCACCTCGCTGATCTCCGAGACCGTGGCCGGCTGGGACGCGGACGACGCGTCCCGCAAGATCGAGGCCAACGTCGGCCGTGACCTGCAGTTCATCCGGATCAACGGGACCGTGGTCGGAGCGCTGGCGGGACTGCTCATCCACACCGTGGCGGTTGCCCTCGGGGGGTGAGCCACCTGTGCTTATCCTTGCGGACACAGCTTGATACGCGCGTAGAGAAGAAGGGCACCACCGTGGTCCAGCCGGACGGAAGTCGGATCGGAAACCCCACCGCGAACCGGGGCATCGAGGCGTTCATCGCCGGGATGCCCAAGGCGGAGCTGCACGTCCACCACGTGGGCTCGGCCTCGCCGCGGGTGGTCGCCGAGCTGGCCGCGCGCCACCGCGGCCGGTCGAAGGTGCCGGTCGACCCGGCCGCCCTCGCCGAGTACTTCACCTTCACCGACTTCGCCCACTTCATCGAGGTCTACCTCAGCGTCGTCGACCTGATCCGCGACGCCGAGGACGTCCGCGCGCTGACCTACGGCGTCGCCGAGGACATGGCCCGGCAGAACATCCGGTACGCGGAGCTGACCATCACGCCGTACTCCTCGGTCAGCCGGGGCATCCCCGACGTCGCCTTCATGGAGGCCATCGAGGACGCCCGGGTGCGGGCCGAGAAGGACCTCGGCGTCGTGCTCCGCTGGTGCTTCGACATCCCCGGCGAGGCCGGTCTGGCCGCCGCCGAGGAGACCGCCCGGCTCGCCGTCGACCTCGCCCCCGAGGGCCTGGTCAGCTTCGGCCTCGGCGGCCCGGAGATCGGCGTGCCGCGCCCGCAGTTCAAGCCGTACTTCGACCGGGCGCGGGCGGCCGGTCTGCGCAGCGTCCCGCACGCGGGCGAGACCACCGGCCCCGAGACGGTCTGGGACGCCCTGCGGCTGCTCGGCGCCGAGCGCATCGGCCACGGCACCCAGGCCGTGCGGGACCCGGCCCTGATGGACCACCTCGGCGAGCACCGGATCGCCCTGGAGGTCTGCCCGACCTCGAACATCGCGACCCGCGCGGTCGAGCGGATCGAGGAGCACCCGATCCGGCAGATGGTCGACGCGGGCCTGCTGGTCACCGTCAACAGCGACGACCCGCCGATGTTCGGCACCGACCTCAACACCGAGTACGCGGTCGCGGCCCGGCTGCTGGACCTGGACGAGGCGGGCGTCGCCGCGCTGGCGCGCAACGCGGTCGAGGCGTCCTTCCTGGACCCGGCCGGCAAGGCCCGGATCGTCGGCGAGATCGACGCCCACCTGGCCGGGTGGGGCACGGTCTGACCTTCCCCTGTCATGCCTGCGGGCCGGTGCCGTCCTGGACGGCACCGGCCCGCGGTGCGTCCGGCGGCGGGGCCCGCACCGGCGCGTGGCGCCACTCTTCCGGGTTGTGGCGCCAAAAGGACTTGGTGTGGCGCCACGGGTGTGCCATTCTTGGGTCATGGACCTCTCGCCGTACGTCGACAACCTCCGGAACGAGCTCGCGGTCGCAGCGAGCGCGGGCGGAGACGAAGCCCGTGCCCTGGCCGAGCGCCTGACTCTTCCGCTGGAGTCGGCCGTGCGGCTCACCCTTCTCAACGCCCTCTCCGCCGCGATGGGCGAGGTCACCCGTGATCTCGCACCCGGCTCGGTGGACGTCCGGCTCCGGGGGCTGGATCCGGAGTTCGTGGTGATGGCGCCACCGTCGCCGGAGGTGTTCCACGACACCGGCGAGCGGTCACCGGCGCCGGTGGCGCCGCCGGTGGCACCGGCGGCGCCGGAGGGGGAGGACGGCAACACCGCCCGGATCAACTTCCGCCTGCCCGCCCACCTCAAGACCAGGGTCGAGGAGGCGGCCGGTCAGGAGGGACTCTCGGCCAACGCCTGGCTGGTGCGCGCCGTCGCCGCCGCCCTGGAGCCGGGCGAGCCCGTCCGGGCCGTCGGGCGGACGGTGTCACCCACCGGGCAGGGGTTCACCGGCTGGGTCCACTAGGTTCCGCGCTTCCCACTCCTTCTCCTTCCACCCCGTCCGACCGGCGGGTTCATCCATCAGAGCCAAGAGAACGGGACAGCCATGCCTTCTTTCGACACTCCCGGCCCGATCAGCGCCACCATCGAGTTCGACATCGCGTCCGTCCGGATCGCCGCGGGCAAGCGCACGGACACCGTGGTCGAGGTCCGGCCGGCGGACCCGGCGGTCGAGGCGGACGTCAAGGCCGCGGAGCAGACCAGGATCAGTTACGCGGGCGGCGCCCTGGTGGTGAAGGGCCCGAAGAAGCGCTCGCTCTTCGGGCGGGCGGGCTCGGTCGACGTCACCGTCGAGCTGCCGGCCGGCTCGGAGGTCCACGGCAACGCGCCGATGGGGGACTTCCTCTGCGAGGGGCTGCTGGGCGACTGCCGGGTGCGGACGTCGGTCGGCCGGATCCAGGTCGAGCACGCGGACTCCGTCCACCTGCGGACGGACCACGGGGACGTCCGGCTGCGGCGGGCCGACGGGGAGGCCGAGGTCAACGGCTCCGGCCGGGTCGAGATCGGCACCGTGGCGGGCGCGGTGACGGTGAAGAACCTCAACGGCGAGACGGTGATCGGCGAGGCCGGCGGGGACCTCAAGGTCAACTCCTCCAACGGCCAGATCCAGGTCGGCGCGGCCCTCGGGGACGTGGACATCAAGACGGCCCAGGGCGCCATCCGGATCGGTGAGGTGGTCCGCGGGCGGGTCGTCCTGCAGAGCGCCATCGGCGAGCTGGAGGTCGGCATCCGCGAGGGCACGGCCGCCTGGCTCGACGTCCACACCAAGCTTGGTAGCCTCCGCAACTCGCTCGGCGCCGCGGCGGGCCCCGGCGAGGCGACGGAGCGGGTCGAGATCCGGGGGCGGACGCAGCTCGGTGACATCGTGATCCGGCGCTCCTGACCACCCGGCCACGGCCCGGCGTACCCGGTAGCGAAGGAGGCGTGAGCCATGACCCTGAGGCCGGTCCCCGCCGCCCCGATCACGGCGGCGGTCTCCGTGGCCGGACTGACCAAGTCCTACGGGGGGAGAGTGGTGCTGGACGGCATCGACCTGACGGTCCCCGAGGGCACGGTGTTCGCACTCCTCGGGGCGAGGGGAGCCGGGAAGAGCACCGTCGTGCGGATCCTCTCCACGCTCGTCCCGGCCGACGGCGGGGTGGTGCGGGTGGCCGGGCACGAGCTGGTGCAGCGGGCGGGCAGGGTCCGGCAAGCGGGTAGGGCCCTGCAAGGGGGCGGGGCCCTGCGAGGAGGCAGGGCTCGGGGTGCGGGTGCGGGTGCGGGTGCGGTTCGGGGCGTGGGCGGAGTTCGGGGCGCGGGTGAGGTCCGGCGGGCGATCGGTGTCGTCGGCCAGGTCTCGGCGGTGGACAAGCTGCTGACCGCCGAGGAGAACCTGCTCCTGATGGCGGACCTCCACCACCTGGGTCGTCGGGAGGGGCGCAGGAGGGTCGCGGAGCTGCTGCGGCGCTTCGAGCTGAGCGAGGTGGCGAACCGAGCGGCCGCCGGTCTCCCGGTCGGCGTGCTGCGCACGCTGGATCTGGCGATGGCGCTGGTCGGGGAGCCTCGGGTCGTCCTGCTCGACGAGCCGACCGCCGGCCTCGACGCGGCGGGCCGGCGGGCGCTGGGGGAGGCGGTCCGGGGCCTCGCCACCGAGCACGGCCTCACCGTCCTGCTCACCACGCGGCACCTGGAGGAGGCGGACCGGGTCGCCGACCGGACGGCCGTGCTCAACGGCGGCCGGATCGTGGCCGAGGGCACGGCGGCCGAGCTGAAGCGGTTCGTCCCGGGTAGTCACCTGCGGCTGAGCTTCGCCGGCCGGGCCGAACTCCGGGCGGCCGCAGCGCTCTTCGACTACGCGGCGCCGGACGAGGAGGCGCTGGCGCTGTCCATACCCGGCGACAACTCGATCGTCACGGTGAAGGCCGTGCTGGACGCCCTGGACCTCGCCGCCGTCCGCGCGGAGGCGCTGACGGTGCACGGTCCTGACCCGGAGGAGGTGCTCACCGCCCTGCTGTCGGCGGGGTGACGGGTGAGGGCGGGCGAGCAGGGTGGGGCGAGCAGGGTGCGCGGGCTCAGCCGAGGAACTCGACGCGGTCGATGAGGCCTTCGCTGACCCGGTAGGCCACCAGGACGCGGACCGGTTCGTCGGACAGGCCGTGGGCGACTTCGTGGTCGACCACCCAGTCGCCCTCGGTGAGCCGTCCCACGATCTCCGCCCGGCAGCGGCCCGCGGCGAACTGCCGGGTGTAGGTGTCGCGCAGGGCCTGACGGCCTTCCAGGCGGCTGCCGTCACGCCGCAGAACGAGGACGTCCTCGGCGTAGGTGGCGACGAAGGCGTCGATGTCGTGGTTGTTGTAGGCGGTGAGCTGCTGCTCGACCACGTCCCGCGGGCTGGTCATGCGGGGTTGTCCTTTCGGGTTCGAGCGGGGTTCGGGGCACAGCCGAGGCACGGCCGGGTCAGCTCTTCACGACGAAGACGATTCCGACGACGACCGCGATGACGAGGCCGGCGATGGCCCCGGCCGCCATGGGGCCCACCCGGTCGCGGAGTTGCTTCGACGACTGGACGCGGATGCTCGGATCCGTGCTCAGCTCCCACCAGTTGATGATGCGCCGGAAGTCCACGTGGAAGTCGGGGGAGGGGTAGACGTCGCTGTGCTGGAGCCCGGGCAGTGAGCGGCGCCGGCCGTTCGTGAGGTGGATCCGGGGCACGAGCGAGTATCCGTACTGGTTGTCGGTCTCGCGGATGTCGATCCAGCGGATCTCGTGCCAGGGATGGGTGCGGCCGCGACCGAGGCCCCAGCAGATGGTGATGCCGGAGGCGTCGACGGTGGTCCAGGACCGGAGCACGACGAAGGTGGCGAGACCGACCAGCACCAGGGTCCCGCCGAGCACCCAGCCGAAGCCCGCCGGGCCGAGACGGTAGGCGGCGAAGACTCCCTCGACGGCCAACACCACACAGAGGACGCCGAGATGAAGCCAGGACGGACGATACCGGTCTTTCCCCCGGAAGCTCAGTTCGATCACCGTTCGCACACTACGCCCCGGGCCCGGTGGAGAGGGAGGGAGCCCGGGGCGGGCCCGGGTGTCAGACGTCGAACTCGCCGTTGCGGATCCCGGCGAGGAGGTCACGCCATTCGTCGGTGGTGAGTTGGGCGACGGCGGAGGGCTGGAGGCTGCTGCGGACGAAGACGGTGTCGGGGGTGATGGCCACCTCGGGGCAGTTGGCAGAGTTTGCGCACGCCTCGGGGCGTATCCAGGTGAGGTCATCCATTGGTCTACATCTCCTTCTTGATCTTTGAAATCAGATCGCGAGAACGGTCGACCGACAGAGCCCTTTCGGTCATCTCCTCTATGATCGCGCGATACTTGTCCAGGTGTTCTGTTGAATGAAGGAACGTCGGCCCGTCGACGGTGTCATAGAGGACGGTGTCGAGGCGTGGCGCGGTGCCGTTCATGTAGATGATCGCTTGGCCGGATCCCTTGAATCCACCCGACTCGAAGGTGATCGCGCGAAGCGTGACATGCTGACGTTCCGAGAGCTCCAGTAGCCAGTCCAACTGCTCTCGTGCCGCTTCTCGGCCACCAAACTGCATGCGCAGTGCGGCCTCGTGCACGATCGCGAGATAGGGCGGGGCGCCCTCTGTCATGAGAGTATCGGCGCGTCGCATGCGATGTTCGATACGAGTTTCCACCACGCGTGGACTCAGTGGTACCTGGGCGTCGCGGAAGATGGCTCTGCTGAATCGCTCGGTCTGCATTGGCCCTGGAGGATGGCAGATCTGGTAGGACTGCGTTCCGCGAGCGAGGTATTCCTGCTCGGCGATATCGAGGAACCCGATCGGGACGGCTCCCCGATACTCCTCCCACCATCCCTTGGAGCGGTCGCCCGCCATAGCCGCGAGAGCTTCGACGAAGTCCTGGTCGGTCTCGCCGTACTTGTTGGCCAGCGCGATCACGCGTTCAGCGCTGACCGGATAGGTCCCCTGCTCGATGAGTGTGACCTTGCTGCGGTCCACCCCGAGAACGGTGGCGGCCTCTCCTGCCGTGCAGCCGGCGGCATCTCGCATCTTCCGTAGCTCGATGCCGACCCGCTTGCGGCGTGCTGTTGGGGTAGGTGGCATCTGCCAAGCATCTACCCCCGCAGCTGTGCCAGTCCAGCTGATCAATTGGCACATCTTCTATGGATCGGCTGGCAAATTTGCCGTCCAGTGCCCTACAGTCTGTGATGCACCGCTCACCGAACGGGTTGTCAGTAACGCCAACCCCTAGGGCAGTTGGTACCTGCTGCCCGGGCACCGAAGAGCATCCGTATGTGGTCCTTCCAGCGCCGCTGCGGACTTGCTCACGGCGACACCCTCACCGGTGTGCCCCACCTACACCGCAGGGAGACTCCCCGTGTGTAACCGCAACTCCCCTTCCCTCACCCTCGCCCGCGAGGGCCTCCGCAGCGCCATGGCGCGGAGCGGCTGGCACCCCGAGGTCATCGCCGACGCCGAACTCGCGCTCGCCGAACTCATCGTGAACGCCTGGCGGCACGGCCGGACGTCCTCGCCGGTCGTCCTGGTGTTCATCAACGACACCACGCTGCGGGTCTCCGTGAACGACGACAGCTGCGAGCTGCCGGAGCAGCGCCACCCCTCCGACCTCGCCGAGTGCGGGCGCGGCCTCCAGCTCATCGAGGGCCTCACCCACCGGTGGGGCGCCGAGCCCTGCAAGCGCGGCAAGGCCGTCTGGTTCGAGCTGGACGCCGTCGCGTGAACGTCGTCCACCTGCCCGTTCCCCCGCGGCCTCACGAGGCCGCCACCACCACCGTCCCCTACCTCGCCGTCGAACCCTCCCCGGACGCCGCCGTCCAGCTCCGGCTGGCCGTCGACGACCCCGTCGGTGCGGATCCCGACGAGCAGCTCGTCTTCCGTCTCACCACCCGGCAGGCCGAGGACCTCATGCACGGCCTCGCCTGGCGGCTGGGCTGGCGCTGCGGCAGGCCCCTCGGCGCCATCTCGACGAGTCCGCCGTGCTCGGACTCCTGAGCCTGATCGTCCTGTCCGCCGTCGTCGGCGCGGTCTGCCAGGCGAGGAGCGACGCCCTGCGCCGCGACGCCGCCGACCGCGCCGGGGCGGTCCGGCGGCCGGTCAGCGCAGGCGCGACGAGGAGAGGATCGACGCCAGGTGGGCGACGACCATCCCCCAGGTGATCACCGCGATCGCGGCCAGCGCGATCCGGGTCGGCCCGAGGTTGCCGACCGCCGCGTCCGCCACCGCCGTGGCCAGCAGCACCAGCGAGGCCTCGATGCCGTTGGTCACCCGGTGGATCTTGAAGATGGAGGCGAACCGTCGCGCGGTGGCGATGCCCTGCGAGCGCGGCTGGGTCGACTCCTCGTCGGCGGGCGCCAGCCCGCTGCGGGCCCGGGCCACGTCGACCAGGTCGGTGGAGGCCTTCAGCAGGACGACGCCCAGCGCCGTCGCCAGGCCGACCGAGATCCACAGGTCGGACCCGCCCCGGGCGGCCCGGATGCCCGCACCGATCATCAGCGCGGCATCGGCCAGGTAGGCGCCGAGCCGGTCGACGTACACGCCCGCCGTGCTGAACTGCCGCTTCCAGCGGGCCACCTCGCCGTCGACGCAGTCGAACAGCAGGAACCCCTGGAACAGCAGGGCGGCCAGGATCGCGCCCGTCAGTCCGGGGATCACGAGGGCGGCCCCGGCGCCGACGCCGCAGACCACCATCACCCAGGTCAGGGTGTTCGGCGAGACGGACGTCCGCACCAGCCGCCGCGTCGTCCGCAGCGAGATCCGGCGCATGTAGAGGCGGCCCGCCCAGTGCTCACCGTTGCGGCTCTGCATCTTGGCCTGCGGCTGGCAGACCTCCCGCATCTCGGCCAACGTCGGGGCTGCGACCTTCACGAATTCCTCCACCTTGTCCGGCCGGACTCAGAAACGATCAAAGGCTACGGCCTGCCGTGGCCACGGTCCGGGGCGGGTCTCCGAGTGGCGCCGCCGAGCCGGCACGGAGGCGCGAGGGCACGGGGTCAGCCCGCGAAGGTCAGTGCGGCGGCCGCGACGAACAGCACCTGCAGAGCGGTGCGGGGGCCGATCGGGGTGACGCCGGGGAGTCGGCGGCGGGCGGCCGAGACGTTCGCCGGGAACATCGCGATCATCATGAGGATCAGGCCCGCGGACGCCAGCCTGGTCGTCGCCGGGACGAGGACCAGGACGGCGCCGGCCAGCTCCAGCAGGCCGGTCAGCGTGATCAGCAGCTCCGGCCGGGGCAGGCCCGGCGGGACCATGGCGACGAGTCCGCTCCGCAGGCGCGGGAGGAAGTGCGCGGACGCGGTGAGCAGGAACATCGCGGCCAGTCCGACCCGCAGGGCGGGGTGCCAGCCGTCGAGCACGTCCACACCGGCCAGTCCGGCCAGGCGGGCGGCCAGGAATCCGGCGACAAGAGCGATCAGGGGTGCCATCTCGGCCTCCGAAGGTGCGGGTGGTGCCCTGCGTGCAGGGCATCTTGACACCATCAAGTTAGGTGCGGCCGCGCCATCTTGTCAATGGAAAGTTATGATCGGGGCATGTCTGCCCAGCCCTATCACCACGGTGACCTGAGGAATGCCCTGCTCGCCGCCGCCGCCGCGGCCATCGAACAGAACGGGCCCGCCGCGCTGAGCCTGCGCGAGCTGGCCCGCCGGGCCGGCGTCTCCCACGCCGCCCCCGCCCACCACTTCGGCGACAAGGCGGGACTGCTCACCGCACTCGCCGCCCAGGGGTACGAACTCCTCGCCGACGCGGTACGCGCTGCCGGGCCGGACCTGGCCGGGGCGGGGATCGCCTACGTCCGGTTCGCCGTCGGGCACCGCGCCCACTTCGCGGTCATGTTCGAGCCCGGCCTCTACCACCCGGACGACCCGCACCTGTCCGCCGCCCGGGCCCGCGCCGACGAGGCCCTCGCCGCCGCGCTCGCGGCGTCCGCCCCGCAGCACGCGCGGGAGCGCGAGCTCAAACTGGCGGCCTGGTCGATCGTCCACGGCTTCGCCCAGCTGTGGAACAGCGGGAGCCTGCCCGACCGCGCCGGGGAGGACCCGGCGACGATCGCCCGCGCGGTGATCGGCAACCTGCTGCGCGCCTGACCCGCCCGGCGGCGGGGGCCCCCGCCGCCGGACCGTACGGCGCGCGCCGGTCAGATCAGCGCCACCGCCGGCACCGGCGCGGTCCCGCCCCGGTGCAGCCAGCCGCGTTCGGCGGCCGACCAGGCGGACGTCGTCAGCAGGTAGAGCGCGGCAGCCAGCGGCACCAGCGCCGCGAACAGCACGGTGCCGAACGACAGGTACGGCATGACCGCCATCAGTCCGGCCTGCCCGGGCTGCCCCGGCTGCGCCGGCTGCTTCGGAGCGGCCGCCTGCGCACGGCGGGCCCGGCGGAAGTTGACGTACCCCACGGCGGCCAGCCCGGCGTACAGCGCGCCGAACACCACCCACTGCGCGGCGCTCTGCGCGCTGCCCGCGTGCAGGCCGAGCGGGACGCCGAAGAGGGTGTGGCCGAGCAGGTCGTTCGGGGTGGTGAACAGCCGGTACATCACCGAGAAGAACGGGATCTGGATCAGCATCGGCAGGCACCCGGCGAACGGCGAGGCCTTCTCCTCCCGGTACAGCTCGGCGAGCGCGGCCTGGAGCTTCTCCGGCTTGCCCTTGTGCTTGCGGTTCAGCTCGGCGACCTTCGGCGCGAGCCGGGCCCGCGACTTCTCGCCGCGCGCGGCCGCCCGCGCCAGCGGGTGCAGGGCGAGCCGGACGCAGACGGTGAACAGGACGATCGCCAGCGCGGTGGGCACCAGCTGGGCGAGGGAGGCGACGACGTCGTGGGCCAGGCCGACGGCCGGGTCGAGCACTGCGAAAACGGACATGGTGGAGCGAGCCCTCCGGGGTCTCAGCGTCTCAGGACATGAGTGATCGGCGGAGGGCGGCCGCGTGGACGGCGGTGGAGAAAGGGGTGGTTACGCGGCCGCCGGGGCCGCGCCCGGGGCCCTGGGGCGTCGCCTGCCCCGGGCGTCGGGATCGCGCTGCGGGAGGAAGGCCGTCCGGAGCGCCCGACGCCGCAGCGTCCCGTCCCGGACGGCGGCCGGCGCCCGCGCGCCCAGCAACCGGGCCGCGGCCAGCGTGCCCGCGACGGCGCCGGCCAGCAGCACCACGGCCGCGGCGGCGGCCACCGAGGTCAGCGTCCCACCGTCGGTGAGCGCCTCCCCGGTCAGCACCCGGAGCAGGCCGAGCAGCATCGCGACGAATCCCACGGTGAGCTCCTCTCCTGCCAAGTGCCGAGTGCCGAGTGCCGGGCACCGACTGCCGGGCGTACCGGCTGACGAACCGACTGGTGTGCCGACGGACGCGCCGTGCTCGGCGGTACCGGGTCCGGGCGTTGTCGACGATGGTACGACGCCCGGCGCTCCCGGGGGAGCGCGCGCTCACGGCGGGCGGCCCCGGCGCTCCCGCGCACCGTAGCCAGCGGTGCTACCCGGGGCTACCTTGGAAGGATGAAGACGATTACCCAGCGGGAGTTCCGGAACAACTCCGCCGCGGTGATGGACGCGGTGGAGGCGGGCGAGACCTTCCACATCACCAGGAACGGGGTCGAGGTCGCGGAGCTGCGGCCGGTCGCGGAGCGGCGGCGCCTCACGGCCGAGGAACTGGTGGCGCGGCACGTGAAGCTGCCGCGGGTGGACTACCAGCAGATGCGCAAGGAGGCCGAGGAGTACTTCGGCCCCGAGGAGCTGGTGGGGGACGACGGCGACGACCCCTTCGAGCGGCGGCGTGGCTGAGCGGCGCAGGGCGCCCCGGCGCCGCCCGGCCGGGGTACTGGACACCTGCGTCTACATCGACCTGGCGCTGCTCAACCCGGCCGAGCTGCCGGCCGTGCCGGAGCTGACCGCGATCACCTTCGCCGAGCTCCAGCAGGGCGTCTCGATGGCTCGGGACGCGGTCAGCCGGGCGTCGCGGCTGGAGGTGCTGGGCGCGGCGATGGCCGACTTCGACCCGCTGCCCTTCGACGCGGCCGCCGCCGCCCGGTACGGGACGCTGGTCACGCTGACCATCGCCGCCGGGCGCCAGCCGCGTCCGCGCCGGATCGACCTGATGATCGCGGCCGTCGCCTCCGCGCACGGGCTGCCGCTGTACACGCGCAACGTGGCGGACTTCCGGGGCCTCGGCGCGGCCGTCGAGGTCATCGGGATCTGACCGGATCCGACTCGGTCCGGCCGACTCCAGCCGGGGCCGACCAGGTCCGACCGGCCGCGCCGCGCCCCCGGAAGGGGTCAGCCGAGCCGGACGGTCGTGCCGGTGGCGGCCGAGGTGCGGGCGGCCTCCAGGACGGTCAGGGTGGCCACGGCGTCGAGCGGGTCGACCGGCGGCGCAGTGCCCGGGTCGGCCAGGGCGGCGGCGACGCCCGCGTAGAAGGCGGGGTAGTCGCCCAGGTCGGTCGGGACGGTGGTCGCGTCCTCGTCGGTGCCGACGGTGCCGTACCGGGAGGGCTGGTCGGCGCCCCACGGCGCCCCGGCGCGGCCGGTGCCGTCCGGGCGCTGACCGGCGCGGAGGTCCTCCTCCTGCGGGTCCATGCCGAACTTCACGTATCCGGCGGTGTCGCCGAGCACCCGCAGCCGGGGCCCGACGAGCGGGGTGATGGCGCTGGTCCACAGGTGGGAGCGGGTGCCGGAGGCGTGGGTGAGGGCGAGGAAGGCGTCGTCGTCGACCACCGCGCCGTCCCGGCGGGTGTCGATCTCGGCGTAGACCGTCTCGACCGGGCCGAACAGGGTGAGCGCCTGGTCGACCAGGTGGCTGCCCAGGTCGTACAGCGTGCCGCCGCCCTCGGCCGGGTCGGCCAGCTCGCGCCAGCCCGCCTTGGGCTTGGGGCGGAACCGCTCGAACCTGGACTCGAAGCGGTGGACCCGGCCCAGCGCGCCCTCGCGGACCAGCCGGGCGGCGGTGAGGAAGTCGCCGTCCCAGCGCCGGTTCTGGAAGACGGAGAGCAGGACGCCCTGCGACCGCGCCAGCGTGCAGAGCTCCCGCGCGTCGGCGGCGGTGGCGGCCAGCGGCTTGTCGACCACGGTGGCCAGCCCGGCGCGCAGCGCGGCCCGGGCGAGCGGGACGTGGGTGCGGTTGGGCGAGGCGATCACGATCAGGTCGAGCGCGTCCCGGTCGGCCAGCAGCTGCTCCGGGGTGTCCACGGCACGGGCGCCGGGGTGGTCCGTGCGCAGCTGGGCGCGGCGGTCGGGGTTGGCGGTGACCACCGCGTCCAGCCGGAGCCCGGGGGTGCTGGCGATCACCGGGGCGTGGAAGGCGGCTCCGGCCAGACCGTAGCCGATCAGGCCGACACGGAAGGGGCCGTCGTGGTCGCGGGAAGGGCGTGAGGAGGGGCTCATGCGCCTTACTCAATCACGGTGCGCCAGCACGAGGTGTCCGATTGGCCCCGGTTTCGGTGCCGTCGGTGTGACGGACGGTGAGGCGGCCGCGGTGGTTCGACCGGGACGCCCGCCGGTGGGGCGGCGGGCGTCCCGGCGGTCCGGGGGCGGGTCGGTCCGGGGTGGTCGGGGTCAGCGGGCGTGGGCGCCCGGGGTGCGGCGGCGCTGACGGTGGATGACGGCGACGACGGCGCCGGCCAGGAGGAAGGCCGAGCCGATCGAGGCCAGGACGCCGAGGGAGCGGTCGGAGCCGGTCTGGGCGAGCCGCTCGTGATCGGTGGCCGGCACCGGGGCGGGCGCGGGAGCCTGCGTGGTGGGACCGGGGCCGGCCACCGCGGCGGGGCCGGCCGTGGGCGGCGGCGTGGTGGCGGAGGCGGCGGGGGTGGTGGCCGCGGCCGTCGGGGCGGCGGTCGGCGTGGCCGGAGCGGTGGTGTGGTCGTGCCCGGCGGGGTGCCCGGACGACGGAGCCGGGGCGGTGCCGCCCGGAGCGGGGGCGGGCGGCGTCGCGGGTGTCGTCGTCGGCGCGGTGCCGCTGCCGTCGAAGACCACGTCCGAACAGGAGTAGAACGCCTCCGGGCTGTCCGAGCGCTGCCAGATCGCGTAGATCAGCTGGCGTCCGGTCTTCCCCGCCGGGACCTTGCCGGGCAGCACGTAGGAACCGTCCGTCAGCTGCGGGTCGGTGACCGTGAGGAACGGCTGGGGCTCCAGGTCCGCCCAGGTCAGCGGCTTGGTCGGGGAGTAGTCGGCGTTGGTGACGAAGAGCTGGAAGGTGCCCCGGTGCGGCGCGGTGGCACGGTAGCGGAAGGTGAAGTCCGACCCGGCCGTGAGGTTGGTGGCCGGCCAGTCGGCGCGCGGCAGGTCGAGGCCCTTGTACAGGTCCGAGCCCGCGCTGCACAGCCGGCCGTCCGGGATCAGCTCGCGGTGGCGCCCGGCGGCGTCCCCGATCCGCAGGCTCATCCAGTCGTAGAGGGCGGCCGTGCCCCCGGCGGCCACGGCGGCCCGGCAGGCCGCCGACTTCGGGTGCTCGGCGCCCTCCAGGTAGCAGCCCTCGATCCGGCTGAGCGGATTCTGCATCGAGCCGTGCGCGGCGGCGGATCCGCCTCCGACCCCGACGGTGAGGCCGGCGGCGGCGAGGGTGAGGACGGCGGCGGGGAGGCGGTGGCGCACGGGCATGGTGAGGGGACTCCTTCGCGGGAGCGGGGTGAGGGTGGTGCCGTTCACGCTAGCCGGGCGGCGGGGGCCTGCTGAGGGGTGCTCAGAGAGGTTAGGGGCGGCTTAAGGAGCCGTTGAGGCGGGAGAGCCGCAGGACGGTCCCGGGGCCCGTCCGGAGCCGGTCCCGGCCCGGGGCCCGGTGCGGGGTCCGGTGCGGTCGTCCGGACCTGGGCGTTCCGGTGGGCGGGACGTACTGCCGTCGGGCTGGTGTGCGGATTAGGCTGTGCCCCGTTGGGGCAGCCAGCAGTACCCCCGGCGGTCCGGTGTCCCGAGGTGGGTCCGGCCGGTGGGAGGCGCAACGGTGACGGCGGTGCGCCGCAGATTTGGTACGACCATCGCAAGACGTTGCAACTTCGGGAGACACGCACGTGGCAGAGCGCAAGCCCATCGAGTCCTGGCTGACCGACATGGACGGGGTCCTCATCCACGAGGGCACGCCGATCCCCGGCGCGGAGGAGTTCCTGCGCCGGCTGCGGGAGTCCGGCAAGCCCTTCCTGGTGCTCACCAACAACTCGATCTACACCCCGCGCGACCTCAGCGCGCGCCTGGCCGGCATGGGCCTGGAGGTGCCGGAGGAGTGCATCTGGACCTCCGCCCTGGCCACCGCGAAGTTCCTCAAGGGCCAGCGCCCCGGCGGCACCGCCTACGTGATCGGCGAGGCCGGCCTGACCACCGCGCTGTACCAGGCGGGCTACGTGCTGACCGACAACAACCCGGACTACGTCGTCCTCGGCGAGACCCGCACCTACAGCTTCGAGGCGCTCACCAAGGCGATCCGCCTGATCAACCAGGGTGCCCGCTTCATCTGCACCAACCCCGACGAGACCGGCCCGTCCACCGAGGGCGTGCTGCCGGCCACCGGCTCGGTCGCGGCGCTGATCACCAAGGCGACGGGCGTCGAGCCCTACTTCGTCGGCAAGCCCAACCCGCTGATGATGCGCGAGGCGCTGAACAGCGCCGGAGCCCACTCGGAGACCGCCGTGATGATCGGCGACCGGATGGACACCGACATCGTGGCGGGCATGGAGGCCGGCATGGAGACCATCCTGGTGCTCACCGGCCTCACCGCCGCCGCCGACGTGGAGCGGTTCCCGTACCGGCCGACCCGGGTCGTCCAGTCGATCGCGGACCTGGTCGACCTGGTCTAGCCTCTGCTCTGATGACGCGGGCCCCGCCCGGCCGGTGGCCGGGCGGGGCCCGTCCGTTTGCGTGCGCCTGTTGCGTATGCGGAGGAGGGGGCGGGATGAGTACGGCGGGGGAGTCCATCGACGAGAAGCGGGTGACCTGGGCGGAGCTCTACTTCGACCTGGTCTTCGTCTTCGCGGTCACGCAGGTCTCCGGCCTGCTGCACCACCACCACGACTGGGGCGGCGTCGCGCGGGCGCTGGTGGTGTTCGTCCCGGTGTACTGGTGCTGGGTGGGCACCACCGTGCAGGCCAACATCCGCGACGTGGACACCCCGAGGGACCGCCTCGGGATCCTCGCCGTCGGCCTGGCCGGCCTCTTCATGGCGCTGGCCGTGCCCGGCGCCTACGAGGGCCGGGGCGTGCTGCTCGGCGCCGGCTACTGGGCGGCCCGGGTGCTGCTGCTGGTGCTGCTGATCCGCGTCCCGGGCGTCTGGCGCGGACCGTACGGGGTGGGCGTGCTGGTCAGCGGGCCGCTGCTGTTCGTGGGCGGGCTGCTCCCGGAGGGGCCGCGGCTGGTGCTCTGGACGCTGGGCGCGCTCTGCGACCTGTCCGGCCCGGTGCTGTTCCGCAACCGGCTGGCCAAGGTGGCGTACCACCCGCAGCACATGCCGGAGCGGTTCGCGCTGTTCCTGCTGGTGGCGCTCGGCGAGTCGATCGTCGGGATCGGCGCCACGGCCGCCGCCGTCCGCCTCGACGCGGCCGAACTGGCCGCGGTGGCGGCGGCGTTCACCATCTCCGCCGGGCTCTGGTGGCAGTACTTCGTCTACGCGGCGGACGCCATGCGGCATGCCGTGACCGTCGCGGACTCCCGCCGGGACGTCATCCGCCGGGTGTTCCAGTACGGCCACCTCGCGCTGGTGGCCGGGGTGATCGCGGTCGCGGTCGGCTTCGGCGAGACGGTGGCCGACCCGCGGCGGGCCCTCGGGGCGGGCTCGGTGGCGCTGCTGTACGGGGGCTGCGGGCTGTACCTGCTGACCTTCGGCTACACCCGGTGGATGATGTTCCGCGCGGTGTCGACCACCCGGATCGTGGCGGCGGCGGTGGTGTTCGCCCTGGTGCCGGTGATGGTGCGGCTGCCGGCGCTCGTCGTCCTGGTGGTGCTGGCGGTGCTGGTGGTGGCGCTGAACGTGGTCGAGCACGTCCGGGTGGCGCGGGCCGCCGCTGCCGCCGCCCCCGCGGTCGGTGACGGGCCGCCCGGTGTCGAGCCGGTGGGTGCGGGCGCCGCGGCGGAGTGAGTTGTCGGTGGAGCTGTGTAGCGTTCGGTGTGGAAGAGGGCGGGCGGCGCAAGCGGCGCGGTACGCCGGAGGTCGGGGCGGTGCGGCGGTGAGCGGCCGTCCGGTGGGAGGTTGATGTCGTGACGGACACGGTCGAGGCAGGCGTGGTCGAGGCAGCCGGGGTCGAAGCAGGGGCGGTCGGCGGGCTGGAGCTGCCGGAGTCCTGGCGCGAGGTGCTGGGCGCCGAGGCGGAGCAGCCGTACTTCGCCGCGCTGGCGGCCTTCGTGGCGGCGGAGCGCGCGGAGCACCAGGTCTTCCCGCCGAGCGGGCAGGAGTTCTCGGCGCTGGAGGCCACGCCCTACGAGAAGGTCCGGGTGCTCGTCCTCGGCCAGGACCCGTACCACGACGACGGCCAGGCGCACGGCATGAGCTTCTCGGTGCTCCCGGGCACCCGGACGCCCCCGTCGCTGCGCAACATCTTCAAGGAGCTGAACGCCGACCTGGGCATCCCCGCCCCGGACAACGGCTACCTGATGCACTGGGCCGAGCAGGGCGTCCTGCTGCTCAACGCGGTGCTCACGGTGCGCGCGCACGAGGCCAACTCGCACAAGGCCAAGGGCTGGGAGAAGTTCACCGACGCGGTGATCAAGGCGGTGAGCGCGCGCGACGAGCCGGTGGTCTTCGTGCTCTGGGGCAACTACGCCAAGAAGAAGCTGCCGCTGATCGACACCACCAAGCACGTCGTGGTCCAGGGCGCCCACCCGTCGCCGCTCTCCGCCAAGCTGTTCTTCGGCAGCCGCCCCTTCTCGCAGATCAACGAGGCGCTGGCCGGCTTCGGCGTCGACCCGATCGACTGGCAGGTGCCGAACCTGAAGCAGGACTGACCGCACGGCGGGCCGGGCGTCGCGCCGGCCCGCCGTCACCGGCCGTTCACCGGCGTCGGCCGGAGGCCGGTACCCGGTGTGCGAAGCTGGGTGCCGACCTGGTCGCCGGACCGGGTCTGGGAGGGGCGGTACGTGCGCCGGGTATGGCGAGGGGCGGGGTTCCGGCTGGCCGTGGGGGCGGCGCTGCTGGGGCTGACGGCAGGGGTGGCGGGCTGCGGCGGCGGGAGTTCGGCCGACCCGCCGGGGAGTGCGGGCACGGGGTCCGCCGCGGCGCCCGCGCCCACCGGTTCCACCACGGCGAGCGCCGGCGCCGGGCCCGTCCAGCTGCCGGGTCAGACGTTCTACGTGTCCGACCGGACGTCCGCGGCCCGGCAGTCGGCCGCGCTGCGCGGTCAGGGCCGGACGGCCGAGGCCGACACCCTCGCCGGGATCGCCTCCCAGCCCTCCTCGCAGTGGCTCGTCGACCAGGCCGCCCCGGGCAGCGTCGAGCAACTGAGCCGCCTGGCCGCCGAGGTGGACCGCACCCCGGTCTTCGTCGCGTACAACATCCCGCACCGGGACTGCGGCCAGTACTCGGCCGGCGGCGCGGCCGACGCCGCCGCCTACCGCTCCTGGATCACCGGCGTCGCCGAGGCGATCGGCGACCGCAAGGCCTGGGTGGTGCTGGAGCCGGACGCCGTCGCGCACACCCTGGACGGCTGCGGGGTCAAGGGCGATACCGCCGC
Source organism: Kitasatospora sp. NPDC005751 (assembly GCF_040630835.1). NCBI lineage: Bacteria > Bacillati > Actinomycetota > Actinomycetes > Kitasatosporales > Streptomycetaceae > Kitasatospora > Kitasatospora sp. NPDC005751. The sequence goes on from NZ_JBEXYC010000011.1 coordinate 97,169, forward strand.
CGAGCGGTACGGCCTGCTGGCCTTCGCCGTACAGGAGTTGAAGAAGCGTCCGCAGGTCCGGGTCTACCTGGACGCGGGGAACCCCGGCTGGGCCCAGGACCCGTCGGCGATGGCCGGGGCGCTGAGCAAGTCCGGCGTCGCCGTGGCGGACGGCTTCGCCGTGAACGTCTCCAATTTCTACAGCACCGACCGCGACGCGGCGTACGGCGCCGAACTCTCCACCGCGCTGGGCGGGAAGCACTTCGTCATCGACACCAGCCGCAACGGCAACGGCCCGCTGAGCAGCGAGGCCTGGTGCAACCCGCCCGGCCGCGCGCTGGGCGAGCCGCCCACCGCCGCCACCGGCCGGCCCGGGGTGGACGCGTACCTGTGGATCAAGAACCCGGGTGAGTCGGACGGCGAGTGCGGCCGCGGCGAGCCCCGGGCGGGCGAGTTCTGGCTGCCGTACGCCTTGGGGCTGGTGCGCGGGGGCGGGTAGCCGGGCGGCCGCGCCGGGTGTTCGGGTGCGAGGGGTGTTCGGGCGCGTCGGGTGGTCGGGGCGCCCGGGGATCAGGCGGTCACCTGGATCCAGCGCGCGACCGAGGGGGTGCCGGCCCGGTCCGTCACGAACAGCATGTACCAGCCGGGCGGCAGCAGATCGGGGTTGCCGGGCAGGGTGAGGGCGACCCCGCCGGCCGAGCGCGTGCCGACGTCCAGGGCCACCGAGCGCTGCTCGACGTCGGTCGCGTGGGTGACCGAACTCGGCCGGACCAGCTTGGCGGTGGCGATGCCCGCCGGGTCCGGGGTGCCCACCGTGAGCGTGGTGCCGAGCTTCGCGCCGGCCGGGGCGTCGGTCACCCGCGGCCGCGCGCCGTGGAACAGGTACGGCGGGGTGTAGATCTCGATCCGCTGCTCGAAGGTGCCCGGTTCGGTGTCGGCCCTGTCCGCGAAGAGCGGGTCGGAGCCGAGGACCACCACCCGGCCGTCGGGCAGCAGCAGCGCCTCCGCGTGGTAGTCGCGTCCGACGGTCGGCTCGGCCGCGGCGCTGAAGGTGTTGGTGTCCGGGTGGTAGACCTGCGACTCGAGCAGGTCGCTGCGGTGCTTGCCGCGGTAGTCGCGGGAGCCGCCGGTGGTGAACACGGTGTCGTTCGGCAGGATCACGCTGTTGAGGTAGCGGGTGCCGCCGGCGGGCAGGTCCGGCCCGGGGGTGAAGGCGGGCTTCGGGGCGGAGAGGTCGGCGATGTCGGTGCGCGCGGTGGAGAGCGGTGACTCGCCGACGCCCCCGCCGCCGAGCACCATCACCTTCTGCGCCTGGGCGGGCGGCAGCAGGACGGAGGACGAGGTCTCGGTGAGCGCGGGGTCGCGCAGTCCCGGGACGGGCTGGAAGCTGTTGTCCCGCAAGTCCCAGAGCCCCGGGTCGCGGCCCTGGTCCGCCGGGCCGTAGCCCGCGTTGGAGCCGGAGTAGAAGAGCTTGCCGGAGGCGGTCAGGAAGATCGACGGGTAGGTCGGGAAGTAGCGGTCGGGCGCCTTCGACCAGGTCTTGCGGGCCGGGTCGTAGATCTCGTTGTCGTTGCCGCCGAGGATCTGCCCGGTGTCGTCCAGCCCGGAGACGGTGACCACCCGCCCGTCGCCCAGCCCGGTGAGCGTCGGGTACCAGCGGGCGTACGCCATGTCGGTGACCTGCTCGTACAGCTCGGTGTCCGGGTTGAACTCGAAGGCGGAGCGGATGCCCTGGAAGTCCTGCTTCTCCAGGGTCAGCCGGTCGGCCATGCCGTAGAGGTTGCGGGCGTCGGCGCCGTCCAGGCCCTTGATCGCGTACTGGGCGGGGGAGTCCTCGACGGACCCGGTGCCCGCCGCCACCGCCTCCACGAACACGTGCTGCTCGCCGGCCTTCACCACCGTCCGGTCGCCGGCGCCGGTCTTCGTCGCGGCCGGGACGGTCACCTCGGCGGTGGACAGGTAGGTGTGGCCGCCGGGGCCGGTGAACACCGTGCCCTCGGGGAAGGTGCGGGCCGCGTCCGGGTTCTCGTTGCGCACCCGCATGGTGCCGGCCGCCTTCTTCACGGCGCCGTCCAGCGCCTCGTAGCGCAGGGTGCCGCCGGCCACCAGCAGCCGGCCGTCGGGCAGTGCGGTGTGGCCGCCGCAGAACATGTCCGCCGGGGTCGGGATCCGCCGGTAGGTGTTGGCGGCGGGGTCCCAGAGCAGGCTCTTGAAGGAGCCCGCGTCGAAGCTGCGCCGGCTGTTCCCGGAGCCGGCGATGATCAGCACCTTGCCGGTGCGCAGCAGGCTGGCGTGGACGGCGTTGATCCGGAACTCGGCCGGGAGGACGACGGTCTGCCAGTGGCCGTACTCGGCCTTGTAGGCCGGGCGGTTGATCACGTACTGGTGGTACTGCTCGTGGGCGAAGCCGAGGACGGCCGGCGCGTTCATCCCGGCCACGGTCAGGGCGACCGTGCTGCCGAGGGCGAAGCGCCTGGTCCGGCCGGCGTTGCGGATCCTCACGGTGGGTGGTCCCTCCTGCTGCGGCGCGACGACGGGCTGGTTCGACGGGCTGGTTCGACGGACCGGGGCTGAGCGGCCGGGTGTCAGCGGCCGGTGGCGGCGGGCGCCGTGGCCTCGGTGCTCTGCGTGCCGGGGGCGGCCCCGGCACGCTCCCCGGCCCGGGGCTGCCGCGGGACCCTCGGGGCGGCGGCGCCGGTGACCGTGAGCGCGGAGATCGGCCGGGCCCGCCTGCGGCGTACCGCGTCGGCGGCCAGCACGAGCATCGGCAGCAGGCTCAGCAGCAGCGCCAGGCAGGCCCAGGTGCGCATGGCGAGGTGGTCGTGGCCGGTGAAGAACGAGGCCGTGACCGCCCCGCCGAACACCAGCGCCCAGAACAGGTGGACGCGGAACGTCGCCACCCGGTCGGGGCTGGCCGAGTGGCCCTTCGGCGTCACCACGAACCGGCTGCGCCGGCGGAGCAGGGCCTGGAGGAGCGAGGCCGCGTAGATCGGCCCGCACAGCGCCGACATCACCATGCCCGCCACCCCGGACGACCCGGCCGGCTCGTGCGGGCTGACGTTGTGCTTGCGGTTCCAGGTGTAGAGCAGCACCTGGAGGGCGGCCGCGTCGCTGTAGAGCATCATCCAGATCTCCGAGGAGACGTGGACCCCGGAGGCGCCGAAGCCCAGGTAGAGCACGCTCGACACCCCGCCGAGCAGCCAGGTCAGCGCCGCCATCGGGTAGAAGCAGACCATCAGCGTGTAGTTGAGCAGCCGGCCGGGCGTCAGCCGCCAGGCGGCCCGCCAGTACTGGGTCAGGAGCGTTTCGTAGGTGCCCCGGCTCCAGCGGAGCTGCTGGGAGAAGAAGTCCGTCCAGGAGGAGGGGCCCTCGCCGACCGCCAGGACGTCCGGGGTGTAGACCGACCGCCAGCGCGCCCCGGTGGCCGGGTTGCGGCGGCGGTGGAACTCCAGCCCGGTCGCCATGTCCTCGGTGATCGAGTCGGACAGCCCGCCGATCGACCGCAGCGCGCCGATCCGCACCGCGTTGTTGGTGCCGACGAACATCGGCGCGCCGTAACGGTTGCCCGCCCGCTGGATCAGCGCGTGGAACAGGAACTGCTGGCTCTCGGAGAACCGGGTGACCGCCGAACCCGAGCTGCGGTAGTTCCCGTACACCTGCGGGCCGACCACGAACGCCACGTCCTCGTCCCGGAAGAACCCCAGCATCCGCTCGCCGAACTCGGGGAGCGGGACGTGGTCGGTGTCCACCGAGAGCCAGAAGTCGTAGGCGGCGCCGTGGGCCTGGAGCCAGCTGTTGTAGTTGCCGTGCTTGCTCCCGGCGCGGAACCGCCCCTCGGGCCGGTTCCACGGCCCGATCCCGCGCCGGCTGAAGTGCCGCACGCCCAGGTGGGCGCAGAGCGCGCGCATCGCGGGATCGTTCCCCTCGTCGAGCAGCCAGACGTCGTACGGTCCGTCGTGCCGGACGGCGAGCGCGGCGACCAGTGTGGTGCGCACCAGCTCCGGCGGCTCCTTGCCCGGTACGCAGGTGGTGAGGAACGCGACCCGGGTGCCCGGTTCGGGCGTGACCGGCACGGGGTCGCGGGCGACCAGCGTGGCGTGGGTGTTGGAGACGACGTTGACCAGGCGGAACAGCTCGACGACCGCGATGATCGTGACCATCGCCTTGTCGGCGATCAGCAGCCAGGCGTGCGTCTCGCCCGGCCGGACCGGCCAGTGGCCGGGGAGCAGCAGCCAGACCAGCAGCACCGACTCGACCGCCGGGGCGGCCAGCAGGAGCAGCGCGGCCCGGATCCGGTGCGGCTCCCGGCGCAGCAGGCTCCGGTAGCGGACGCGGTAGGGGCCGGGGGTGTCGCCGCCGTCGCCCGGGGTGGTGGCCGGACCGGCGAGCCGGCTGAAGTGGGCGTAGTCGTACGGGGCTTCGGGGACGGCCAGGGAAGCACCGGGCGCGCTCTCCTCGCGCGGGCGCCGCGAGAACTGCTTGACCAACTGTGGCTCCCCCCGTGGCCGGCCGCTCGGGCCGGCTCGATCGTGCGTGCTCCGACCGGAGGTGTGCGATCCGATGCCCAGTGGCTGTGCCTGGGCGTCCTGGAAGGCCGCTCCCCCGGAGCCTGGCCTTCGAAGCGGGGCGCCGCCCGGGCGACTGCGGTGTCGCCTGGCGGATCCCGGGCGGATCCCGGGCGGCATCGGTGAAACGTGTACGACCGATCATCGCGCGCGGTCGTCCGGCCACTTCGAAGGCGGGGTCCCGGCGCGCTCTCCGGACTCCCTTCCGGGTGCGCGGGACCTTCTGGCTGCCCCAACTCTCCCGGAGGGTTGACGTGATCGCAACCAGTCCTCGAAACGATCATCGCGCGGGGGTGAGGATATGACGATTCCCGGCCATGCGGCCCGAGTTGGTGTGACGAGGGGATGATTCCTGCCTCGCGTACGCGGGCCGGTCTGACGGAGGAGCGGAGGCCGGACCGCCGTACGGGTGGTCCGGCCTCCGTGCGGGTCCCTCGGTCAGGACGGCGGCAGCAGGGCCGTGCCGGTCGCGGCGCGGACCTCGTCGAACGAGACGCCCGGCGCCGTCTCGACCAGGCGCAGCCCGCCGGGCGTGACGTCGACGACGGCCAGGTCGGTGACGATCCGGTCGACGACACCCCGCCCGGTGGCCGGGAGCGAGAGCTCCTCGACGATCTTCGGCGAACCGTCCCGGGCGGTGTGCTCCATGACCACGATCAGCCGGCGGGCGCCGTGCACGAGATCCATCGCCCCGCCCATGCCCTTGACCATCTTGCCCGGGATCATCCAGTTGGCGAGATCGCCGGCGGCCGAGACCTGCATCGCGCCGAGCACCGAGACGTCGATCCGACCGGACCGGACCATGCCGAAGGAGAACGCCGAATCGAAGTACGAGGCGCCGGCGGTGACGGTCACGGTCTCCTTGCCCGCGTTGATCAGATCGGGGTCCTCGGTGCCCTCCAGGGGGTACGGGCCGACGCCGAGGACGCCGTTCTCCGAATGCAGCACCACCCGCACGCCCGGGGGGAGGTGACCGGGGATCAGGGTCGGCAGGCCGATCCCCAGGTTCACGTACTGGCCGTCCCGGAGCTCCCGCGCGGCCCGCGCGGCGAGCGCGTTCCGGGCCTCGGCAGCGCTCCGGGCGTCCGCGTCGGAAGCGCTCCGGGCGTCCGGGGCGTTCCGGGATTCGGGCGCCCGGCCCGGGGCGGCGACGGACCGCGGGGCGGCGGCGAAGGTCTCGGCGGTCATCGGCTCAGGCCTCCTGGAGCGCGGTGCGGACGGTGCGGCGCTCGACGCGGCGGTCGGCGGGATCGGCGAGGACCAGGCGGTCGACGTACACCCCGGGCAGGTGGACGGCGTCCGGATCCAGCACGCCCGGTTCGACGATCCGGTCGGCCTCGACCAGCGTGGTCCGGCCGGCCGTGGCGCAGAGCGGGTTGAAGTTGCGGGCGGCGGCGTGGAACACGCAGTTGCCGTGCCGGTCCGCGACCTCGGCGCGGACCAGCGCGAAGTCGGCGGTGACGGCCTCCTCCAGCAGGTAGCGGCGCCCGCCGAACTCCCTGACCTCCTTCGGCGGCGAGGCCAGCGCCACCGAACCGTCCGCGCCGTAGCGCCAGGGCAGCCCGCCCTCCTCGACCTGGGTGCCGACCCCGGCCGGGGTGAAGAACGCGGGGATGCCCGCGCCCCCGGCGCGCAGCCGTTCGGCGAGGGTGCCCTGCGGGGTCAGCTCCACCTCCAGCTCGCCGGAGAGGTACTGCCGGGCGAACTCCTTGTTCTCCCCGACGTAGGAGGAGGTCATCCGGGCGATCCGGCCGGCCCGCAGCAGCAGGCCGAGCCCCCAGTCGTCCACCCCGCAGTTGTTGGAGACGACGTGCAGGCCGGTGGCGCGGGTGGCGGCCAGGGCGCCGATCAGGGTGCTGGGGATGCCGCAGAGGCCGAAGCCGCCGACGGCCAGCACCGCTCCGTCGGGGATGTCCCCGACCGCTTCGGCGGCGGAGTCCAGGACCTTGTCCACAGGGTCACCTCGTGAGGGGGGAGGGGGCGGAGGAACGCCCCACCACCGTCCCCGAGCGCGGGGCACGGCGACCATGTCGCCCGGCCCCACGCCGGTGCGCGGACACATGGCCGGCGCCCACACCCGGCACGCCCGCGCCCCGGGCGTCCGCTTACCGCGCCCGCGCCCCGGGTGCCCGCCCGCCGCGCCTCAGGAGCCGGTCACCCGGCGGCGCCGAGGAAGGTCCCCCACCCGCCGGCCGGGGCCTGCCCGACGTTCAGCGAACGCAGCTTGCGGATGGTGGACTGGTCCTGGACCTCCAGCCATTCGACCAGCTGGCGGAAGGAGACCAGCCGGACCTCCGGCTTGCCGGCGATGGTCTTGAGCGTCTCCTCGACGGCGTCCATGTAGATCCCGCCGTTCCACTGCTCGAAGTGGTTGCCGATGAAGAAGGGCGCGCGGTTGCCGTTGTAGGCCCGGTCGAACCCGGCCAGGTAGGAGTCCCGGGCCTGGGAGCGCCAGTCGTCGTACTTCGCCGGGTCGCCCTTGGTGCTGCCGGCCGACTGGTTGGCGAGGATGTTGTAGTCCATCGAGAGCACCTGGAACGAGTGCCCGGGGAACGGGATGCTCTGCAGCGGGAAGTCCCAGACCTTGCCGTCCTGCACCTTCTGCGGCCATATCTGGAGGCCGCCTGAGGAGCTGGCGTCGTACTTCCACCCGAGGGCGGCCGCGGTCGGCAGCAGGGCCTTCTGCCCCTCCAGGCACGGGGTCCGCCCGCCGATGAGCTCCTTCTTGTAGTCGAAGGGGAGCGGGTCGACGTCGGTGAACCCGGTGTTGGTGCGCCACTGGGTCACGAAGGAGACCGCCTGGTCGATCTCGCTCTGCCAGTCCTCGGGCGTCCACTTGTTGACGCCGTTGCCGTCCGAACGGCTCGAGCAGAAGTGCCCGTTGAAGTGGGTGCCGATCTCGTGGCCGGCCAGCCAGGCCTGGCTGATCAGCTTGATCGTGCTCTTCACCGCCCCGTCCGAGAGGTACGGGATGTCGGACGCGCCGACCGAGTGCTTCGGCGGGTGGTACAGCTCGGCCTTGCCCTTGGGGAGGGTGTAGATCCCGGAGAGGAAGAAGGTCATGGCGGCCTTGTGTTCCTCGGCCAGCTTGAGGAAGCGGGGGAACTGGTTGTCGTCGGTGCCGCCGGCGCCGTCCCAGGAGAAGACCACGAACTGCGGCGGCCGCTCACCGGGCTTGAGCTTCTCCGGCTTGGGCTGGTTCGGCTGGGGGCCGGTGTCGGACGTGGAGCCGTCCCCGATCGGCGTGCCCTTGGCGCCCCCCTTGCTCGGCGTACCGGTCACCGCCGGCCCGCCGGTGCCGGTGCCGGTTCCGGCGCCGCCGGGGGCGGAGGAACTCGATCCTGAACCCGATCCGCTGCTGGAACACGCCGCCGCCGCCCCGAGCGCGACGGTCGCGGCGGTGGCGCTGAGCACGGTCCTGCGCGAGATGCTGGTCATGGTCTCCCCTGGGTGCCGCCGGCCGGGCCGAAGGGCGCCAGTGGGCCGCACCGGTCATATCGGGTAATTGATATGTAATACGCCGTTAGCATGGCATGTGGACGCGGAAGGCATCAAGGAAGAAGAAGTCCCCGAGGTCCAACAACAGCCAACACGCCTACCCGGCATCGACCGGCTGCAACGGCCGGCCTTCTGTTGCGGTCCTGTGACGTTTTGCACGCTCTTGGGGGATCGGCTCCCGGCGGGGCCGGGCGGGCGGTCCTCCGCGCGCTGTACCGGAACCGCGAACTCCGGTACGCCGCGGGGCCAGCGCCGCAGGGGCGGAGGCCGGAGTGAGAGTTGGGGCGGAGGCTGCACGGGCGCGGCACCGCGCGTCGACGACGCTGCGGTGCCGTAGGAGCCCTCGACGCGGTTCCGCGCCCACGCCGGTGCGGCGCGGCGTCAGGTGATGACGAGCCGGCGGTTGCGCCGCACGATCCGGGCGATCGCGGTGCTGATCACGGTCGCGGCGGCGCAGGAGACCGCGAGGCTCAGCCAGGCGGTGTCGAACCAGTGGCTGTTGAGCCAGCCCAGCGTGACGATGTAGGCGGCCCAGACCAGGGCGGCCAGGGCAGACCAGCGCAGGAAGCGGTGCGGCTCGGCGGGGGAGTGCCCGATGGCCAGGTCCAGCACGGTCCGGCCGGCCGGCACGAACCGGGCGACCACCACCATGGCGGCCGCGGCCCCGGTGGTGCGCCCGTCCAGCGCCTGCTGGACCCGGGCCACGCTGGCCGCCAGCTGCGGCCGGTGTTCGAGCCGTCGCTGCAGCGAGGGGGCGCCCCGGCGGGCCAGCCGGAGCAGCAGGAGGTCTCCCAGGAAGGAGGCGATCGCCACCCCGAACCCCAGTACCACCGGAGCGCCGTCTATCTGGGCCGTCTTGAGCACGGCCAGGATGACCAGCGTCCCGCTGGGGATGAAGGGGAGAAAGGCGTCGCCGAGTACGGCGCAGAGAGCCAGGGCGCAGATCCATGAGGATCCGATCACCGTCGCGATGTCCAAGTCAGGTACTCCCTCCAGGCTGCCCGGGGGAGCAGATGGCTGCAGGGGACAACGCTAGCGCCTCGACTTTTCATGCCATGAAGCACCCCGGCTGTGCTCGGCCTCACACGACGCGAGCCCCTGGAGCGGGGTGCCGTTCCAGGGGCTCGCGGGGATCGATCGGTGCTGGTCCAGCCCGACGACCTTGCAGGTGGGAGTGGATCCCGTTGGGTGATCCGCTCTGCGTCCTAGCCTGCCGGACGCCGCCCGCCCGTCGCGAGCCCTGCGGCTGGCGACTTCCCGCGCTGGCGTGAAGTCGCCACACGTGTTCGCGCGCTGGCTCTGAGTCAGCCGAACGGTCGGTAGGCGGGTGGTCGCACGGTGGAGCCGGAGAGCGGGAACACCCGGCCCGGCGGCGTGGTTGACCCCCCTTGGCAGTGGCGGGGCCGCGGACGAGGTGCGCGGCCGTTCCAGACGCCACACGGACACCGGCAGGACGGCCAGGAGGGCGGACGGCATGACCACCGACGACCAGCAGGAGCGCGGGCCCGGACCGCGGAGCCACCCGGCGATCCGGGGCACCGCCCGGGGCTCGGCGCCCGCGCCGCTCTCCATCCTGGACCTGGCCACCGTGGGCGCCGGCTACACCCCGGCCGAGGCGCTGGCCTCGACCACGGCCCTGGCCCGCAGCGCCGAGGAGTGGGGCTACCACCGGTTCTGGGTCGCCGAGCACCACGGCATGCCGGGCGTCGCCAGCTCGACGCCCGCCGTCCTGCTCGCCCACCTCGGGGCCCACACCACGACGCTGCGGCTCGGGTCCGGGGGCGTGATGCTGCCCAACCACGCGCCGCTGGGGATCGCGGAGCAGTTCGGCCTCCTGGAGGCGCTGCACCCCGGCCGGATCGACCTCGGGCTCGGCCGCGCCCCCGGCACCGACCCCGCGACCGCCCGGGCGCTGCGGCGCGGCCTCGCCGAGGGGGCCGACGACTTCCCCCAGCAGCTCTCCGAGCTGACCCACTTCCTCGACGGCGACTTCCCGGACGGCCACCCCTACGCCCGGCTCGCGGCCGTTCCCCGGAGTGCCGGCCGGCCGCCGATCTGGCTGCTCGGCTCCTCCGGCTTCAGCGCCCAGCTGGCCGGCCGGCTCGGTCTGCCGTTCGCCTTCGCCCACCACTTCAGCAGCACCAACACCATCCCGGCCCTCGACCTCTACCGGTCGTCCTTCCGCCCCTCGGCCGTGCTCGCCGAGCCGTACGCGCTGATCGGGGTGAACGCGGTCGCGGCCGACGACCGGGAGGCCGCCCGCAGGCTCGCGCGCTCCTCGGCGCTCGGCATGCTGCGCCTGCGCCGGGGGAACCCGGGCCCGATCCCCACCCCCGAGGAGGCGGAGAGCTACCCGTACAGCCCGGTGGAGGCCGACTTCGTGGACGACTGGCTGGGCAACGTCGTCCTCGGCTCGCCGGGCGAGGTCGCCGACGGGCTGGAGTCGCTGCGCAAGCGGACGGGGGTGGACGAGCTGATGGTCACCTCGCACATCCACGGCCACGAGGCCAGGCACCGCTCGTACGGGCTGATCGCCCGGGCCTACGGGCTCACCGGCGAGGCGGCCGCCGGCGCCTGAGCCCGCCGGCGGGTCCGGTTCCCGGCCCGGCCGGCCCCCGACCAGGGGCGCGGCCGGGCCGTTGTCATGACGTGGCCGGCCGCGGGCGGCGCTCGCGGAGTATCGCGGCGACGTGCTCCGCCTCCCCGGGCTTGGCGAAGTACCAGCCCTGCGCGGTGTCGCAACCGGTGAGTCGCAGCCGTTCGGCCTGCGCCGCGCTCTCGATCCCCTCGGCGGTCACGGTCAGCCCGAGCGTGTGGGCCAACTGCACCATGGCGCCGACGATCTGCTCGTCGGCGTCGCTCCGGCGCGAGCCGGCCCCGGGGCGGCCGGTGCGGCCGGCCGGGTCCGGGTCGCGGAAGCCCTCGATGAAGGTGCCGTCCAGTTTCAGGACGTGCACCGGCAGCCGGGAGAGGTAGGCGAGGTTGGAGTAGCCGGTGCCGAAGTCGTCGATGGCGATCCGGACGCCCATGTCGGCGAGGGCCTGCAGGGACTGCAGCGGCCGCCCGCCGGGGCCGAGCAACGCGCTCTCGGTGATCTCCAGTTGCAGGAGCCGGGCCGGCAGGCCGGAGCTCTCCAGGGCCCGGGCCACGTCGGCGACCACGTCGGAGTCCCAGATCTGACGGGCGGCCAGGTTGACGCTCACGAAGGTCTCGTTGTCCGGGAACTCCGTGAGCCAGCGCCGGGCTTGGCGGCAGGACTCCTCCAGCACCCAGGTGCCCAGCGGCACGATCGCGCCGGACTCCTCGGCGAGCGGGATGAAGCGGTCGGGCGAGAGCGTCCCGTAGCGCGGGTGGCGCCAGCGGACCAGGGCCTCGGCACCGTGCACGGCGCCGTCGGCGAGGCCGACGAGCGGCTGGTACTCGACGGTGAACTCGCCGCGCTCCAGGGCCGGACGGAGCGCGGTGGCGAGCAGCTGACGGGTCAGCTGGTGGGCGCCCCGGTCCGGGTCGTAGAGGGTCCAGCGGGCCCGGCCGTCGGCCTTCGACCAGTACAGCGTGGAGTCGGCGTCCTTGACCAGGTCGGCGGGCGTGGTCTCGTGCACCGACCGTTCGACGACGCCGACGCTGGCGGTGACCGCCAGCCGGTGCCCGGACACGTCGAAGGGGCGTTCCAGCGCTTCGAGGAGCCGGGCGGCCAGTTCGGTGAGCTGCTCGCTGCCCCGGCTGTCGGCCACCAGGACGGCGAACTCGTCGCCGCCCATCCGGGCGACCAGGTGGGAGCTGTGGTCGGAGACGCCGTGCCGGAGCCGGGCGGCGACCGCGATCAGCAACTGGTCGCCGATGTGGTGACCGAGGGTCTCGTTGATCGCGGCGAAGCCGTCGAGGTCCAGGTAGCAGACCCCGACCCGGCGGCCGGCCGGCCGGTCCGCCGCCGTCTCCGCGGTCTCCGGCGCGGTCGCGGTGATCCCGGCCGTGAGGCAGGCCGCGTCGAGCCGGTCGAAGAAGAAGGTCCGGTTGGGGAGCCGGGTCAGCGGGTCGTGCAGCGCCTGGTACTCCAGGCGGTCGCCGAGCCGGCGCTGTTCGGTGATGTCCTCGACCATGGCGAGCGTGTACTGCGGGTTGCCGGCGCCGTCCCGGATCAGGGAGATGGTCACCTTGCTCCACACCGTGCGGCCCTCGCGGTGCTTGAGCTGCTTCTCCACCCGGACGCGTTCGCGGTCGCCGCGGACCAGCTCGGGGAAGAGCCGGTCGGGCATGCCCTCCGGGTCGATGATGTCGTGGATGTGGGTGCGGACCAGGTCGACGACCCCGCAGCCGACCAGGGTGGCGAAGGCCGGGTTGACCTCGATGATGCGGTCGTCGGGGTCGAGCAGCGCCATGCCGATCCCGGCGTCGCAGAAGGCGGCCCGGAACCGGGACTCGCTGGCGCTCAGCGCGGCCAGCAGGCGGTCGGTGCTCCCGGGCGTGGGAGCGGGGGCGGGACCGGCCGGGTCGGCGGGCCGGTGCGTTCCGTCGGCGAGCGGGGCCGAGCAGGTGGGACAGCGGGCGGCGCCCGCCGCATCGTCGGCCCCCGGCCCCCGTCCTGACCCCGCGTCGGACGCGCCGTCCGACGGGGCACCGGGTGCCCCGTCGGTGCCCCGGGCCGGGCGGAGGTTCGGAAAGGTGAGGTGGTGGTGCTGGTGCGGTTGTTCGTGCCGCACGCTTGGGTGTGCGTCGGCCCCCTCGTTCTGGCCCGGCACGGCATGCTCCCGTCCGCTGCTGACGCTTGATGCTGGTCAGGCCGGTCACCTGGAACTGCGGCGGCCGGCTCCCGCGCCCTGTCGAGGTCCTCACGGTCCGGTGCGCAACGCTCGCTGTGGAGCGTTCGCGTGGGGGATCCGCGTGAAGAACAGGGCGCTGCGGCCGATCATAGGACGCGGCGGCAACACGCGGTGACCGCCGCCAGGGTGATTTGCCTGCTTTCACGGCATCTGAGGTGGTACATGCAGACGCCCCCGGTACACATCACATGATGTGCGCCAGGGGCGTGTGCTCCACAAGTGCGCCCCGGGCGCTTGTCGAGCGCTGGGAGCGCGCTGCCGGGGAGCGGCGGGCGGCGGTGCGTCAGGCCAGCGTGGCCGTCAGGGTGATGGTCGTCCCGGTCAGGGCCTGGCTCACCGGGCAGTTCGCCTTGGCGTCCTCGGCGGCCTTCACGAAGCCCGCCTCGTCGAGGCCGGGCACCTCGCCGACGACGGTCAGGTGGATGCCGGTGATGCCGGTGCCGGGCTGGAAGGTGACGTCCGCCTTGGTCTGCAGCTTGGTGGGCGGGTTGCCCGCGCCGGTGAGGCCGTGCGAAAGGGCCATCGAGAAGCACGCGGAGTGCGCGCCCGCGATGAGCTCCTCCGGGCTGGTCTTGCCGTTCGGCGTCTCGGCGCGCGCCGGCCAGGAAACCGGGAACTCGCCGATGCCGGACGAGTCGAAGGTCACCAGACCCTTGCCGTCGAGCAGGCTGCCGTCCCATTCGGTGTGCGCGGTGCGAGTGGTTGCCACGATCGGTACCTCCATTACTGGGGGACTGCCGTCCCGTCACTTCCGGTCATGCCGCGCACCAGCCTACGGGCAGGCCGGGGGGCGATCACGGGTAACGCTCCAGGGCGCCGCACCCGGCGGCGGCCGGTCCGGCCGCCGGCCGGCAACGGCCCTGGCCGGGCGGCCGATCCGCGGTCCGGCCACCGGTCCGGCCGGCGTCCGGATCGTGGACGGCTGAGCCGAATGGTGCGGATGCGCGGCGAGCGCCCTGTTAGATTTGCCCGGGCCCGAGCCCCGGCCGACGGACGGTCGGGTGCCCACCCCCAGAGAGCCGCGGAGCCGCCCCGATGACGGATCACCCCACGACCCCCGAGACCGGACCGTCCGACGGGATCGACGACGCCGTCCGGGCCGAGCTGACCAGCCTGCGCGAGAGCATCGACAACATCGACGCCGCGGTGGTCCACATGCTGGCGGAGCGGTTCAAGGCGACCCAGCGGGTCGGCCGGCTCAAGGCCGAGCACAAGCTGCCCCCGGCCGATCCGGCGCGGGAGCGCGACCAGATCCGCCGCCTGCGGGAGCTGGCGGCCGGCGCCCACCTGGACCCGGTGTTCGCGGAGAAGTTCCTCACCTTCATCATCGCCGAGGTCATCCGCCACCACGAGGCCATCGCCCGCGCCTGACCGCACCGGCCCGCGCTTCCTCGCGTTCCTTCGTGTCCCTCCGCTCCTCCCCGCGTTCCGGCGCCCGTGCCGGGCGCGTCCCGGAGGCCGGCCGGCCCCCGGCGGGAGGGGTCCGCGATGTCTGGCACGGGTAAAAGCGCGATTTCGCGTGGCTTCCCGGGTGGCGTAGCGTGCAGGTTCCCCCAGCCGGAGAGGTGGAGCAGCGACGATGGCGGTGAACCTGCCCGAAACGCACGGCGATGCCGGGAGCGCTCAGGCCCCGGCCGCCGGCCCCGGACGCGGCGCCGACGGTGCTCCCGGTGGCCGGGCGGAAGCCCGCCGGGCGCGGTCGCGCAAGGCGTCGAGGGGCGGCAAGGGGCCCAGGAGCCCGAAGGCCCGCCGGTCGGGGCGCCGCCCGCGGCCCTGGTGGATCGAGATCCCGGTGATGGCCGCGGTCGGGCTGCTGGTCGCGCTGCTGATCAAGACCTGCCTGTTCCAGGTGTTCATGATCCCGTCCGGGTCCATGGAGAACACCCTGCGGATCGGCGACCGGGTCGGCGTGAACAAGCTCGCTCCGCTCACCGGCTGGGAGCCGGAGCCCGGCCAGCCGGTGGTGTTCAAGGACCCGGGCGACTGGCTGCCGCCCCAGCCGACCGACGGGAACCCGGTCACCCGGGCCGTGGGCTCGGTGCTGGGCTTCGTCGGCCTGGTGCCGCCGAAGGACGACAACTACCTGGTCAAGCGGGTCATCGCGACCGGCGGCCAGACCGTGCAGTGCTCCGGCACCACGCTGACGGTCGACGGGGCGAAGGTGGACGAGCCCTACCTCCACCCCGGCGACGACTCCTGCGCGGGGCTGGACTTCGGTCCGGTGACCGTGCCCCAGGGGTACGTCTGGGTGGAGGGCGACCACCGGAGCGACTCCGCCGACTCGCGCTACCACCAGCGGGGCCCGGGCGGCGGCGCCGTACCGGTGGACAACGTGGTCGGGCCGGTGTCGGCCGTCGTGTGGCCGCTCAGTCACCTCGACTGGTTCGGCTGGGTCGGCCGCTGACCACGGCGGTTCCCCGCTCCCCGTCGTCCGGGGCCCCGGCGGTCCGCGCCGGGCGCTCGCCGGGCGCGGTAGCCCCCGCCTCCGCCCCCGTCAGGTCGTCCGTCGGTGCCGCGACCTCCACCGGTGCCGCGGCGGGGGACGGCTTGCTCGCCTGGGCCGCGAACGCGCCTGCCAGCACCAGCAGGCCGCCGGCCGTCTGGGGCAGGCCCAGGTGCTCGCCGAGCAGGATCCAGGCCAGCACGGTGGCGACGACCGCCTCCAGGTTGGCCACCACCCCGGCGACCGGCGGCGACAGGTGCCGGACGGAGACCACCCCGGTCAGGTAGGCGAGCACGGTCGCGACCAGGACCATCCAGGCGGCCGGGAGCAGTGCGGGCAGCGAGTGCCCGTTCATCACGACCTGCCCGCCGAGCAGCCCCCAGTCGGCCTCCCAGGGGCGGGTGAGGACGGTGAGCACGACCGCGCCGATCAGCAGCCCGAAGGCACTGACGGCGATCGGGTCGACCGGGCGGTCGCCCCGGCTGCCGGCGTCGGCCAGCACGAAGTAGCCGACCTGGCAGCAGGCCGCCCCGAGGGCGAAGAGCACGCCCAGCGCGTCGAAGCCCAGGCCGTTCCAGACCTCCACCACGCAGGCCAGACCGGCCACGGCCACCCCGGCGCCGACGGCGGCGCCCCGGCTGATCGGCTTGCGCTGGACGAACTTCACGTAGCCGATGAGCAGCGGCGGTCCGAGGTACTCGATCAACAGGGCGACGCCGACCGGGATCCGGGAGATCGCCGCGAAGTAGCAGGCCTGGACGCCGGCGACGGCGAGCAGCCCGAAGCCGATCAGCAGGCCGGGCCGGCGGAGCACGGCGGCCCGGTGGCGGTAGGCCAGCGGGAGCAGGACCACGGCGGCGCCGGTCACCCGGAGCCAGACCACGTGCAGCGGTGAGAGTCCCGCCTCGATCAGCGGCTTGGCGGCGGTGCCGGAGCCGCCGAAGGCGAACGCGGAGACCAGGGCGAGGGAGAGGCCGAGAGTTCTGCCCGGAGCGTGGCCGGTCAGGGGCTTTGAGCTGTGCACCGAGGCATTGTGACAGTCATACCGCCGATTCGGTAAGGCGCCATTTCGTCATTTGGTCCTGCACTGAACTGTGCGCAGTGGCGGGGTCCGCCACGGTGGCCGCCCTGCCCGCGGGAACGCGGAACGGGCCCGGAGCGGAGCCGGGTGGCTCCGCTCCGGGCCCGTCGGACGACGACGCCCGCGGCCGGCTACTGCCCGGTGCCCGCGCCGGCCCCCGCCGGCGACCCCGCGCCCGTGCCCGAACCGGACCCCGTGCCCGTCCCCGTCCCCGCCCCCGTGCCGCCCGAAGGCGGGGGCGCGGTGGTCGGCCCGGGGGTCGGGGCCGTGGTGGGCGCGGTGGTCGGCTGCGGCGACCGGGTGGGCCGGCCGGTCGGCTGGGAGGTCGGCTGGGAGGTCGGCTGCTGGGTCGGCTGCTGGGTCGGTGCGGTGGTCGCGCCACCGGACCGCGAGCCGTCCTGGTCCGTACCGGCGGAGCCGCCCGGGCCGCCCGGCGTGCCGGTCGGGCCGGAGCCGTTGCCCGCGCCGCCGGTCGTCCCGCCGGTCGCGCCGCTCCCCGGCGTGGCCGACGGCGAGGCCGACCCGGACGGCGACGGCGAGCTGTCGGCGGTGCCGGCCGTGCCGCCGCCGCCCGACCAGTCCTTGCCCGAGGGCTCGGCGAAGTCGGTGACCGGCTGCCCCTTGAGCGCGGCCTTCATGTAGCTCGTCCAGATCTGCGCGGGGTACTGGCCGCCCGCCGCGCCGTCGATCCCGCCGGTACCGCTGAGGCTGACCTGGGCGCCGCTGCCCGGGTCCTGGCCGAACAGCGCCACCGAGGTCACCAGCTCGGGGGTGTACCCGACGAACCAGACCGACTTCTGGTCGTCCGTCGTCCCGGTCTTGCCGGCGACCGGGCGGCCCAGCGACTTCGCCCGCCAGCCGGTGCCGCCCGGGTCGCTGACGACGCCCTCCAGCATCGAGGTCACCTGGCGCGCGGTCTCCTCGCCGACCGCCTGGGTGGTCTTGTGGGCCGGCAGCGCGAGCGCCTCGCCCTCGCGGTCCACCGACTGCACCAGCCACGGGGTGATCTGCTTGCCGCCGTTGTCCAGAGTGGCGTACACGCCGGCCATGTCGAGCACGCTCGGGGTGGCGGCGCCGAGCGGGATGGACGGCACCGGGTCGAGCCCGGGGGTGTTGCTGGGCAGGCCGAGCGCGACGGCGGTGTCGCGGACCTTCTGCAGGCCGGTGTCCTGGGCGAGCTGGGCGAACACCGAGTTCACCGACCAGTCGGTGGCCTGCTGCAGGGTGACCTGGCCGTAGCTCTTGTCGCCCTCGTTCGGCGGCGCGTACGGGGTGCCCTTGCCGCCGCGGACCTTGCGCCCGCTGGTGCCGTCGTAGACGGTGCGCGGGGTGACGGTCTGGCCGGACTGGGTCTTGGCGCCGTTCTCCAGGGCCGCCGCCAGGGCGATCGCCTTGAAGGTGGACCCGGCCTGGTAGTCCCGGCGGGTGGCGTTGTCCACGTAGTGCTTGGTGTAGTCGACGCCGCCGTAGAGGGCGACCACGGCACCGGTCCTCGGGTCGACGGAGACGGCGCCGGCCTGGGCGTTCGCGTCCTTCTTCCGCTTGTCCGGGTCGAGGGTGTCGTGCAGCTGCGCCTGGACCGAGTCCTGGAGGGCCTGCTGGCGCGCCGGGTCGACGCTCAGCTTGATGGTGTAGCCGCCCTTGGCCAGCTCGGACTCGGTGATGACGTTGTTGGCGGTGAGGTACTCGGTCGCCGCGTTGACCAGGTAGCCGGCCTGACCGGAGAGGCCGAGCTGGGCCTGCGGGCCCTTGACGTCGGGGAAGGCGGTGGCGGCCCGCTCCTCGGCGGAGAGCCAGCCCTCCTTCACCATGCCGTCCAGGACGTAGTTCCAGCGGTTGACCGCGTTCTGCTTGCCGGCCGGGGTGGCGGTGGCCACGTCGTAGGCGCTCGGGGCGTTCAGCAGGGCGGCCAGGTAGGCGCCCTGCGCCGGGTCGAGCGCGGCGGCGTCGACACCGAAGTACTGCTGGGCGGCGGCCTGGATCCCGTAGGCGCCGCGCCCGTAGTACGAGGTGTTGAGGTAGCCGGACAGGACGGCGTCCTTGGTCTCGGTGGCGTCCACCTTGATCGCTATGAAGAGTTCCTTCACCTTCCGGGTGACGGACTGCTTCTGGTTCAGGTAGGTGTTCTTCACGTACTGCTGGGTGATCGTCGAGCCGCCCTGGGTGCCCTCGCCCTTGGCCGTGTTGACGGCGGCGCGGACCAGACCGGACACGTTGACGGCGCCCTCGTGGTAGAAGTTGCGGTCCTCGGCGGCCAGCGCGGCGTGCTGGGCGGCGGGGGAGACCTTGTCCAGGCCGACGTTCTGCCGGTTGGTCTGGCCGGTCCGGGCGACCACCGAGCCGTCCTGGTAGAGCCAGGTGTTGCTCTGGGCGGTCGCGGCGGCGTGCGCGTCCGGCACCTTCACCAGGGCGATGCCCAGGGCGAACAGGCCGACGCCGAGCAGCAGCGCGGCCGCGAGGCCGAGCAGGCTCATCCGCCAGGTCGGGATCAGCCGGCGCCAGCCGGTGCGCTTCGGGCGGCGCGGCCTGCGGCCGCCGGCCGGACCCTCCGGCGAGCGCTTCAGGCGCTCCACCGGGCGGAGCCCGAGGGACGGCGTGCGTCGGCCGCTCCGGGTGTTTGGGGACAAAGCGGCAGCCTTTCCTGCGGGCGAACCGTGCGGCCAGCACAAAACGGGAATGTCGACGGTTGGGGACGTTTGCCCCCGTTTCCGGTGTACAGCCCAGGACGTGCCGAGCGGGCCGGTTGGCTCCGCCGAAGCGGCAAGCGAGACCGACATCACACGCAAAACGGACGTCGAAGGGCAAAAAATCAGGGAGCCTCTCGCGACCGCGAGAGGCTCCCCAAGTGTCTGTGCGCCGCCAGGGACTCGAACCCCGGACCCGCTGATTAAGAGTCAGCTGCTCTAACCAACTGAGCTAGCGGCGCCTGCTGACCTGGAGAACAATACACGGTCCGGCCGGGTGCCCCGAACCACCGGGGGCGAAGGACCCGTCCACCCCCGGCACGGCGCCCGTTTCCGCCCGGTTGGGGCGGATTTTGTGCCCGGCTAGGCTGGGAACGTGCCCAGCTCCCACCCCGGCCGCCGGGGGACACGGCTCGCCCTCGCCGCCCTCGCCGCGCTGCCGCTCCGGTCGGCGGGCGAGGGGGTGGAACCGCGATGACCGGACCGGAGGCCCGCGGCTCCGCGATGTTCCTGCGGATCGACGGGACGCCCCTGCACGTGCGCACCGAGGGCGGCGGACCGGTCTGCCTGCTCACCGGGGGGCTGGGCAGCAGCTGGTTCGACTGGGACCTCGTGGTGCCTTTCCTCACCCCCTACCGGACGGTGGTCCGCTTCGACCGGCCCGGGTACGGGCTGAGCGCCTCCGAGCCCGCCAGCCGGCCCGCCCCGACGGCGGCGGGGGAGGCGGCCCGCATCCGGGGCGTGCTGGACGCGCTCGGACTGCGCGAGCCGTGCACGGTGGCGGGCCACTCGCTGGCGGGGTTCCACGTCGAGGCCTTCGCGCGGCTCCACCCGGGCCGGACGGCCGGACTGGTCCTGCTGGACGGCAGCGTCGAGCCGGACCCGCGGCCGCTGCCGGCCCCGAGGCTGCGCGACCTGGCGGCCCGCGCGGTCGCGGGCGCGGCCACGGCCGTCGCGGCGCCGTACCTGCTCGGGCCCACCGTGCGCGGGCTGGTCGCCCGGGCGACCACCGTCCGCCACGAGGACCTCGCCCCGGCGCCGCTGGTCCGGCACTGCTACCGGACCGGGCGCGCCCTGCGCGCCCTGCTCCGGGAGAACGCGTGCTACCTCGACATGGCCGCCGAACTGGACGAACTGCGGGGCACCGCACCGCTGCCGCCCGGACTGCCGGTCACCGTGCTCGCCGCCGACGACGGGTGCCGCGGCAGCCGCACCCGGGCCCGGCTGGCCGAGCAGCGCGGTCTCGCCGCGCTGCTCGGGGGCGACTTCCGCAGCACGGCCCCGGCCGGGCACCTGCTGATGTTCGACCGCCCGGACGCGGTGGCCTCGGCGATCCTGGACACCCGCTGAGCCCCGCGCCGGAGCCTCCCGGCGCAGGCCCCGGAAACGCCTCAGGCCGCCCACCGGAGTGGACGGCCTGAGACCTTGCCATGTGCGCCGCCAGGGACTCGAACCCCGGACCCGCTGATTAAGAGTCAGCTGCTCTAACCAACTGAGCTAGCGGCGCCTGCTGACCCGCACGACATTACACGGAGTCCGGCCGATCTGCCGAATCGAGACGATCCGGTCACGCCCGGTGACGGTCGGCGCCGCCGGGTGCCACTACTCCGGGTAGTGGCAGGCCGCCTGGTGGTCCAGGCCCGGCCCGGGGCCGGTCAGCGGCGGGGCCTCGGCCTCGCAGCGCTTCCGCGCCGCGGCTTCGAGCCCGGCGTAGACGGGGCAGCGGGTGCGGAACGGGCAGCCGGTGCGCCGCGCGGTCGGCGAGGGCGGGTCGCCGGCCAGCAGGATGCGGCTGCGGGCCCGCTCGGCGGCCGGGTCCGGCAGTGGCACGGCGGAGAGCAGCGCCCGGGTGTACGGGTGCCGGGGCCGCTCGAAGACGGCGGAGACCTCGCCCTGTTCGACGGTCCGCCCGAGGTACATCACGCTCACCCGGTCCGCGAGGTGCCGGATCACCGACAGGTCGTGCGAGACGAAGAGGTAGGACAGGCCCAGCTCGGCCTTGAGCGACTGGAGCAGGTTGAGCACCCCGGCCTGGATGGAGACGTCCAGCGCGGAGACCGGTTCGTCCAGCACCAGCAGCTTCGGCCGGACGGCCAGGGCCCGGGCGATCGAGATCCGCTGGCGCTGTCCGCCGGAGAACTGGTGCGGGTAGCGGACGGCGTGCGCCGGATCCAGGCCGACCTGCCGCAGCAGTCCGGGCACCCGGCGGCCGATCTCCGCACGGTCGGTGCCCTGGGCCCGCAGCGGTTCGGCGACGATGTCACCGATCGGCATCCGGGGGTCGAGGCTGGCCATCGGGTCCTGGAAGACGATCTGCAGGTGGGACCGCATCCGGTGGGCGGCCGAGCGGGAGAGCCCGGCGGTGTCCTGCCCGAGTAGCTCGATCCGGCCCGACTCCGGCTTCGCGAGCCGCAGCAGTTCGAACAGGGTGGTGGACTTCCCGGAGCCGGACTCGCCGACCAGGCCGAGCGTCTCGCCCTGCCGGATGTCCAGCTCGACCCCGTCCACGGCGTAGACCTCGCCGATCCGGCGCTTGAAGACGGTGCCCTTGAGCAGCGGGAACGTCTTGGTGAGGCCGCTGACGGAGAGCACCGCCGGGCGCTCCCCGCGCGGCCCGGACACGGCGGCCGCGGCCGGTGGCACCGGCGGTACGGGGTAGACCTCGGCGGGCGCGGGCCGGCGTTCGGCCAGTTCCCCGGCCCGCACGCAGGCGGCCAGGTGCGCCTCCTCGGCACTCCCGCCGGACGCCGCCGGTCCGCCCAGGTCCGGTTCCGCCGTCCGGCACCGCTCCTCGGCCAGCGGGCAGCGCGCGGCGAACGGGCAGCCGGGCGGCAGTTCGGCCATCGGCGCGGGGGCGCCGGGGATCGGCACCAGCGGTCCGCCCCGGCCGTCCAGCCTCGGCACCGCGCCGATCAGGCCCAGCGTGTAGGGGTGGCGGGGCGCGGCGAAGAGTTCGTCCACGCCGGCCGTCTCGACCACCCGGCCCGCGTACATCACGGCGACCCGGTCGGCCATCCCGGCGATCACTCCGAGGTCGTGGCTGACCAGGACGAGCGCGGCGCCGGTCTCGCGCTGGGCGGTGCGCAGGACGTCGAGCACCTGGGCCTGGATGGTGACGTCCAGGGCGGTGGTGGGCTCGTCGGCGAGCAGGATGTCGGGGTCGTTGGCGATGGCCATGGCGATCATCGCGCGCTGGCGCATCCCGCCGGAGAACTCGTGCGGGAAGCTGTCCAGCGCGCGGTCCGGGGCCGGGATGCCGACCAGGTCGAGCAGTTCGGCGGCCCGTTCGCGGGCGGCCTGCTTGTCGAGGCGCTGGTGGATCCGGAGCGCCTCGACGATCTGGTCGCCGATCCGGTAGACGGGCGTGAAGGCGGAGAGCGGGTCCTGGAAGACCATGGCGACCCGGCTGCCGCGGATGGCGGCGAGCTCACGTCCTGGCAGGCCGACCAGCTCCCTGCCGTCCAGGGCCACCGAGCCCCGGACCCGGGCGGTGCCCGGCAGCAGTCCGAGCACGGCCAGGGCGGTCACGGACTTGCCGGAGCCGGACTCGCCGACGATGCCCAGGGTCTCGCCTCGGCGCAGGCTGAGGTCGACGCCGCGGACGGCGGGGACGGTGGCGCCGCGCGGTCCGGTGAAGTCGACCCGCAGGTCGCGGACGGCCAGCAGCGGGGTCTCGACGGTGGTGGTCACGTTCTTCCGCGCTTCCTACGAGTCCTACGAGGGGTCCGGGCGACCTCGGTGGTCGGGTCGAGGGCGTCGCGCAACCCGTCCCCGATCAGGTTGACGGCCAGGACGAAGAGCACCAGCAGCCCGGCGGCGAAGTAGAACAGCCAGGGGAACACCGGGGCGTCGCTGGTCCCGGCGGCGAGCAGGGTGCCGAGCGAGACGTCGGGGGCCTTCACGCCGAAGCCGAAGTAGGAGAGCGCGGTCTCGCTCATCACGGCGCCGCCGACCGCGATGGTGGCGTCGATGATGAGGAAGGAGGCGACGTTCGGCAGGACGTGCCGGGTGATGACGCGCAGCGGCCGTACCCCCATGAACTGTGCGGCGCGGACGAATTCGCGCTCGCGCAGCGAGATGGTCATCGAGCGGACCACCCGGGCGGTGATCATCCAGTTGAAGAGGGCGAGCAGCAGCACGAAGGCGAGCCAGCCGGTGCCCTTCAGCCGGGGCGAGATGATCGTGATGATCAGGAAGCTGGGGAAGACCAGCATCAGGTCGACCAGGAACATCAGCACCCGGTCGGTCCAGCCGCCGAAGTACCCGGCGCAGGCACCGACCAGGGAGGCCAGCACGGTCGAGAAGAGCGCCACCAGCAGGCCGATCACCAGGGACTTCTGCAGTCCGCGGACGGTCTGCGCGAAGACGTCCTGGCCGACCCCGTTGGTGCCGAACCAGTGGCTGCCGGAGGGGGGTTGGCGCAGGGCGGTGTAGTCGGGGGTGGCGTAGTCCCAGGGGGTGAGGTACTGGCCGCCGAAGGCGAGCGCGAACAGCAGCAGGACGACGACGGTGCCGGCCACCGCCCAGCGGGCGGCGAGCAGCCGGGCCAGGACGAGCCGGCCGCGGCCGGCCGCCGCGGGGGCGCCGACGGGCGGGGCGGCGACGCCCGGTGCGGCCGCGACGGCGGGTAGGTCGAGCGCGCCCGGGGCGCCCGCGACGAGCGGCAGCACGGGTGCGGCCGGTGCGGCGGGTGCGGCGGGCGGAGCGGGTACGGCGGAACCGGTGGACCGGGCGGGCTCGGCGGGCTCGGCGGGTTCCGTGGTGACGGCGGTCATGGCGGCTCTCCTCCGGTCAGGACCGCACGCGCGGGTCGAGGGCGGCGTGCAGGGTGTCGGCGAGGAAGCCGGAGGCGAGCACCACCACCGCGGCGAACAGGTTCACGGCGACGACCGAGTTGACGTCCTGTTCGTTGATGGACTGGATGAACCACTCGCCCATCCCGTGCCAGCCGAAGATGGTCTCGGTGAAGGCGGCGCCGGTGAAGATGCCCAGGAAGCTGTAGGCGAACATCGTCGACATCGGGATCACCGCCGTCCGCAGCCCGTGCTTGACCAGGGCGCGGCCGCGGGTGAGGCCCTTGGCCTCGGCGGTGCGCAGGTAGTCGGAGCCGAGCACGTCGAGCATGGTGCCGCGCTGGTAGCGGCTGTAGGTGGCGAGGCCGCCGAGCGCCAGCGAGAGGGTGGGCAGCAGCAGGTGCAGCGCCCAGTCGCCGAGGTGGGCGCCGATCCCGCCGGCCAGCCCGGGGGTCTCGTAGCCGGTGAAGGGGATCACCTCGTGGCCGGCGACGTCCTTGGCGGCGATGGCGCCGTTCTTGAGGAAGAGCGCGACCAGGAAGACCGGGGTGGAGAGCATCACGAAGGAGAAGACGGTGAGCAGCCGGTCGGATATCCGGTACTGGCGCACCGCGCTCCAGGCCCCGGCGGCCACGCCCAGGGCCATCCCGAGCAGGCTGCCGATGAGCAGCAGGCGCAGTGACACCCAGATCCGCCGGCCGAAGTCGTCCGCCACCGGGGTGTCGTGGATGGTGCGCCCGAGGTCCCCGTGGAGCAGGTCGCCGGCCCAGCGGCCGAAGCGCTCGACGACGGGGGTGCGGTCGTTCAGGTTGAGGTCGGTGAGCTGGCGCTCGACCGAGGCGGCGGCCGGTCGCGGCACCTTGGCCTCGAAGTAGGCGCGCGGCTGGAGGGCGGCGGCGGACAGCGCGTACGCCAGGAACACGGCGGCTATCAGCAGCACCGCGTAGTAGCTGAGCCGCTTCGCCAGGTAGCGGAGCATCAGCGGCCGCCCGGGGTGGGGGCGGGGCCGACGCGTGGGGTGGGCATCGGTGGGTGGCCTTCGGTCGGTGGCCCTGGTGGAGCCGTCGGGGAATGTCCAGGTCAGGAGTGTTGCACCGGCTCAAGGCCGGGGTGTTGCGGCAGTGTTGCCGTCCGTTTCGTTTGGATCAGGTGTGAACTCCGCCCCCTGGTACTCGTGCTGATCGGCTGTTACGTTCGCTCCGCCGGCACCGACTTGGCTGCCCACGCTCAAGCTTCGCCACACCTCGCGACGCTCAACCCTCACCAACCTGATGGATTTCACCCGGGGGGAACCCTCATGGACGCTTCCACCACGCCCGTACGCCGTGCCGGCCGGGCCGCCGTGCTCGCCCTGGCCGTCGCGCTGGCCGCCACCGCGTGCAGTTCGGGCGGCGGTGGGTCGGCCGACAAGGTGGCCAAGAGCGAGCCCCCGAGACAGGGCGCGATCGACGTCAACGCCAAGTCGCCGGACCAGCTGCGCGACGGCGGGGAGGTCCGGTTCCCGCTCTACCAGTGGATCACCCAGTGGAACCCGTTCCAGGTGGACGGCCGCTACGGGGACGCGGTCGAGATCATGCGGGCCCTGGAGCCGAACCTCTTCACCACGGACGAGACCGGCACCTTCAAGCCGGCCCCCGACTACCTGGTGGACGCCAAGGTCACCTCGACCTCGCCGCAGGTCGTCACCTACAAGTTGAACCCGAAGGCCAAGTGGTCGGACGGCAAGCCGCTCGGCTACCTGGACTTCAAGGCGGACTGGGAGGCCAGCGGGGGCAAGAAGGACGGCTACAACATCGCCGACTCCTCCGGCTACGAGCTGATCTCCGGGATCGAGCAGGGCGCCGACGCCTCCGAGGTCAAGGTGAGCTTCTCGGAGCCGTACGCGGACTGGCAGAACCTGTTCCGCCCGCTGATCCCGGCAGCCGGGATCAGCACGGCCGACGACTTCAACAAGGGCTGGGTCGAGAGGATCCCGATCACCGCCGGCGCGTTGAAGATCGGTACGGCGGACAAGACCGCGCAGACCATCACGCTGGTCCCGGACCCGGCCTGGTGGGGGAACAAGCCCAAGGCCGAGAAGATCACCTTCCGGGTGATGTCCCAGTCGGCGACCACCCAGGCGTTCCTGAACAACGAGATCGACTTCGCCACGGCGGGCACCGCCACCGCGTACGGGCAGCTCAAGGACGCCAAGGACGCGGTGATCCGGACCGCCAGCCCGTGGGACGAGGTGCACATCTCGTTCGGCGGCGGCGGCCCGCTGGCGGACCAGAAGGTGCGCCAGGCGCTCGGCAAGGCACTGGACCGCCCCTCGCTGATCAAGATCGCCAACAACGGCGTGCCGGTGGAGTTCAAGCCGCTGGGCAACCACATCTTCATGCCCAACCAGGCCGGCTACCAGGACAACTCGGGCGAGTGGGCCAAGTTCGACCTGGCCGCCGCCAAGAAGGCGCTGGACGAGGCGGGCTGGAAGGAGGCCGGCAGCGGACAGCCGCGCACCAAGGACGGCCAGCCGCTGACCCTGCACTGGGTGCTCACCGACGCCGCTCCGCAGGCCCAGCTCGACCTGGCCACCGCGGCCCAGTCGATGTGGCTGGCGGCCGGTGTGAAGGTCGAGCTCGACAAGGTCCCGAGCAACGACTTCTTCACCAAGTACGTCAACCCGGGCAAGTTCTCCATCGCCAGCTGGCGCAACACCGACTCGTTCCCGCTCTCCAGCAGCCTCAGCAACTTCCGCCTGCCGCAGGGCGACAACGTCTTCGGCAACTACTCCAAGCTCGGCACGCCCGAGATCGACGGGCTGCTCAAGAAGGCGGCCGGCACCATCGACCCGGTGGAGGCCGCGAAGCTGTACAACCAGGCGGACGCCAAGATCTGGGAGCTCGGCCACACCGTCGAGCTGTACCAGCGGCCGACGGTCGTCGCGAGCCGCAAGGGCCTGGCGAACTACGGCGCGTTCGGCCTGGCGGGCGTCGACTACACCACGGTGGGCTGGGAGAAGTAGCGGCCGCCACCGCGGCGGTGGTGGCGCCGGCGGCACGGCTGGCGTCGACGGCACGGCGGGCGCTGGCGAGCAGCGCGGTGATCACGAGGCCGGTGGCGCGGACACGGGTGGAACGGCTCTGCCGCCCCCGCTGTCCTGCCACCGGTCTTGACCTTCCGCGATGCCCGCAGGCACCCGTGTCGTGGGGTCCGTCCGGACCCGCGCGCCTCCAACCGAGGAAAATCTAGCGGGGAGATCCGGGTGGCCGGGCCGTCCGGCGGGGGCGCGCCGGAAACCCGTCGTGCTGTCACCCGGTTCGCGCACCGCGTCGTCAACTCTCGCTGACGGCAAGGCAGAACGGACCTGGGCGCCCGGAGCGGCGCGGTGCGGGAGCGGCGTGCGGGCGTACCGGACGCGGGTCGACGTGGCGCGCCCGGGGGGTCCGAGCGGTCTCCCGCGCGGGCGTGGGGGCGCTCCGGCCGGGCGCGGGGCGGCCGCGCCGGTGCGTGCGCCGGGCCCGGGCCGCTGCCAGGATGCGGCGGGTACAGCCCGCCCGCCCCGGAGCCCGGAGACCCGTAGATGACCAGCGATCCCGCCGCAGCACCCCGCCCGCACCACGTCGACCCGCGTCCGGTGCGCCGGATGGTCCCGCGCAGCCGGAACGAGCCGCACCGGGTCGCCACCCCGCTGGAGCTCTTCTTCGACCTCTGCTTCGTGGTCGCGGTCGGCCAGGCCGGTCGGGAGCTCGCCCACGACCTGGCCGCCGGCCACTACGGGGACGGCCTGCGCGGGTACGTCTTCGCCTTCTTCGCGATCTGGTGGGCCTGGATGAACTTCACCTGGTTCGCCTCCGCCTACGACTGCGACGACGTCCCCTACCGGGTCACGACGCTGGTCCAGATCGCCGGGGTGCTGATCCTCGCCGCCGGGGTGCCCCGGATGTTCGCCGAGCAGGACCTGGTGCTGTCGGTCGTCGGCTACGTGGTGATGCGGCTGGCGATGGTCACCCAGTGGCTGCGCGCGGCGGCCGGCGAGGAGGGGCAGGCCCGCGGGGTGGCACTGCGCTACGCGGCCGGCATCACGCTCTGCCAGCTCGCCTGGGTGGTGATGCTGCTGCTGCCGCACGACGCCCGCGCGTACGTGATCCCGATCGGCATCGCGGCCGAGCTGTCCGTGCCGGTGATCGCCGAACTGCGGCTCCGGACCAGCTGGCACCCGCACCACATCGCGGAGCGGTACGGCCTGTTCACCCTGATCGTGCTCGGCGAGACGGTGGCGGCGGCGACCGTGGCGGTGCAGTCGGCGGTGGACGAGCACGAGGGGCTGGCCCGGCTGCTGCCGGTGGCCGGCGGCGGTCTGCTGATCTGCTTCTCTGCCTGGTGGATCTACTTCGCCCGGCCGGTCCACGACCACCTGCGCACCAACCGGCAGGCCTTCTCCTGGGGCTACGGCCACTACCTGGTGTTCGGCTCGGCGGCGGCGATCGGCTCCGGCCTGGAGGTCGCGGTGGAGTCGGCGGTGCACAAGGCGCACGTCTCGGAGACGGTCGCCACCGCGACGGTGACCGTGCCCACCGCGATCTACCTGTTCACCGTCTGGCTGCTGCACTCGCGGCACACCAAGAGCGGGGCGGAGCAGGCCATGCTGCCCGCCGCCTCGGCGGCGGTGCTGGCGTGCACGGCGGCGGGCGGCTCCGGCGTCCTGGTGGCGGGCCTGGTGACCGCGGCCACGGTGGCGGTGGGCGTCGTGCTGCACGCGCGCAGCGACGCCCGGGCCGCCGCCGGCGCGGCCTGAGGCTCCGGCCGGCCGGGGGCGGCCGCGGCCGGGTGCCCGGCGGGGTGTCCGCCGGGGTGCCCGGGGGAGTCGCCGTGCGGGCCGCCGGTGGAGTGGCCGGTGGACTGCCCGTGGGAGTGGCCGACCAACTGCTGGAGCGCCTGGCCGTGCCGGGACAGCCAGCCGAGGTAGGTCGGACTGACCCGGGCCAGGTCCAGGTAGGCGGCCCGCAGCTCCCCGTAGAGCGCGTCCAGGGCCGGCGGGCTGAGCGCCCGCGGCCGCCAGGTGAGCAGCAGCCGGACGGCCAGCGGGTCGCCGTGCACCGGCCGGACGACGGTGCCGGGCCCGGGGGCCGAGGTCGGCTGGCAGGGGCGGACGGCCTCGCCGGAGGCGACCAGCTCGGCGGCGGTCGCGTTGTCGCGCACCTGCACCACGCGGGGGTTGAGCCCGGCCTCGCTGAACACCCGGCGCATCGCGGCGTACTCGTGGTCGGCCGTCGGGTCGACCATCCAGGTGTCCTCGGCGAGGTCGGCCAGGTGGACCACCGGGCGGGCGGCGGCCGGATGGCCCGCGGCGAGCGCGACGAACTGCGGCTCGCGGGCCATCAGGACGCGGTGCTCGGTGTCCGCCGGGACCTTCAGCGGGAAGCCCTCGCTCTCGTGCACGAAGGCGACGTCCAACTGGTCGGCGGAGACCATCCGCAGTAGGGCGTTGGCGGAGATGTCGATGTGGATGGTGGTGTCGGTCTCCGGCAGCCGGTCGTGCACCCGGCGCAGCCAGGCCGCCACCGCCCTGCTGCCCACGCTGCCGATCCGCAGCCGCCGGGCGCGCTCGCCGCTGGCGGTCTCACGGGCCTCCTGGCGGGCGGCGGCGACCAGCGCGGCCATCTCGGCGATCACCGGGCGGGCCCGGGACAGCACCGAGTGGCCGAGCGCGGTGGGCCGGCTGCCGGTCTGCTCGCGGGTGAACAGCGTGCCGCCGACGGCCCGTTCGATGCGGTGCAGCTGTGTGGTGAGGGAGGGCTGGGTCATGCCGAGCTGGAGCGCAGCCTTGCGGAGGCTGCCGCTGTCGGCAATCGCGCACAGCACCCGGAGGTGTCTCACGTCGAGCTCCACGTCGGGAGCATAACGGTCAATTCGGTGTGACGCCAGGGACATGACAGGTCGTCCGTCCGAACGCCCCCGGCTCCGCGGGTGATTGCCCGGTGCTATCGCCGGTTGACATCATCCGCCGCGCGGCCGCGCTGACCCAAGCTCTGGGGACAGCAAGCATTCATCCGATGCCCGCGACCGGCCCCCACCGGCCGCGGCGCACCCCACCATCGGAGCCCCCACATGCACCGCATTCCGCGGACGTTCTCCGCTGCCCTGGGCCTGGCGCTCGCCGCCGGCCTCGCCGCCCTGCCCGGCACCGCGACCGCCGCCCCCGCGACCGGCGCGGCCCAGCACTACACCGCCGCCGCCTCGGCGCACCCGGGCACCGGGAAGGCCGACAACCAGGCGTTCTACGAGGCCGTGATGAAGTCCGCGCGGGCGAAGCAGGCGGCCACGCCGTACCTGAAGGCCGTCGTGGTGACCTACGACGCGAGCAACGCGCCGTCCTTCGCCTCCGAGATATCCCGGAGCGCCCAGATCTGGAACGGCTCGGTCGCCAACGTCCGCCTCCAGTCCGGCGCGAACGCCGACTTCTCGTACTACGAGGGCGACGACCCGAGCAACGGCTCGTACGCCAGCACCGACGGCCACGGGTCCGGCTACATCTTCCTCGACTACACCCAGAACCAGGAGTACGACTCCACCCGGGTCACGGCGCACGAGACCGGCCACGTGCTCGGCCTGCCGGACC
Organism: Kitasatospora sp. NPDC005751; assembly: GCF_040630835.1. Taxonomy (NCBI): domain Bacteria; kingdom Bacillati; phylum Actinomycetota; class Actinomycetes; order Kitasatosporales; family Streptomycetaceae; genus Kitasatospora; species Kitasatospora sp. NPDC005751. The sequence continues at coordinate 127,633 of NZ_JBEXYC010000011.1, forward strand.
ACTACTCGGGCCCGTGCAGCGAGCTGATGTCCGGCGGCGGCCCGGGCCCCTCCTGCACCAACCCGTACCCGAACAGCACCGAGCGCAGCCGGGTCAACTCCCTGTGGCGCAACGGTCTGAGCGCCACCACGCGCTGACCGGTCCGCGGGCCCCCGCGCCCCGCCGGTCCCTCCCGCCCCACCTCGTCGGACCGCTCCACCGCCCCACGGTGGAGCGCTCCGCCCGCCCCACCGCTCCGCCCGCTCCACCGTTCACCCGTTCACCCGTTCACCCGTTCGCCGTGGCCCACCCCCAGCGGCCCCGGCACCCGCGAACAGGAGCCCCCACATGAACCGCATCTCCCGCACGCTCTCCGCGGCCGTCGGCCTGGTGCTCGCCGCCGGCCTGGCCGCCCTGCCCACCACCGCCGTCGCCGCGCCCGCCCCGGCGGTCCAGGGCTACACGGCCACCACCGCCTACGCCGGCTCGGCCGCCGAGGACGCGAACAACCAGGCGTTCTACGAGGCCGTGATGAAGTCCGCGCTGGCCAAGCAGGCGGCCACGCCGTACCTGAAGGCCGTCGTGGTGACCTACGACGCCAGCAGCGCGCCGACCTTCCGCAACCAGATATCGCAGAGCGCCCAGATCTGGAACGGCTCGGTCACCAACGTGCAGCTGCGCTCCGGGACCAACGCCGACTTCCGCTACTACGAGGGCAACGACTCGCGCGGGTCCTACGCCAGCACCAACGGGCACGGCCAGGGCTACATCTTCCTGGACTACGCCCAGAACCGTCAGTACAACTCCACCCGGGTCACCGCGCACGAGACCGGCCACGTGCTCGGCCTGCCGGACCACTACTCGGGCCCGTGCAGCGAGCTGATGTCCGGCGGCGGCCCGGGCACCTCCTGCACCAACCCCTACCCGAACAGCACCGAGCGCAGCCGGGTCAACTCGCTCTGGCTCCGCGGCTGACCCCTCGGCCGGTCCCCGGTCGGACCGCGTGACCGCGTGACCGCGTGAACCGCCGACAGGGCCCGGCCGCTCCCCCCGAGCGGCCGGGCCCTGTCGGTGCCACGTGCGAGCATGCCGACGAGGACCAGTCCACCGACCGCGAGGTACCGCCGCCATGCCGCTCTCCGTCCCCGACCGCCTGGCCGACCTGCCGTACGCCCACCTGCTGCGCCCGCACTCCGGCCCAATGCGCAGCGACGAGCGCTACGACACCGTCCACTTCGACGGCGGCGAGTACACCGACCAGTCCGCCGGCGGCGCCACCTTCCTGGAGTGCGCCTTCACCGGAGTCGCGCTGAGCGGGGTCAGGCTGCGCCGGGCCCGCTTCAACGAGGTCTGGGCCCAGGCCGGCCGCTGGGTGGCCTGCGACCTCAGCGACACCGAGTGGCAGGACAGCGCCGTCACCGGCGGGGTGCTGGCGGGGGTGGCCGCGCACGGTTCGGCGCTGCGCCGGACGGTCTTCCGCGGCTGCAAGCTGGAGGCGGTCAACCTGCGCGCCGCCGTCCTGCGCGACGTCGTCTTCGAGGACTGCCTGCTGCGCGACGTGGACTTCGGCGACGCCAAGCTGACCGAGGTCTCCTTCCCGGGCTCCACCCTGGAGGAGGTCCGGTTCCGCGGCGCCAAGCTGACCAAGGTGGACCTTCGCGGCGCCGTCCGGTTGGGCCTGCCCGACGGCCACCAGGGCCTGCAGGGCGCCGTCATCAGCTCTCCGCAGCTCCTCGAACTGGCACCGCTGTTCGCCCAGGCCCTGGGGATCACGGTGAAGGACTGACCCGGGGCGGTGAGCCCGCCGTTCAGACCGGCGTCGCCCGGTGACGACCAGGCGAACAGTCCGCCAACCCTGCCCCGGCCCTCTGGTGGGGCGGTCCGGGCGGCGGGAGGATGCTGCGCGATCGAGCCCCAACTTGTGTGCACAACATCGCCAGTGAAGGGACGGGCTGGGCTGATGGCCGAGCTGAGTCGTAGAAAGTTCGTCGCGTTGTCCGGAGCCGCCGCGGCAGGCCTGGCCGTGGCCGGGACCACCGGTGCGGGGGCGGCGCCGGGCGCGCCCGCCGCGGCGCCGTCGGCGGCGCTGTCGCAGACCGGCACCATCGCGGACGCGAAGCACATCGTCATCCTGATGCAGGAGAACCGCAGCTTCGACCACTACTTCGGGATGCTGCGCGGCGTGCGCGGCTTCGCCGACCGCAGCGCGATCCAGATCGCCAACGGGTACAGCGTCTTCAACCAGCCCAACGGGCTCGGGCGGCAGTACCCGTGGCAGTTCAGCGCCACCAAGCCGGCCGGCGGCGCCGACCCCGAGCGCCTGGCCCAGTGCAACGGCGACCTGGCTCATGGCTGGTCCGACCAGCACCGGGCGTGGAACGGCGGCAAGATGGACTCCTGGGTCGCCGCCAAGGGCAACGTCCGCACGCTCGGGTTCCTCACCCGCCAGGACATCCCGTTCCACTACGCGCTCGCCGAGAACTGGACCATCTGCGACGCCTACTTCTGTTCCGTCCTCAGCGCCACCGGCCCCAACCGCACCTACCACTGGTCCGGTCAGATCGACCCGGACGGCGCGGCGGGCGGCCCGGCGAACGACGGCGGTGACGAGAAGGGCCTGCGCTGGCAGACCTACGCCGAGGCGCTGGAGGGCGCCGGCGTGAGCTGGAAGGTCTACCAGAACGCGGCCGACAACTACGGCGACAACGCCCTGGCCTACTTCACGGCGTTCAGCTCCGCCCCGGCCGGCAGCCCGCTCGCGGTCAAGGGCATGGGCTCCGTCCCCAAGGCGACCGGCCGGACCCCGGACGACATCGTCGCCGCACTCAGGGCCGACGCGCTGAACGGCACGCTCCCGCAGGTCTCCTGGATCGTCCCCGACCAGGGCTCCTCCGAGCACCCCTACTCGACCCCCCAGGACGGCGCGCACTTCGTCCACAACGTGATCGACGCCCTGGCCGCCGCCCCGGACGTCTTCAACTCCACCGTCCTCTTCCTCAACTACGACGAGAACGACGGCTTCTTCGACCACGTCCCGCCGCCCGCCGCGCCGGCCGGCACCCCGGGCGAGTTCTACGGCGGGACCAACATCGGCCTCGGCTTCCGCGTCCCGATGATCGCCATCTCGCCCTGGACCCGCGGCGGCTGGGTCAACTCCGAGGTCTTCGACCACACCTCGGTGCTGCGCTTCCTGGAGAAGTGGACGGCCGCCATCGGCAAGCCGGCCACCTGCCCCAACATCACCGACTGGCGCCGCCGGGTCTGCGGCGACCTCACCAGCGCCTTCGACTTCGCCAACCCGGTCTACGGCCTGCCCGCCCTGCCGAACACCGACGCGGTGATCGGCATGTCGAGCTGCGGACCGCTGCCCAACCCGGCGCCGGTCGACAACAAGCTGCCCACCCAGGAGCCCGGCACCCGTCCGGCCCGCGCCCTGCCGTACCAGCCGAACGCCAACCTGGACCGCCTGGAGTTCGGCTCCGCCGGGGCGATCAAGGTCTGGCTGAAGATGGCCAACGAGGGCGCGGTCGCCCAGAAGTCGGCGCACTTCGCGGCCTACGCCAACGCCTACCGCAGCGGCGGGCCCTGGCAGTACACCGTCGACCCGGGCGGCAACCAGAGCGACTTCTTCAACTGCGGCACCGGCTTCGGCGGCGGCCCGTACGACCTCTCGGTGGTCGGCCCCAACCGCTTCCTGCGCCGCTTCAGGGGCGATGCCACCAAGGCGGGCAAGAACGCGGCGGTCACCGCCTCGTACGCGGTCGAGCCGGGTACCGGGAAGCCGGCGCTCTACCTCAAGCTCGCCAACACCGGCACCACGGCGCTGACCTTCACCGTCACCTCGAACAACTACCGCACGGACGGCCCCTGGACGTACCAGGTGCCGGCCGGCGGCAGCGTGAGCGACTTCTTCAACGTGGTCGCCTACACCAACGGCTGGTACGACTTCACCGTCACGGTGACCGCGGACAGCTCCTGGTCGCAGCGGTTCACCGGCCATCTGGAGACCGGTACGGCCAGCGTCAGCGGCTGATCCCCGGGCGCTGGATCCAGCCACCGGATCCGGCCGCCGCCGGACTCGGCGGCCCCCGGGAGGGCGACAGTGGGTGATCCCCCGGGGGCCGTCCGCACGCGGGCTCCCGGGGGCCGGGGCCGGGCGGCCCGCAGCGGATGCGCCCGCCGGACACCGGTGTGAGAGTGGGGGCAGCCCGGAAGTCGTCCGGAGGAGGAGTCATGGGCATCTTCGACAGGTTCCGCCACAAGGCGCACGACGCCGCCGGGGAGGCCAGGTCCTCCTCACTCGGCGGGAGCCACGAACAGGACACCACCGCGATGACGGACCCCGCCCAGCGGGCCGCGCTCGCCCACGACGAGGCCGCCGACGCGTTCGGCGCCGAGACCGAACGGGCCCGCCGGGTCGGCGAGGCCCGGCAGACCCCCCGGGTCACCGAACGGGAGGCCGAGGAGCGGGCCCGCGAGGACATGACGGCCGAGGGCGATCCCTGGGACTGACGCCGACCGCTGATCGCCGACCGCTGATCGGAACGCCGTAGGGACGCGCCCGCCGGGCGCGTCCCTACGGCGTTCCCGGGCCCCGGTCAGTGCCCGCGCGGCGGCAGCGGCGGCCGCCGCAGGTTCGGCCGCGGGGTGTCGTCCGGTGGCGGGACGGCGGCCGGCGCGTCCTCCAGCAGGTCCAGCGCCAGCCGGACGGCCGTGACCAGCTCGGGGTGCTGCCCCCGGGCCCAGTCCTGCGGGGTGCGCAGCACGTGCACGTCCGGCTCCACGCCGTGGTTCTCCACCGACCAGCCGAGCCCGCCGGTGAACCAGGAGGCGTTCTTCGGCACCGAGATCTGCGTCCCGTCGCCGAGCGTGTGCCGCCCGGTCATGCCGACCACCCCGCCCCAGGTGCGGTTGCCGACCACCGGGCCGAGCCGCAGCAGCTTGATCGCGGCGATGATGACGTCGCCGTCCGAGCTGGTGGCCTCGTCGGCCAGGGCCACGATCGGTCCGCGCGGTGCGTTGCGCGGCCAGCGCACCGGCTGGCGCCCCCGGCTGAAGTCCCAGGCCAGCACCGGCCGGGTGAGCTTCTCCAGGACCAGCTCGGAGACGTTGCCGCCGGCGTTGCCGCGGACGTCCAGGACCAGCGCGGGCTTGTCCAGCTCCCGGCGGAGGTCCCGGTTGAACTGGGCCCAGCCCGAGCCGCCGAGGTCCGGGATGTGCAGGTAGCCGCACCGGCCGTCGCTGAACTCCCGGACCAGGGAGCGGCGCTTGGCCACCCAGTCCTGGTAGCGGATGGGCCGCTCGTCGGTCAGCGGGGTGACGGTGATCCGGCGGATCCCGGTGCCCCGGCCGTCCCGGCCCTCCCGGCCGCGCAGGGTCAGCTCGACGCTGGTGCCGCCGGTGCCGGCCAGCAGCGGGGCCGGACCGCGCACCCGGTCCACCGGGCGACCCGCCACCGCCAGCAGCTCGTCGCCGTCCCGGACGCCCTGGGAGGCCAGCGGGGCCCGGGCACGCGGGTCGGAGGACTCGCCGGGCAGGACGCGGTCGACCAGCCAGCGGCCGTCGGCGCAGTGGCGGGCGTTGGCGCCGAGCAGGCCGAGCGGCTGCTGGACCGGTGAGGGCCCCTCGCCGCGCCGGGACGGCGTGACGTACGCGTGCGAGGTGCCCAGCTCGCCGAGCAGTTCGCGGAGCAGGTCGGCGAAGTCGTCCGGCCCGGCGATCCGCTCCAGCAGCGGCTCGTACTGGGCGACCAGCGCGGGCCAGTCCAGCCCGGACATCCCGGCGTCCCAGAACTGGTCCCGGACGATCCGCGCCGCCTCGTGGTACGCCTGGCGCCACTCGGCGGCCGGACGCACGGTGTGGGTGATCCGCCGCAGGTCCACCGTGGTGCCGGCGGACGGCGCGGTGACCGGGACGATCCGCAGGGTGCCGGCCGAGTAGACCGCGACCGAGCCGCCGTCGCCCGAGACGGCGTAGCCGTCCAGCTTGTCGGCCAGCGTGCTGCGGGTGCCCCGGGCCAGGTCGAAGTACTCCAGCGAGGGGCGGCCGGAGGTGTCGTCCGGGTTGGTGAAGGTCTGCCCGAGGGTGCCGGAGATCGGCCAGCGCAGCCAGACCAGCCCGCCCCGCACGGCGTCGGTCGCCGAGTACTTGGAGGCGATCACCGGGAACGGCAGCAGCCGCTCGCCGATGCCCCGCGGGTCCACGTGCACGGTGCCGTCCCCGCCGCCGTCGCCGCGCGGGGCGCCGTCCTCGGCGGGGGCGGCGAACGGGGACGGGGTGTCGGCGGTGAGCGGGACGAGGTAGGGGCGGCAGCCGAGCGGGAAGGAGAGGTCGCCGGTGTGCACGTCGTGCACCGGGTCGAAGCCGCGCCAGGACAGGAAGGCCAGGTAGCGGCCGTCCCGGGTGAACACCGGCTGCTCGTCCTCGAAGCGGCCGTCGGTGATCTCGGTGATCGGCGCGGGCACGTCGGTGCGGGTCAGCCGGATCCGGCGCAGGGAGCGGCCCGCGACCGGCTGGGACCAGGCGATCCAGTGCGAGTCGGGGGAGAAGCGGGCACCGCCGACCGGCCCGTGCTCGGAGGCGGCCAGTTCGCGGACGGCGCCGTCCGCGGTGGCGACCAGCAGCAGCCGTCCGTCGGAGGCGGCGGCGGCCAGGTGGGTGCCGTCGGGGGAGGCGGTGAGCTCCAGGACGCGCCCGAGCCGGCCGGCGGCGAGCACCCGGTGCCGGTGCGTCCCCGTGCCGTCCGCCGCCGGGCCCGTGCCGTCCGCCGTGTGCGCGCCGTCCGGGCCCGCGCCGTCCGCCGCCGGGCCCGGATCGTCGCTCCCGTGCCCGGTGGCGTCGTGGCCGGGCAGCGGGACGATCTCGACCGCGTCCTCGCCCTGCGCGTCGGTGATCCAGCCCGCCTCACCGGTGTGCCCGAGCAGGACCGGCAGCCGGGTGCGCACGCCCGGGGTGTCGGCGAGCGCCCGGGCCGGGCCGTCCCGGTGGGTGAGCCAGTACTGGCTGCCCCGCACGGTGATCAGCCCGGCGCGGCCGGTGTGGTCGCAGGCCAGGTCCTTGACGTGGGAGGCGGCGCTCACCTGGTACGGCCGCCGGCCGGCCCGGGCGCCGCCCAGCGGCACCCGCAGCCGGTGCGGCGCGGGCGCGTCCAGGCCCTCCAGCACCCAGAGGTCGCCGGCGTGCTGGTAGACGATCCGGGTGCCGTCGGTGGCGGCCTCGCGGGCGTAGTAGGAGGCGTGGTCGGTGTGCCGGCGCAGGTCGGTGCCGTCGGGGCGGCAGGAGTAGAGGTTGCCGATGCCCTCGTGGTCGGAGAGGAAGGCGATCCGGTCGCCGACCGGCATGGGCGAGGCGAGGTGCCCCCGATGACCGGCCAGGACCTGCTCGCCGTCCACCCAGAGCCGGCCGGTGGCGCCGCCCCGGTAGCGCTTCCAGGCGGCCGGCTCGTGCGGCGCCGAGCCGGTGAGCAGCACGGTGTGCGCCCGGCTCAGCTGGGCGTCGCCGACCGGCCCCCAGGGCATCCGGCGGCCGGGGGAGCCGTCCGGCGGCAGCGCGTGCGCCCAGGTGTAGTGGCCGAAGGGCTCGTGGTAGGAGGTGACGGCGAGGAGTTCGCCGTCCGGCAGCCAGCCGCGCAGCCGGGTGTCCTGGCTGCCCCAGTAGCTGAGCCGGACGGCCTCGCCGCCCTCGACCGGCGCGGTCCAGATCTCGGGGGTCGGGCTCTGCCAGGCGGTCCAGGCCAGGGTGCGCCCGTCGGGGGAGATCCGGGGGTGGCTGACCCTGGTCCGGTCGCAGCTGACCCGCCAGGCACGGCCGACGGTGCCGCCGGGGGAGAGCGGGGCGATCCAGACGTCGTCCTCGGCGGTGAACGCCAGCAGGCCCCCGCGCAGGTGCGGGTAGCGGAGATAGCCGGGTGCCGTCATCTCTCCATGGTTCGACGGGGTGTTACGCGCGGCAACCGGACGCGCCGCGCGGCAGGGTCCGACCGGTCTGGACCATTGACACCGCACGGCCGAATCCACTTCAGTGGTCTAGTCCAACTAGGGTGCGCGGTCGGGCCGAACCCCCACTGGCACGTACCTTCGCCGTGCCCTCGGACGTCCCCCACGATCCGCGCCCCCGCAGGAGTCCCCGCATGCGCAGAACACCTGTAGCCGCACCCGTCCCGCCCCGCCGGCGCCCCCGCACACTGCTCGCCGCCGGCACCGCCTCGGCCGTCGCCGCGGCGACCATGGTCGGCCTGACCCTCGGCCTCGCGCCCGCCGCCTCGGCCGGGGAGTTCCTGGTCAACGGCGGTTTCGAGAGCGGGGCCAGCGGCCCCTGGAGCTGCTCCGCCGGCACCGGCAGCGTCGTCACCGGCCAGGCCCACAGCGGCAGTTACGCCCTCGCCGCGGCCGCCTCGGCCGGTGACACGGCCCGCTGCGCCCAGACCGTCACGGTCGCCCCCAACACCACCTACACGCTCAGCGCGTACCTCAAGGGCTCGTACGTCTACCTCGGCGTGGACGGCGGCACCAGCACCTGGACGCCGGGTACCGGCGGCGCCTACCAGAAGCTCAGCGTCAGCTTCACCACGTCCGCGACCCAGACCAGCGCCACCGTGTACACCCACGGCTGGTACGGCCAGGGCACCTACTACGCGGACGACGTCTCGCTGGACGGCCCGGGCGCGCCCAGCCCGACGCCCACCGTGACGCCCACGGTCACGCCCACCGTCACCCCCACGGTGACCCCGACCGTCACGCCCACCGTGACCCCGACCGTGACGCCCACCGGCACGCCCACCGGGCCGGCCGGCAGCCACGCCCTGGTCGGCTACCTGCACGCCAGCTTCGCCAACGGCGCCGGCTACACCAAGGTCGCCGACGTCCCGGACTCCTGGGACTTCATCAACCTCTCCTTCGGCGAGCCGACCTCCGTCACCTCCGGCGACATCCGGTTCAACCGCTGCCCGGTCACCGAGTGCCCGGGGGTGGAGTCCGACGCGGACTTCAAGGCCGCGATCGCCGCCAAGCGGGCCAAGGGCAAGAAGGTGCTGATCTCGATCGGCGGCCAGAACGGCCAGGTCCAGCTCACCACCACGGCCGCCCGCGACGCCTTCGTCAGCTCGGTCTCGGCGATCATCGACAAGTGGGGGCTGGACGGCCTCGACATCGACTTCGAGGGCCACTCGCTCTCGCTGAACACCGGCGACACCGACTTCAAGAACCCGACCAGCCCGGTCGTCGTCAACCTGATCTCCGCCGTGAAGACGCTGAAGGCCAAGTACGGCCCGAACTTCGTCCTCACCATGGCCCCGGAGACCTTCTTCGTCCAACTCGGCTACCAGTACTACGGGTCCGGCCCGTGGGGCGGCCAGGACCCGCGCGCCGGCGCCTACCTGCCGGTGATCCACGCCCTGCGCGACGACCTCACCCTGCTGCACGTCCAGGACTACAACTCCGGCTCGATCATGGGCCTGGACAACCAGTACCACTCGATGGGCGGCGCCGACTTCCACGTCGCGATGACCGACATGCTGCTCAAGGGCTTCCCGGTGGCGGGCAACACCAACAACGTGTTCCCGGCGTTGCCCGCGAGCAAGGTCGCCATCGGCATGCCGGCCACCACCAACGCGGGCAACGGCTACGTCGCCCCCGCCGAGGTCAACAAGGCGCTGGACTGCCTCACCAAGGCCACCAACTGCGGCAGCTACGTCCCCAAGGCCGGCCCCCAGCCGAACCTGCGCGGCCTGATGACCTGGTCGATCAACTGGGACCAGTTCGGCGGCCGTGAGTTCTCCAAGAACTTCGACAGCTACTTCCGCCGCTGACCGACCGCCGCTGGCCGACCACCGCTGGCCGACCACCGCTGACCGACCGCCCCCGCCGGGCGCCGGACGGGATCGCCCCCGTCCGGCGCCCGGCGCCACGAGGTCCGGCTTCAGGGACCCGGAAACGCCGGAAGGCCCCTCGCTCTCACGAGGGGCCTTCCGGCTGTCTGTGCGCCGCCAGGGACTCGAACCCCGGACCCGCTGATTAAGAGTCAGCTGCTCTAACCAACTGAGCTAGCGGCGCCTGCTGACGCGGAGAACATTACCTGGTCAGCAGCCGAAACTCACAATCGGGGGGCCGAACGCCCCGCGCCCCGGCCCGCCGCCGGGGGCCGGGGCGCGGTGTCCGGGGAGCGGGGGCGCGCCGGGATCACGGGGTGAGCACCACCTTGCCCCGGACGTGGCCGGTGCCGACCATCCGGTGCGCCTCGGCCGCGCGCTCCAGCGGGAAGGTGTCGGCGATCTCCAGCCGCAGACCGCCCGCCTCCCAGAGTTCGACCAGCTCGGCCAGCCGGGCCGCCGTCCGCGGCCCCCGCAGCATGCGCAGGCCGAGCCGCGCGGCGGTCGGGAAGTCCACGATGGTGCCGATCCGGTCCCGGTCGGAGACCAGCTCCACGGAGGCCACCAGGGCGCCGCGCCCGGCCGCGTCGAAGGCCGCGTCCACCCCCTGCGGCGCCACCGCCCGCACCCGCTCGACCAGCCCCTCCCCGTACCCGACCGGGATCGCGCCCAGCTCGCGCAGATAGGCGTGGTTGCGTTCGCTCGCGGTGCCGACCACGGTGGCGCCCCAGGCGCGGGCGAGCTGGACGGCGACCGTGCCGACTCCGCCCGAGGCGCCGTGGACCAGGACGGTGTCGCCCCGGCCGACCCCCAGCACGGTCAGCGCGACATGGGCGGTCTGCCCGGAGGCGGACAGCGAGCCCGCCTGCTCCCACGGCATCCCGGCCGGCTTGGGGACCAGCTGGGAGCCGTCGACGGTGACGAACTCGGCGTGGCTGTTCAGCGGCCGGAAGCCCAGCACCTGGTCGCCGACCGCCCAGCCCCGGCTGTCGGGGCCGAGCTGGTCGACCACCCCGGCGAACTCGTTGCCCGGGACGGCCGGCAGCTCGACCCGCACGCCCGGTGGCGCCCAGCCCTCCCGGACGGCGAGGTCGGCGGGCTGCACCCCGGCCGCGTAGACGCGGACCCGCACCTCGCCCGGTCCGGCGGCGGGGGTGGGTACCTCGGTCACCCGCAGTACCTCTGGGCCGCCGAACCGGGGGACGGTCACAGCCTTCATCTGGAGCTCCTGCCTCGTGGTCTGCGCTCTCGGTCCTGCCTGCGCCCCGATGATCGAAGGTGAAGCGGACTTGAGGTCAAGGGCCCTCCGGCGTGTTGCGTCAACTGAGCGCATTGTCGGATTTATCCTCGACGGCGGCCCGAGTCTCGCCCGGCCCCCCCGTCGTCCGCCACCCGCCCGTCGCCACCCGCTCCGCCAGCCACCCTCCGCCACCCGCTCCCCGCCACCGATCCGCCGTCGAGAGGAACCTCCCCGTGGGCCAGCTGCCCCTGCTCTTCGTGGTGCTGCTCGCCTCCGTCGTGACCATGCCGCTCGCCCGGCGGACGGGCGTGCCGCAGCCCGTGCTGATGACCCTGCTGGGCATCGTCATGGCGCTGGTCCCGCAGATCCCGGACGTCACCCTCGACCCGGACCTGATCCTCCCGCTGGTCCTGCCGCCGCTGATCTTCGCCGTCGCCCGTCGCTCCTCGGTGCGCTACTTCCGGGCCAACATCCGCTCCATCCTGCTGCTCGCGGTCGCGCTGGTGGTGGTCACCACCACCGCGGTCGCCGGCACCGTGCACGCCCTGCTTCCCGCGCTGCCGGTCGCGGCCGCCGTCGCGGTCGGCGCGCTGGTCTCCCCGCCGGACCCGGTCGCCGCCGTCGCGGTGGCCGGCAGCATCGGCCTGCCGCGCCGGCTGGTGTCGATCCTGGAGAGCGAGGGCCTGTTCAACGACGTCACCGCGATCGTCATCTACTCGCTGGCCATCGACGCGGTGGTCAGCGGCGACTTCTCGCCCGGCCACGCGGTGCTGCGCTTCGTGCTCTCGGCCGTCCTCGCCGTCATCATCGGCGTCGGCCTCGGCTGGCTCAACGCCAAGCTCGCCTCCTTCCTGGAGGACCCCACCCAGCAGGTCGCGCTCAACCTGCTGGTGCCGTTCGCCGCCTACACCCTGGCCGAGGAGATCCACGGCTCCGGTGTGCTCGCCGTCGTGGTCTGCGCGCTCTACCTGGCGGAACGTGCCGCGGAGGCCGACGCCGTCTCCTACCGGCTGGTCGGCAACGCCTTCTGGGAGATCGTCGAGATCCTGATCACCGGGGTCGCCTTCGGCCTGATCGGCCTGGAGCTGGCCACCGTCCTGAAGGAGGCCGGCACCGGCTGGACGAGCATGCTCGGCGACGCGGCCGCCGTCATCGCCGTCGTGGTCGTGACCCGGCTGCTCTGGCTGCTGCCGGCCGGCTGGCTCTCCCGGAAGCTGCGGGCCGACGTGGAGGAGGACACCCCGATCAGCTGGCAGGAGAGCGTGGTGCTCTGGTGGTCCGGGATGCGCGGGGTGGCCACCGTCGCGCTCGCCCTGGCCGTCCCGCTGACCGTCGACTCCGGCGAGGGCTTCCCCGAACGCGGCCGGCTGGTCTTCATCGCCTTCAGCGTCGTCCTCTTCACCCTGCTGGTCCAGGGGCTCACCCTGCCGTGGCTGGCCAAGCGGCTGCACCTGGACATCGACCAGGACAAGCACGAGCAGGCGGTGCGCGAGCTCTGGTGGCGGGCCGCCCGGGCCGGGCTCGAACGGCTCGGCGAACTGGAGGAGCAGGACAAGCTGCCCGCCGAGGTCGCCGACCGCCTGCGGGACCGTCAGCACGACCGGCTGGCCCGGCTCTGCCCGGAGAAGTACGCCGAGGAGGAGGCCAGCGAGGCCAAGCTGCGGCTGAGCCAGTGGCGCGCCGCGTACAGCGTCGAGCAGGAGATGATCGCCGCCTCCCGGCGCGAGATGCTGGCCGCCCGCAGCGAGCTCGGCGCCGACCCGGAGCTGGTCGACCGGGTGCTGCGCGGGCTCGACCTCCGCTCCGAACGCAAGTGACGCGCCGTCCGGGGGCGCCGGCGGCGTCCGCGCAGCCGGCCCGGGGGCACCCCGGCGGCGGCCCGCCGGGCCGGTGGCCGCCGGGCCACGGAGCGTCCCCGAACGGAATGTGCGCAGGTGGTCCCGACGTTGCATAGGCTGGCCCCGGGCAGGCCGTCAACGGAGTCGGCGCACCATCAGTACCCGCACGACCTCGCGAAAACCCTCCCGCCTGGCCCTGCCGGTATCTGCACCCAGATGAAACGAGGAGCCACCGATGTCGGAGACCCGTGCCGACTCCCGTACCCCCCTGGACCGCACCCCGCAGTGGGCCGCCCTCGGCAAGCACCGCGCGGAGCTGGGCGAGACGCACCTGCGCGAGCTGTTCGCCGCCGACCCGGAGCGCGGCCGCCGCTACACCCTCCGGGTCGGCGACCTGCACGTGGACTACGCCAAGCAGCTGGTCACGGACGAGACGCTGACCCTGCTGCGCGAGCTCGCCGAGGCCACCGGCGTCGCCCGGCTGCGGGACGCGATGTTCCGCGGCGAGAAGATCAACAACACCGAGCACCGCGCCGTCCTGCACACCGCGCTGCGCGCCCCGCGCGGCGCCGTCGTCGAGGTGGACGGCGAGAACGTGGTGCCCGCCGTGCACGCCGTCCTCGACAAGATGGCGGCCTTCGCCGAGCAGGTCCGCGGCGGCGACTGGCGCGGCCACACCGGCCAGCGGATCCGCACGGTCGTCAACATCGGCATCGGCGGCTCCGACCTCGGCCCCGCGATGGCCTACGAGGCGCTGCGCTCCTTCGCCGACCGCGACCTCGACGTCCGCTTCGTCTCCAACGTGGACGGCGCCGACCTGCACGAGGCCGTCCGCGACCTCGACCCGGCGGAGACGCTCTTCATCGTCGCCTCCAAGACCTTCACCACCATCGAGACCATCACCAACGCGGTCTCCGCCCGCGACTGGCTGCTCGCGGGCCTGGACGCCGGCACCGAGGCGGTGGCGAAGCACTTCGTCGCCCTCTCCACCAACGCCGAGGGCGTCGCGGACTTCGGCATCGACACCGCCAACATGTTCGAGTTCTGGGACTGGGTGGGCGGCCGCTACTCCTACGACTCGGCGATCGGCCTCTCGCTGATGATCGCCATCGGCCCGGACGCCTTCCGCGAGATGCTGGACGGCTTCCACCTGGTCGACGAGCACTTCCGCACCGCTCCCGCCGAGGAGAACGTCCCGCTGCTGCTCGGCCTGCTCGGCGTCTGGTACGGGGCCTTCTTCGACGCCCAGGCGCACGCGGTGCTGCCGTACTCGCACTACCTGTCGAAGTTCACCGCCTACCTCCAGCAGCTGGACATGGAGTCCAACGGCAAGTCGGTGGACCGCGAGGGCAACCCGGTGAGCTGGCAGACCGGCCCGGTGGTCTGGGGCACGCCGGGCACCAACGGCCAGCACGCCTACTACCAGCTGCTGCACCAGGGCACCAAGGTCATCCCGGCCGACTTCATCGGCTTCGCCCGGCCGGTCGCCGACCTGCCCGACGGCCTGGTCGCCCAGCACGACCTGCTGCTCGCCAACTTCTTCGCCCAGACCCAGGCGCTGGCCTTCGGCAAGACGCCGGAGGAGGTCGCGGCCGAGGGCGTGCCGGCCGAGCTGGTCCCGCACAAGACCTTCAAGGGCAACCACCCGACCACCACCATCCTGGCCGGGGAGCTGACCCCGTCGGTGCTCGGCCAGCTGGTCGCGCTGTACGAGCACAAGGTGTTCGTCCAGGGCGCGATCTGGAACATCGACTCCTTCGACCAGTGGGGCGTCGAGCTCGGCAAGGTGCTCGCCAAGCGGATCGAGCCGGTGCTGCTGACCGGTGAGGGCGCCGACGCGCTGGACAGCTCCACCGCGGAGCTGGTCGCGCGCTACCGCTCGCTGCGCGGCCGCTGAGCCCGCGGGGTGCCGGACGGGATCGACCCGTCCGGCACCCCGTACCTGCCCCAAGGATCGGAAAACGCCGGAAGGCCCCTCGCTCTCGCAAGGGGCCTTCCGGCTGTCTGTGCGCCGCCAGGGACTCGAACCCCGGACCCGCTGATTAAGAGTCAGCTGCTCTAACCAACTGAGCTAGCGGCGCCTGCTGACAGAGGAGACTTTAGCAGCGGCGCGCGGCCCGGCCAAAATCGAATACCCGGAGCCGGGGGCGGCCGCGCTCAGCCCACCGGCAGCGCCGGGCTCAGCCCACCGGCAGCGCCGGGCTCAGCCCACCGGCAGCGCCGGGCTCAGCCCACCGGCAGGGCCGCGCTCAGCCCACCCGCGGCGCCGGGCTCAGCCCACCGGCAGGGCCGTCGAACCGGTCCGCTCGGCCGACTCTCGGGCCGCCCGGACGCAGGCCCAGAGCACCACCGAGGCGCCCGGCAGCCACGGGTCCCGGGCCTCCGGGGCGACGATCCACCGCCCGGCACCCAGACCGGGCGAGTCCGGGCTGTGCAGCATCCGCTGCACCGGCGGGACGGTCACCGCGTCGCCGCGGCCGTGGCAGAGCAGCGGCGGGACGTCCCGGGCCCACTCCTCCCAGGCGAGCAGCCGCCGCAGCCGGGCCGCCGCCCCAGGCCGGACGAACAGCAGGGTGCGCCCCCGGTACACGGCGACCGGGCCGCAGCCGGGGCCGGAGGTCCACAGCTCGTCCAGCACCCGCCGGCCGAACAGGGACGGCATGCTGATCACGTCGAAGGCGCGCCCGCAGGGCAGCACCGAGGGCGCCCACGGGCGCGACTCCCAGAGGGCGCGCATGCTGCGGGGGTACTCGCTGGCGGAGGCGAGCCAGGCCTCCCCGGCCACCGTGACGTACTCCACCGACTGATAGGTCCAGATGTCCACGGACAGCAGAGTGGGGTGTCGGCCGGGTGTCCGGGAGGGAAAGCGTGGTTCGCCGGACAGCACGGCGGGGAGCGGCGTACCCTGCCGCGCCGCATATGCCACTGGCGAGGTTGCCGCCCCGATCGCGGCCCGGCCCCTGATCGCGGCCCGCCCCCGGGAGGCGGTCAGCCCTCGTGGCGGCGGGGCTGGAGCAGGCCGCGGCCGTACTCGATCATCTTGGTCGCGTAGTCCGGCGTCCAGTCCGCCCGCTCGGCGATCTCGGCCTCGGAGAGCGCGTCGAACCGGCGGGTGTCCGCGAGCTGCGCGGCGGCGACGGCCTGGAAGTCGGTGGCCCGCTCGGCGGCCGCGCGGAAGGCCAGCGCCAGCTCGGTGGAACGGCGCAGCAGCTCGGCCGGGTCCTCTATCGACTCCAGGTCGAAGAACCGCTCCGGCTCCGGCTCGGCGAGGTTCGGCTCGAACAGCAGCTGGACCGGGCGACGGCGGCGGGCGGGCGCTTCACCGGCGCCTGCGCCCGGACCGGCCGGCACGGTCGAACGGCTCGGGTCGGACGCCTGGGCGTGGGAGTCGGGCATGGACGGACACCTCCGGGGGCTCGGTGGGGGCGGACGGCGGCGGCCGGGGAGGACGCCGCCCGGTCCTGGCCGCCGTCCATTGTCTCGCGGCGACTGCCGGTAACGGAACGGTGCGAGTCCGGGCGCTATTCCCTCCCGGCGCGCCGGGGGCGTGCACCCGGCGGGAGACGCCGCCGACCTGCGGGAGCCGGCCACCGCCCCCGGCCGGCCCGCTCAGCGTGCCAGCCGTACCCGGTGCCCGGCGAGGTGCTGCAGCACCTGGTGGTTGGCCTCCCAGCCGTCGGGGAACTTGACCGAGACGCCCAGCTGGACGGGTTCGGTAGCCGGGTGCTCGTCCAGCAGCTCGGCGATGCCGGCCCGGGCCACCACGATGCACGCGTGCCGGTGCCGGGAGGCGAGCACGCAGAGCCGGCCCGTCTCCAGGTGGAAGGCGGTCGCGTCCGGCCGCCCGGAGAGCGGGTGCAGCACCACCGTGACGTCGTACTCCCGGCCCTGCAGCCGGTTGGCGGTGTCCACCGTGACGGCCGGGCCGGTCGTCGGGTCGACCGGGACACCGGCCTTGACCAGCGCCGCCCGGACGGCCGCCGCCTGGTCCCGGTGGGCCGTGCCGACCGCGATCCGGCCGGGGGCGAGCGGGACGGTGCCCTGCTCGGAGTGGGCCGTCAGACCGCGCTCCAGCAGCCGGCGGACGGTCGCCGCCACGGCGGCCACCGCCTGCGGGTCGGTCCGGACGGTGTGCCGGGCGGGCAGCTCCAGCAGCGCCCAGCCGTGCTCGGCCGCCCGGTCGATCGCCGCGTCCAGCGCGGAGCCGTCCGGCCGCACCGAGGCGGTGAGCAGCCGGTCGCCGGGCCCGGTGCCGGACCGGAACGGCGTGTACGGGTAGAACGCGTCGGAGATCAGCGGCGCCGCGCTGGCCGGCAGCCGCCAGGAGACCGGCAGCCGGTGCGGCTCGATCTGCGGGTTGTGCGCGAGCAGCGTGACCACGGCGCTGCTCGACGGGTCGTACGACAGCCCCGCCCACTGCTCGGTGCCGACCACCGTGAACGGGTCCAGCTGGCCCGGGTCCCCCACGAACAGGGCCCGCTCGAACAGCCGGGCCACCGCGAGCAGGGCGTCCGAGCGCATCTGGTACGCCTCGTCGACGATCGCGTGCCGCCACGGCGCCTCGGTCCTCACCCACTGCCACTTGGCGGCCGTCGAGACCACCACGTCGTGCTCGGCCAGCTCCGCCACCTTGTCGGAGGGCGTGACGTTGGGGTGCCGCAGCACCTCGGGGCCGGGCCGGGAGTCCGCGGCGTGCAGCCGGCCGATCGTCAGCCCGGGCGCCTTCTCGGCCAGTCGGTCGACCAGGTCGTCCACCTGTCCGTTGGTCTGCGCGACGATCATGAGGCGCTCACCGGCCTCGACCAGCTCGCGGGCGGCCCGCACCACCAGGGTGGACTTTCCGGCGCCGGGCGGGGAGTCGACCACCACGCCGCGCGGGGCGCCGACGGCCGGGCGGACGGTGGCCTCCAGGATCCTGGCCACCGCGGCGTCGGCGGCCGCCCCGGGGGCCTGCTCGCTGTTCATCGGCGGGGTCACTCCCACTCCTCGACGGCGGTGGCGGCTGCGGCGCCGGCGGCGGCCGGCCCCGGGGTGGCGGCGGCGCCGGGCGGGCCGCCGTGCGTCCACGGCGTGTCGTCCGGCTCGGGCAGCGGCGCGGACTGGCGGACGGTCAGTTCGAACAGGGTGAAGGTGATCCGCTCGCCGGGCTCGGGCAGGCTGCCCGGCTCCGGCTCCTTCCGGCGCCCCATGCCGGACAGCACCCGCAGGGTGATGGTGCCCGCCACCGGGTCGACCGCGGTGATCACCGCCTTCTGCGGGCTCGGCGCGGCGCCGGAGTCCGCGAGGGGGGAGGCCCGGACCCGGTGCGCCTCCCGGCCGAGGTCCGCGTGCGGGCGGTCGGCGGTCCGGACGGTCACCAGCGGACGCGGCTTGGGCGAGCGCCCCGAGGTGTCGTAGTCCGGCACCACGTCGGTGACCACCCCCGCGAAGGCCTCGCCGGCCAGCCGGTGCTCGGCCATCGCCAGCGGGTCGTCCAGGGCCTCCTGGACGTCCAGCCGGGCCTGCTCGCGCTCGCGCTGCGCCAGCTTCCGGGCGGCCGTCACGGCGTCGTCCTGCCGGGGCTGCGGCGGCTCGCCGGCCGCCAGCCGGTCCCGGTGGCCGGTGTAGGACCAGCGGTCGCCCGTCCAGCGCTCCGCCAGGTGCCCGGCCGGCGGCAGCTCGCGGAGCAGGTCCAGGCCGTGCCACACGTCGTGCCAGGTGGGCAGCAGCACCCGGGAGAGCACCGCGCGCAGCTGCTCGACAGCCGTCCGGACCGCGGCCCGGGCCTGCTCCGCGTCGGTGCCGCCGGGCTCCTGGGCGGCGTGCGCCAGGGCGGCCGCGGCGGCGTCGTAGCGGGCGATGGCCGGGCCCAGCACCAGTTCGTCGAAGCGCGGGTCGGTGGCGGGGCCGGCGGGCGGGTGGAGCAGCTGGCCGGCCCCGTCCCGCGCGGACTCGGCCAGCTCGGCGGCCTCGGCCCCGGTCAGGCCGGCCGGCGGCGCGTGCCAGGCCAGCCGGGCGGCGAGGTGCTGGTCCTCCAGGTGGCTCTGGCCGGTCGCCCAGTGCCGGGAGAGCAGGCCGGTCATCGCCAGCAGCAGGCTGGAGCCGGGCACCTGGGCCCGGTCGGTGAGGTGGGTCAGCCAGCGGCCGAGCAGCGGCACCCGGGCCGGCGCCGGGTAGGGGCCCGGCTCGTCGTCCTCCACGGTGCGGCGGAAGCGGGTGGAGCGGCCGAGCAGGGCGAGGTGGTGCACGCCCGCGGCGTTGGGCACGATCAGCTGCGGCGCGTCGGCGCACAGCTCGCGGAAGACCTGCGTCTTCTCGCCGGTCTCCGGATCCTTCTCGGAACCCTCGATCTGCTCCACCTCGTCGGCGAAGGACTCCAGGTAGGGCAGCAGGTCGGCGGCCAGTTCGGCCAGGAAGTCGAAGCGCAGGGTGCGGTTGAGCGGCTGTGGGACGACGTGCAGCCGGGGCGCCGAGCGGTCGGTGCCCAGCAGCACGGCCAGCGGTGCGCCCGCCTCGCCGGCGGCGGTCAGCGGGACGACCACCATCGGGCGTTCGGCGAGGTGCCGGTGGCGGACGGTGGCCAGCGGCTCGGCCCGGCCGCTGCGGACGGCCTCCAGCCGGGCGAGGGTGCCGAGCAGGCTCATCGGGCGGCTCCGGCCCCGGCGAACGCCTCCGCCGGCGGCTCGGCGAGCGGCCGGCCCAGCGCCTCGGCGCGCAGCGCGGCGGCGTACGCGAGCCGGGCGGCGGCCTCGTCGTTGCCGTCGCCGCTGTCGTTGCCGTCGTGGCCGGCGTCGTGGCCAGCGTCGGCGGGGCTGGCGTCGGCGGCCGTGGTTTCGGCGTGGGCGGCCTCGGGGCGGGGGCCGGTCTCCTCGGCGGCGGCCAGTGCCTCGGTGACGGTCCGGATACTGCCCAACTCGCCGCGCACGCCCCGGCCGAGCTGCTCGACCCGGTCCTCGCAGCGGGCCCGGGCACGGCAATGGAAGCCCAGCTCACAGGTGGAGAGGCAGTCCGGGCTGTACGCGGCCGGCACCGCCTCGACCGACTCCGCCAGCTGCTCGGCCGAGCGGGCGGGGGCCCCCGTCGGATCCGACGCGAGGTCGAAGCCGGCTCCCGGCGGCAGCGCGTCCAGCAGCCGGCCGATGCCGGTCATCCGGCTGAGCTGGCGGCGGGTGGTGGCCAGCTCGCGCCGGACGTCCACGGTCACCGCGGTCGGCCGGTTGCTGAAGTCCTTCGGGCAGACCAGCAGCACGCTCAGCCGGGGGCTGCCCGGCAGCCGCTGCTCGACGTACGGGTTGCGGTCCGGCTCCCGGCCGGCCAGCGCGGCGGCCGTCTCCTGGAGCGCCAGGACGTAGACGGCGGCCTGGCGGGCGGCGGCACCGACCTTGGCCGGGTCCGCACTGCCGTCCAGCACCGGGAAGGACTTGATCTCGATCACGGTGCACCGCCCGCCGTGCACCACGACCGCGTCCGGCTCCAGGTAGGCGGTGCTGCCGGCCACGGTGAGCCGCAGCAGCGGGTGGTCCAGCAGCGTCCAGGCCTGCGGATCGGCGGCGGCCTGGGCCAGTGCGGCGGTCGTCCGCTCGGCCCGGACCGCGGGGCCGGAGCGGCGCAGCAGATCGGGCACGGCGAGCGGGGCGCCGCCGTCGGCCGGCAGGCCGAGGTGGCGGCGCAGCGGCTCCAGCAGCGCCGTGTAGTCGTCCTCCTTCAGCCGTGACTCGAAGATCACGCCGCGGGCGAGGGCGAACGGGGACTGGCCGAACGGGGCGGGCCGGCCGAGCCGGGCGGCCAGCGCCGACTTGTCGACCCCGGCGGCGTCGAGCACGGCGCGGCGGTGACAGCCCGGATTGGCGGCGAGGGCGGCGAGCGCGCGGGCGTTCAGGCTGCGCTGCGGTGCGGGACCGCGCAGGTCGGCGAGCCGCTGGGCGAGCGGCTCAAAGTGCCCGTGGGACGGGACGTTCGTCGAGACGTTCATGGTGCGGCCCAGTGTCGCACCCGGGTCCGACAATCCGGTCCGGTCCGGCCATCCGCGGCCATCCGCGCCGATTCCGGGCGGTGGGCGGGCGGGTGTGCCGGTCGCCGCCCACCCGAGGGGGCGATTCGCTGCGGCGGCGCCCGGGCTCGTAGGAGGTCCGCAGGTGAGGGATCATGGAGTGCCGGTGCTCAATGGTGAGACCGACCGTTGCCACCGCCCCGCTGCGAGGAGCCACCCATGCCCGCCCGAATCGTCCTGGTCCGCCACGGCGAGACCGAGTGGTCGGCCACCGGCCGCCACACCGGCCGGACCGACATCCCGCTGACCGAGGAGGGCCGCGCGATGGCCCGGGCGCTCGGCGCCCGCCTGGCCGAGGCCCCCTGGAACGGCCTGCCGGACGCCCTCGTCTACACCAGCCCGCTCGGCCGCGCCAAGGAGACCTGCGCCCTGGCGGGCTTCGGCGACCGTGCCGTGGACCGGCCGGAGCTGCTGGAGTGGGACTACGGTCAGTACGAGGGCCGGACCGGCCCGGACATCCGCGCCACCGACCACCCCGGCTGGCTGATCTGGCGGGACGGCGTGCCCGGCGGCGAGAAGCTGTCCGAGGTCGCCGCCCGGGTGGACGGCTTCCTCGCCGGCCTCAACGACGAGCACGGCGTGCCGGACGAGGCGACCACGGTCATGCACGGCGCCGACCGCGACGTGGTGCTCTTCGCGCACGGCCACCTGCTGCGCATCCTGACCGCCCGCTGGCTCGGGCTGCCGCCCGAGTACGCCCAGCGCTTCAAGCTCGGGACGGCGGCGCTCTGCGTGCTGTCCTGGGAGTACGGCGCACCGGCGGTCGAGGTCTGGAACGACCTCAGCCACCTGGAGGGCCTGCAGCACTGACCGGCCGCCGCGCCCCGCGTCCGACGGCCGGTCAGGGGCGGGGCGCGGCCGCGGTGCCGGCGAGCGCCGGCCCCGGCCGCTCAGGCGGCCGCCGCGAGGTCGTACTCGGTCAGGAACCGGCCGACCTCCGGCACCGTCCGGTGCGGGCGCAGCCGCTCGGCGGTGTCCGCCAGCATGCTGCGGATCCGGGCCGAGCGGACCTCGCCGAACAGGGCCACGGCGGCCGTGCCGTGGCCGGCGGCGCCGGCCACGTCCCCCCGGCCGAGGCGGTCGTGCGCCAGCTCGGCGGTGTACAGCACGCGGTTGCGCACGAAGTGCGGCTCCTGGAGGGCTATGGCCAGCCCCGCCTGTTCGCTGGCCCGGTCCCAGTCGCCGAGCGCGGACCAGCACTGGGACTGCAGCCCGGCGATCTCGGCCTCGCCGAAGAAGGACATCCACTCGGGGTCGGCCTCGGAGGGGCCGCGGTCGAACAGGGTGTACGCCCGGCCGAGCGCCCGTTCGCAGGCGGCCCGGTCCTGCAGCAGCGCCCAGCCGCCGGCCTCGCGCATGGCCAGCAGGGAGAGCAGCCGGTCGGAGTCCAGTTGCCGGGCGGCGGCCTGCCCGGCCTGGGCGGCGCGGAGCGCCTCGCGGGGGCGTCCGGCGTCCCGGGCGAGGAAGGCGCTGTTGCAGAACACGTGCGCCTCCAGGGCGGAGTCGCCCGCCATCCGGGCGGTGGCGAGCGCCTCGGCGTAGAGCGACCGGGCGTCCGCCAAGCGGTTCGAGTCGTGCGCCAGCCAGCCCACCGAGATCGCGAGTTCGCCGGCACCGGCCTGAAGTCTTCGCTCCGTCTCGGCGCTGTACTCGCCCTCGTTGAGCAGCACGTAGGCGGTGCGCAGCGACTGCCCGGCCAACTCGAACAGGGCGTCGGCGCCGTACACGTCGTCGGCCAGCCGGATGTCCCGGACGGCCTGCTCGACGTCGAGCACCTCCGCGGCGCCGATCCGGCGGGGCGGGGGCACCGGCCCGGGGCGGCCCGGGACGAAGCCGGTGCCCCGCTCGGGGGCGAACAGGCCCGGGGCGGCGCCGAGTCGGGCGGTCTCCTCGGCCCCGGGTGTGCCCGGGGCGGCGCGGTCGGCGGCCCAGGCCGGCCGGTCGATGCCGATCACGGTGGCCAGCGCGGCCGGGCCGCCGGCCAGGAACGTACGGCGACGCACGTCGTCGTTCTCCTCGTCGAAATGGTGCGGTCCATCGGGCCCCCGGAGTGACGCCGGGGACCTCGGCGACGCAGGTCCGTCCGGTGGGGGTGGTTCCGCGTACGGCGAGGCAGCGTACGGGAGTTGGATGGAGTGCGGCGAGCGCGGGGCGGGCAGGGGCGGGAACTGCGGGTGGAGCCGGGGTGGTGCGGAGCCCGCGCCGCCGTCCGCCGGGCGGCGGCGGACGGAGGTGCGGGGGGCGAAGCCGAGGTCGGCCAGCGAGCGGTCCGGCCACATGTGCCGGAAGACCCGCTCGTAGGCGTAGTTGGGGCAGCGGATCTCGCCCGCCTCCACCCGCCCTACGTAGCGGGCGTCGCAGGAGACGTGCTCGCCGATCTCGCGGGCGGCCCGTCGTACGGCCATCGCGAACTCGCCCGGCGAACGGTCGCCGCGCAGTGCGCGCATCACGGTGTTGGGTGACGGGCGGTTCGGCTCGGCCGGTGGGGTGGCTGCCATGGTGCGCTCCGTGGTCGTGCGGGGTGCTGGTGCGAAGTGGGGCGGTTCCGGAGGGTGTCGGTCCTGGGTACGGTGGTTCGGCCCGGTGGTGGCGCCGTGCGGCCGGTCGGCCGACCGGGGCCCGCTCGGCCGCGTGGACTCCGCTCGGCCGCGGGTGGGCCCGGTGGGGTCGGCCACGGGTGGGCCCGGTGGGGCTGGATGGGCCCGGGCTCGCAACCGACAGTACCCGGAGTCACCGATTGGACACAGCGCGTTTGTGGATGATGTGCTGTCAATTGCGGTCAAACCGGGCGCTGTTGCCTGGATCTGCCATGAAATGCCATGCCTTGCTGTAAGACGCCCCGTGGCCTCGACCGTGTCCCCGGCGTTGTCCTGTTACGTGGAAGCCCCGGTCGTCGCCCAGGCCCACCGCCCGCAGTGGCGGCCCCCGCCCCGGAGCAGCGGCACTTCCGATCGGACGAGGTGACAGGAGAGCCCGTGATGGCCATCGGAGTACCGCAGTACCACCGCCTGGTCGCCGGAGGGGTGCTGGCGGCCGCCGCCCCCGCCCTGCTGCCCGAGGCGGCCGACGACCGCGGCCCGGGCCGCGGGCCCCTGGAGGGCGGCCGGGCCCCGTGCGGCGGCGGCAGCGGGCCGGCCCGCCGGCTCGGCTCGGAGGGCGGTGTGGTGGTCACCGGCTGCGACACCGTCACGGTGGCGCTGCGGCACGGCCTGGAGACGGTCGACATCCTGCGGCTGCGCCGGGCCTGCGGTGCGGCGCTGCAGAGCCGCAACGGCAGCACGGTCTCCTTCTTCGTCCCGGCCGGCACCTCCGAGACGTGGCACCTGCCCGGCAGCTCGTGTACCGCCGGCGCCCTGCTCCTGCCCGCCACCGATCCGCGCTGGGTGATGCCACCGGTCGGAGCGGACTTCACCGCCCGCCCCACCGACGCCTGGGTCCTGCGTTCGGCGCTCTGCGAGGCCGCCTGCACCCTGACCGCCGGCGGCCTCGGACCGTTCTGAGACCCCTTCCGAGGCCCGTCCGGAAGGCCCGCACCGAACGGTGCCGTCCATGCTGCCCGGGCCGCGGAGACACGTCGTGCCCGTCATCGGGCGGGGCCACCCGGACCGCTTCCGGACCGGCCACCCCCTCTCCTCCTTCCGCCGGTTCCTCGCTGAGCTGCGGAGACCTTCGGCACGACGGCGATAATGGCCGGTATGGGACGAAGCAGCAGGGCCGGCCGCGGCACGGACAAGGCCCGTACCGACAAGGCCCGTACCGACAAGGGCCGTACGGCGGCGGAGCCGCAGTCGGCGGTCACCGGCCCCGGCGGCCGCACGCACGCCCAGGGGGCGCTCACCCGTCCCGTCGACTCCGGGCTGGCCGAACTCCGCCCGGACCGTGACCGTTCCGCCGCCTGGTCGCTGCTGATCGACGGCGCCCCGCAGTCGATGGTCGACCTCGCCGACCCGACCCACCTGGGCTTCGAGTACCAGCGCCGGCTCGGCCACCTGATCGACCTGGTCGCCCCGCCCGGCCGGCCGGTCACCGTCCTGCACCTCGGCGGCGGCGCCCTCACCCTGGCCCGCTACGTCGCGGCCACCCGCCCGCGCTCCCGCCAGCAGGTCGCCGAGATCGACACCGCGCTCACCGAACTCGTCCGGACCGAACTCCCCCTGGAACGCGGCTGGCAGATCAAGGTCCGCGGCGCGGACGCCCGCAGCGTCCTGGAGCGGACCCCCGAGGGCACCGTCGACCTGGTGATCGCCGACGTCTTCTCCGGCGCCCGCGTCCCGGCCCACTGCACCACCGTCGAGTTCACCGCACTGGCCGCCCGCGCGCTCGCCCCGGGCGGCTGGTACGCCGTGAACATCGCCGACGGGTCGGCCCTGTCCTTCGCCCGCTCGCAGATCGCCACCCTCGGTGCGGTCTTCCCGGAGCTCTGCCTGGTCGCGGACCCCGCCGTGCTGCGCGGGAAGCGGTTCGGGAACCTGATCCTGGCCGCCGCGCACACGTCCCTCCCGATCGCCGAACTGAGCCGCAAGGTGGCCTCGGACGCCGCCCTCGGCCGGGTCGAACACGGCCGCGCACTGGCCGACTTCGCCGCCGGTGCGGCGCCCGCCACCGACGTCACCGCCGCCCCCTCCCCGGCCCCGCCGCCGGAGGTCTTCCGGTAGACGTCGGGGTGCGCCCGGCCTGCGCCGCCCGGCTCTCGTCCACCCGTCTCCCGCCCCGCCCCTCTCCGGGTGGTCGGCGGGAGCCTGGAGGCAGGCCCTGGACGCCTGCGCGCCTCAGCGCCCGGGCGCCCTGGGGGAGCCTTCCCCAACAGCGAGGGCGACGCCCGGGCGGCGGACCTCGTCGGGCGCCGGTCGGGCCTGGGCGCGCACGGGCCGGCTCAGTGCCCGCGCGGCAGCCCCCGGTGCTTGCACATCGCGGCACCGGTGAGCAGCAACCCGGCCGCGATGGGCGCCAGGACGGCTGTCCTGGTGCCGGAGAGGCCGTGCCCGGCGAACTCGGCGGCCGTGCCGGTCGCGACCGGGCTCTCGTGCGGCGCGGACCGGTCGGCGACGGCGGTCCGGGCACTCTCGCCGCCGCCTGCCCCGGGGTGTCCCGCGGTCTGCGCCCGACGGTCGGCGGCTTCGCGGTCGGGCGGCGGCACGGCGGGGCCGTGCGACCCGGTGGCCGTCGGGGCGGACGGCCCGGCCGGAGCGGCGCCGCCCCCCGTCCGACCGGGTTCGGCGGCCGGCTCGCCGGTGTCGGCGTCCCGGGAGGCGCGGGTCTCGGCGGAGCGGGTCTGGGCCGGCACGGCGGCGAGCAGTCCGGAGGCGATCGCGAAGGCGTCCGGGACGGAGGCCCGCTGACCGGGCAGCGGCAGGTCGCCCGCTCTGATCCGGTCCTGGAACAGGCCGCCGACGGGTGCGGCTGCGGTGCTGAGAGCAGGCACGGGCACGGCCGCGGTGGCCGGTTCGGCGAGCCGGCCGAGGACGCCGGGCGACGCCGCCTGCCCGGGCGCCGCCCGGCCCGGGCCCGGCTGCCCGGCGGGTGCCAGGTCGGCGGACGGCTGCTCGGCGGAGGGTCGGTGGGCGGCTGCCTGCCCGCTGGGCGCCGGACCGGGGGAGTGCGGCGCCGCGCCCTGACCGGCCGCGCCCACGGGGTGCCCGGCTGACCCCCCGTCGAGGACCGGGCCGCCGTCCAGCGTCCGGCCGACGGTGCGGCTGACGGGTTCCGGCAGCGGCCCGGCCGCCGCCGCGTAGGCGCCGGCCGCTCCCAGGCCCCAGAGCTGTGCGAGGAGCGCCCCGCCCGCGGCGACGACACGCGGGCGGGGCAGCCACCGGCCGCCGGGGCGCCGGGCGGCACCGACGGCGCGTCGGACGGGTTCCGGGGCCTTGGTCGCGTGATTGGCTCGCACGTGAGTTGAGAACGAGCGAACGGGCCGTGAGGTCACGGGCGTCGTCACGGACAGTCATCACGTGGACCAGGTCTCATCGGCTCGCCGGCCCCGCCGACGGACCCGGTGACCGGGCCAGGGCTCCTGCGGGGATCAGGAGTTGGGGCGCAGCGTCCAGATGACGGTCATGATGCCGGTCACGGCGCCGTCGGCACGGGTGATCTCGACGGTGACGGGGAACTCCGGCCGCTCGCCCTTGTCGAGCTCGGCGACGATGTCCGCAGCCGGACGGCCCAGCACCGCGGTGGCGGTGACGGTGCCCATGGCCAGCTTCTTGTAGGAGATCTCGGCGCTCACCGCGAGCGGCACGGCCCGCGAGAGCTGGTCACCGAAGGCGCCCAGCACGATGCAGCCGCTCGCCGACTCGGCGAGGGTGAACATCGCGCCGGCGTGCGGGCCGCCGACGTGGTTGTGGTACTCGGGCTGGTCCGGCAGCCGGAGGACGGCACGCTCCGGCGTCGTCTCCAGGTACTCCAGCTTGAGGGTGCGTGCCATCGGCACGGTCGAGTCGAGGAGCTGGCCGATCGAAGGTGTGGTCATGGCAGCAATGTTACTAGTCGGTAGCTTCTGGCGGCAGACCTCCCGGAGGGGAAACCACGGGAACCGGGAGGAGGCAGGAGGTCGTGGGAACGCGAAAACGCCTGAGGGGCCGATCTCTTGAAGAGATCGGCCCCTCAGGCTCTGGGGTGAGTGACGGGACTTGAACCCGCGGCCACCTGGACCACAACCAGGTGCTCTACCAACTGAGCTACACCCACCATCTGTCCGGCTCGTTCCCGCTCTTCGCGTTCCCGTTCCGACAGGAAGAACAATACAGGATCCGGAAGGGTGCTCGCGCCAGGGTTTCCATCAGCCCGGTGCGGGCCTTTCCATCAGTCCGGTGCGGACCCCTCCCGGGGGCGGCGGCGGCCTTCGCGTCCGGCCCCGGGAGGTGCGGACGGGTCAGTCCGTCGGGGCGTGGTACTTCTCGGCGATCGCGCGCGCGGTGTCGGTGTCCGGGCCGGGCTGGGGGACGAACACCGCCTCGCGGTAGTACCGCAGTTCGTCGATGCTCTCGCGGATGTCCGCGAGCGCCCGGTGGTTGCCGCCCTTCTGCGGGCTGTTGTAGTACGCCCTCGGGTACCAGCGGCGGGCCAGCTCCTTGATCGAGGAGACGTCGACGATCCGGTAGTGCAGGTGCCCCTCCAGAGCCGGCATGTCCCGGGACAGGAAGCCGCGGTCGGTCGCCACGGAGTTCCCGCACAGCGGCGTCCGCCCGGCCTCCGGCGCGTGCTCGCGCACATAGGCGAGGACGAGTGCCTCGGCCTCGGCGAGCGTGACGCCCTGCTCCAGCTCGTCGAGCAGCCCGGAGGAGGTGTGCATGGTGCGTACCACCTCGGGCATGTTCGCCAGGGCCTCGGCGGGCGGGCGGATGATGACGTCGACGCCCTCGCCGAGGACGTTCAGCTCGGAGTCCGTCACCAGCGCCGCGACCTCGACCAGGGCGTCCCGGTCGAGGTCGAGGCCTGTCATTTCACAGTCGATCCATACCAAACGGTCATTCACGCCACTCACCCTACGGCGCGATCACGCGCCACGGGCACCGAAGGAGCCGAGCGGGGTGCCGGGGCGCAGGACTCGGAGCCGTGCGCGTCCTGACCGTGGCCGTCGGGCTCGTGCGCCTCCCGGGCCGTGCCGGCCTGGTGGGCGGGGTGGACCGGGTGCGCCTGGTGACCGTCCCGGGCGGGACGGGGGTCACGCGGCTCACGGGCCCCGTCCGGACCCGCGGCCCGGCCGCCCTGCGGTCGGACCTGGGGGCCGCGGGCCTGGCGGGCCCGGCCCTCCGGCGTCGCCGGAGCGGCCGACGCCGACGCCCGGCCGGTGGCCGCACCGTGCCCCCGGCCGCCGGAGCCGTCCTCCGACGGTCGCTCGGCCGCGCTGCGGTGCCCCTGCCCCTGACCGCGGGCCCCGGGCTGCGGCTGACCGTCCTCCGCCGCGGCGTGCTCCGCCGTGCGCGGCGGCCGGCCCGCCCCGGGACCGGCCTGCGGCGGGACCAGGGGCGGCCGCGCCGTGCCCCGCCCCGTCCCCGGCTGGCCGGAGTGCGGCTGGTGAGCCGCCTGCGGATGCGGGTAGGGCTGGGCGGCACGAGCGTGCACCCCCTGCCCGGACGGCTGGCCGTGCTGGCCGTGCTGCCCGAGCGAGCCGTGCTGGCCCGGGCCGCCGGAGGGGTACGGCAGTGCGGGTGCCGGCCCGTGCTGGCCGGGGACCACCCCGCCCGCCGCCGTGGCGGCGGCCGCCAGGGCCGCCGCGGCATGGGCCGCGGCCGACGCCGGCACGGCACCGGCCAGCCGGAGGTCACCGGCGTGCAGCGGCGCCGGCGTCGGCGAGGCCGAGCCGGGGCGACGGGCCCGGTAGCTGGTCCGGTACGCGGCCGGCGAGACCCCGAGCTGGCGCCGGAAGTGCCCGCGCAGCGCCACCGGCGACCGGAAGCCGCAGCGGCGGGCGACATCGTCCACCGACAGCTCCGACGTCTCCAGCAGCCGCTGCGCCTGGAGCACCCGCTGGGTGATCAGCCACTGCAGCGGGGCGCTGCCGGTGAGCGTGCGGAACCGGCGGTCGAACGTCCGCCGGCTCATGTAGGCACGCGCGGCCAGCACCTCGACGTCGAACTGCTGGTTGAGGTTCTCCAGCGCCCAGGTGACCACCTCGGCGAGCGGGTCGTTGCCGATCTCCTCCGGTAAAGACTGATCGATGTACTGGGCCTGGCCTCCGCCGCTGCGGCGGCTGGGCACCACCAGCCGGCGGGCCAGCGCGTTGGCGGCCTCGGCGCCGTGGTCGCTGCGCACCACGTGCAGGCAGAGGTCGATGCCGGCGGCGGTGCCGGCCGAGGTCAGCACGTCGCCGTCGTCGACGAAGAGCTCCCGCGGGTCGACGTGGACCCGGGGATAGCGCTTGGCCAGGGTCGGCGCGTACATCCAGTGAGTGGTCGCGGGGCGGCCGTCCAGCAGGCCGGCGGCGGCGAGCACGAAGGCGCCGGTGCAGAGGCCGATGATCCGCGCGCCCTCGTGGTGGGCCTTGCGCAGGGCGGTGATCGCCTCGACCGGCGGCGGCTGCGAGATCGAGCGCCAGGCCGGGACGACGATGGTGCCCGCCCGGGCGAGCGCCTCCAGCCCGTACGGAGCGGAGAGGGTGAGGCCTCCGGTCGTGGCCAGCGGCCCCTCCTCGCCGGCGCAGACCAGCAGGCGGTAGCGGGGCACTCCGGCGTCCTGGCGGTCGACGCCGAAGACGGAGAGCGGGATCGAGCTCTCGAAGATCGGGGCGCCGCCGAAGATCAGCACCGCGACGGTCTCGCGCCGGCGCCGGCCCGAGAGCTTCCGGGGGGCGGCGGACATCAGGGGGACCGAGGGGCCGTTCAGGCCGGAGCCGCCGCCGGCGCCGTAGCCGCCGTGGCCGTTGACGCCCTGGCCGCCGTGGCCGCCCTGGCCCTGGCTGTTGGGGCCGCCGCCGTTCGCGTTCTGGCCGCTCTGGCCGCTCTGGCCCTGGGGGCCGGGGCTGTGGCTGTTGGGGCCGTGGAGGTGGGGGCCGTGGCCGCCCGAACCCTGCCCGCTCGGACCCTGGCCGAAGGTGCCTCCGGGCAGCCCGGTGGGTGTCGTCGCGGCGCCCGGACCGGGGGAGGCCGGGAACGTGGCGTCCGAGCCCGGATGGCCGAGCGCCCGGCCGAGCTGGTGCCCGCCGGGCTGGGCGCCGGACTGAGCTCCGGGGTGACCGCCAGGATGGCCGGGAACCGACGGGCCGGCCTGCCCGGCCGTCCCCTGGCCCTGGAGACCGCCGTGGCTGACGACGGGTCGGCTGACGGGTCGTCCGGCATGGTCCGGGGCGCCCGAGAAGGTGCCTGTACCGGAGCCCGCTGGTGCGGAGGGGGTGTGTGAGGCCGGTGAGGCCGGAGTGTTCACCGAGGCGTACGGGACGTATGGGGCGGCGCTGGAGGTGCCGGGGGAACGGGGGTTGGCAGCGGTGGCCGAAACGCCGGCGCCTCTCACGGACCGACCCGCGATATCGGCCACGGCCTGGTCGCTGTCAGGACCCGCGTCGCTCCTGCTCACCCTGCTCAAGGCGCTCAAGCCCCCTCGGTGGTGTGGTGTGGTGGTGCGGCACTGCTGGCCAAGATCGAATCTATCGGGTGGACCGTTGCCGTTGTGACAAGTTCACCATCCGACGCTATGTCGACATGGCAATTTGGCGTGATGCATTCGATCACGAAGCGTGGCACCCGTCGACCCTTCTGGGAAGGGGGCCGGTGCAACGGTGGCTGGTTGTCGCGGGGCCGGTCCTGGGGTGCCCCGCTTCGGCGTACCCGGCCGGCGGGTCTGGGCTGCGGCTTTGCCCAAGGGCGAGGGAGTCGCGCGAGATTGACCGAAAATAGGCGGTGCACGGGAGGGCGCACGCCTCTCGAAGTGTGCGCCTCCCTGGCTCCATCCGGCCAGTGCCAGGGCTGCGGATCGGACGCCGGTCGCCCGCGCTACCGTCCTGTCGTGGACAACCTCAGCCGGCTCGAACAGGCCACCGACAACGCCGCCGCCTTCTGGCTCGCCCAAGCGCGCGCCCACGGGTGGCAGCACCTCATCCGTCCCGGGTTCACCGCGGTCCGCTGCGCCCGGACCCCGGACGACGCCCACCGCATCGTGGTGACCCGTCCCTATGACCAACCAGCCGTGCTGGAAGACGAACTGGCGGCCCTGCTGGAGGAATGGTCCACCACCCGGCTCACGCTGGAGGACCCCTACCTCAAACTGGACATGTCGCGCCACGGCTGCGCGCACGGCCGGGCGATGCCCGTGATGGTCCGTGAGCCCGGCGCGCTCGAAGCACCCTTGCTCGGCGCGCTGCCGTCGACGGGCGCCTGGGCCGGCGGCGACCTGACGGTCGATGAGGTGCTGGACGCCGACGCCTTCGCCGAGGTCGAACACGCGGTGGTCGACGGCTTCCCGATCGAGGACCGCCAGCCCTGGATACGGGGTGTGATGCTGCCCGAGCGCCTCCTGCACGAGCCCGGTTGCCGGGCCTGGCGGGCCAGGATCGCCGGTGAACTGGCCGGCGCTTGCCTGACCTTCGACGACGGCCGCGCCACCGGGGTGTACTGGGTCGCGACGCTCCCCGAACACCGCTCCCGGGGCGTGGCCCGCGCCGTCCTGGAGACGGCCCTGGCCGCCGCGGACCCCGACCGCCCGGCGACCCTGCTCGCCACCGCACTCGGTGAACCGCTGTACCGCAAGCTCGGCTTCACCGTGGCGGGCCGCAGCCACTGGTGGACGAGGTCGGCCCCCGCGGAGTCGGCCCCCGCGCAGCCGTAGCAGGCCGCGTGCCCGGTCCCGCCTGCCCGGTCCCGTGTGCCCGATCCCGCGTGCCGAGGTGAAGGTGGCGAGCAGGGTCGTCGGTCGGTTGCCGCGGTTGCCGCGGTCGGTCGTCGGTCGTCGGGCGGTCCGGCGCCGGGCGCAGTCGGGCCCGGGCCGTCCGTCCGGCCGGCGACTCACCCGGCCGGTGTTCCCCGGACGCTCCTCGGCGGTAGGTCGGCCACGGGTGACTGCGGCAACTCCGGCTGAACGGTTTCAGACACGGACGGCCGCCACGGCGGCCGGAGCGCCGCTGTCCGGGCGGCCCCCGGGAACAGGCGCACGCGGGCCGTCCAGGGCGGAAAGCGGGGCCTGCGCGCCGGTTCGCGCGCCGGACAGCGCTGTTGCGGGCGCCGCCCCGTCGGCGGGCCCCCGGAGCTGCCGGCTGCCTACCATCGCGGCCGTGCCCACTGCCCGCCGGTGGCCCGGTCCGGCGGCCCGGATGCCGGGCCTGGCGCCCGGCGCGCTGCGTGCGGCGAGTACCTGCCCGACGGCCTCCGGCAGACCGGCCGCCTTGAGCGTCGGCCGGTAGCCCGGCTCGGCCCAGGGGCGGCCGTGGTGCAGCCAGACGCTGCGCAGCCCGGTCAGCTCCGCGCCGGCGATGTCGGCGGGGGCGTGGTCCCCGACCATCCAGGTGTTCGAGGCCCAGTCGCCGGTGGGCGCGATGCCGCACCGCTGCGCGGCGATCTCGAAGATCAACGGGTCAGGCTTGACGCACTCCGCCTCCTCCGAGATGACCCAGCCGTCGACCATCGGTCCCAGCCCGGTCCGGCGGATCTTCTCCAACTGCGGCCGGGTGTTGCCGTTGCTGACGATGCCGAGCGTCCACCCGGCCGCACGCGCTGCCCGCAGCGCGTCGATGTTGCGGGAGGGGCAGTGGATGTGGGAGTTGATGCCGCGTCGGAAGTGGGCGAGCAGGAAGTCGAGAGAGTCGTCCAGGCCGTAGCGGCGCTGGATCGCGGACAGTACGGTGCTGCGCGGCACGTACCCGCCGCCGTCGATGGTGACCAGCCAGTCGAGGTCCTCCGGCGGAAGGCCTCGCTCGGTCAGGAAGTCCCGGGCCCAGGCTCGGAAGGCGGCGTCCCTGGGGAGCAGCGTGTTGTCGAGGTCGAACAGGAGCAGCGGCATGTCGTGCATGGTGCCAGCGGCTGTGGGTATGCACGTGGCAAATGCCAGGCAGCGTCGCGAACCCGTGCGAATTGGCTGAAACGGATAGCGGCAGGCGTGGCAGGGATGGGGCCGGGGTTGCAGTGCGGGGCGGCTGCTCGGGGTGGGGGAGACGATCCGGGGGAGGTGGGGGCGGCCACAGCGGTTCGGCGGCGGACCGGTCGTCGCGGGGCCCACCGGGAGCGGCCCGACGGTGGAACACAGGCGGCCCGGAGCCGGGCACAGGACGGCCTGACGTCGATCCGGACGCGGCCCGGGGGTGGACCCGGATTCGGCCCGGACCGGTGGGCTGATGGATGGCGGCCGGGGGACGGCGCAGAGGGCGCGGCACGGCGCACGGGCTGTGGGCCGTGGCGGCCTCGTTCGGACGTCCTGCGACGCCGGTTGCCGGTGTCGGGCGGCGACGGATCGTTGTCGATCAATGACAGTCCGGTCACGGTGTCCCGGTGGCCTGTTGCATCGCTCCGTTCGCTCAGTCAAGCTCCAGAGACCCTCCTTTGCCGGAGGGGGCGCGACCGCGCGCTGGCAGGGGGCGCATCGCCGGCGGCGGGCGCATCCTCCATTCGCGGTAACAAAGCCGTTCCGAGGCTTTGCCGCTGGGCTGAGTCTCCTGCCCGTCGTACTCTGAAAGGAACAGGTCACAAACGGTGGTGCTCGGCGCAGACCGACGTCTTCCCGCGTGCGGGCCTGCTGCCCGGGCAGCGTTGTCCTCTCTTGTCGGCCCATCTTCCTCGAAGAGCCTTGAGCCATGGCTGGTTTTGAGTCCTCCCGACCGGTTGAACCGGATGCGGTCCGCAGCGCGGGCGCAGTGCCCGGGGGAGACAGTGGTTGTGCACAGACCGGAGTTGGCGCGGACCCTGATGTGGGCGCGGACGCCGTGGATATCCGCGGATTCTCCCGCCTGCTTCGCACTATCGCGCGCCGGGGCCGCTCCGGCTCCCGCCAGCAGCGAGGCGACCACCGGCCCGACCCGGCGGAGTCCGCGATGACGGGCCGCCTGGGGCCGGGTGCCGACCACCCGGGAGGCTCCGGCCTGCCGAGCGCCGCCGGCGAACCCGCGGTGCAGCAGAAGCCCGGCGGCTCGTGCGACCCCGCCTTCCAGCACGGCGTGGTGGTGGGATTCGACGGCTCGCTGTCGAGCGAGCGTGCCCTGGCCTATGCGGTGGGCATGGCTCGTCGCTCGAAGTGCGGGCTGGTGATCGTGCACGTGGCCAATCGCCTGCCGGCCACGGTGTGGGCGGGCTGCGAACCTCCCGTCTTCGTCGACCTTCCCGATCACCGGACCGAGGTGCTCGGTCTGGAGCTCGCCTGCGCGGACTTCCTCGCCGGGGTGCCCTGGATCCTGGTCGAGCGGGGCGGCGACATCTGCCATGAGATCGAGGAGGTCGGCCGCGAGTACGCCGCGGACGCGATCGTCGTCGGCAGCACGCACGGCCTGCTCGGCAAGATCTTCGGATCGGTCTCCGGTCGGCTGGCCCGTCGCGCCAACCGTCCGGTGATTGTGATTCCCTGACGGCTCATCGGCTATGAGGGTGCCTGCCGTCGTCGTCGACGCGTCCGCCCGCTGTGCTTTCGTCCGGTGCCTCGGGTGCCTCCTCTCCGGTGGTCCGGATGTTCATGGATCTCTGACGACTGCCGTGAAGGACAGGGCGGTCTGCCCGGGGCCCCGCTGTCTCTCCTGTCTCTCGGCGGCGTCTCTCGGCCTGCCGGTGCACCGGCAGGCCGAGAGACGGGGAGCCGAGGGCGCCGGCGGCGCCCCGGAGCTGGTGCGGGTGCCTCAGGAGGTGACGCCGAGCTCACGGGCGATGAGCATGCGCTGCACCTCCGAAGTGCCCTCCCCGATCTCCAGGATCTTGGAGTCACGCCAGAAGCGCGCGACCGGGAATTCGTTCATGAAGCCGTACCCGCCGTGGATCTGGGTCGCCTCACGGGCGTTGTCGACGGCGGCCTCGGATGAGTACAGCTTGGCGATCGCGGCCTCCTTCTTGAACGGTTCGCCGTGCAGCAGCCGGGATGCGGCGTCCCGCCAGGCCAGGCGGGAGGTGTGGGCGCGCATCTCCATGTCGGCGAGCTTGAACTGGATGGCCTGGTTGGCGCCGATAGGACGGCCGAAGGCCCGGCGCTGGCCGGCGTAGAGGACTGACTGGTCGACGCACCCCTGGGCCAGGCCGGTGGCCAGGGCTGCGATCGCGATGCGGCCCTCGTCGAGGATCCGCAGGAACTGGGCGTAGCCGCGGCCGCGCTCGCCCAGCAGGTTGGCCGCGGGAACGCGGCAGTCGGTAAAGGACAATTCGCGGGTGTCGGATGCGTTCCACCCGACCTTCGAGTACTTCTTGGACACCTGGAACCCCGGGGTTCCGGTGGGCACGATGATGGAAGAGATTTCCCGCCGTGGCGAGGGGAATTCGCCCTCTTCACTCGAACGAGCGATCGGTTCGGTGAGCGCGGTGACGGTGACCAGGCCGGTGATCTCGGTACCGGAGTTGGTGATGAAGCACTTGGTGCCGTTGATGACCCACTCGTCGGTGGCCTCGTCGTAGCGCGCCGTGGTGCGGGTCGCGCCGGCGTCGGAGCCGCCCTCGGGCTCGGTCAGGCCGAACGCCCCGAGCAGCTCGCCGGAGGTCAGCCGCGGCAGCCACTCGCGCTTCTGCTCCTCCGTCCCGAAGCGGTAGATCGGCATCGCGCCGAGCGAGACCGCGGCCTCCAGGGTGATCGCCACCGAGGAGTCGACCCGGGCGAGCTCCTCCAGGACCAGGCAGAGCGCGAAGTAGTCGCCGCCCATGCCCCCGTACTCCTCGGAGAACGGCAGGCCGAAGAGGCCCATCCGCCCCATCTCACGGACGATCTCGTAGGGGAACTCGCCCTGCTCGTAGAACTCGCCGATCTTCGGCGCGACCACGTCCTGGGCGAACTCGGCGACGGTGCGCCGCAGCTCCTCGTACTCGCTGTTCAGCCGGTGATCGAGCATGGTGATCCTCCTGGGGCCCGGCCGGGGTGGCCGCGGGCGTGATCGGGATGACCGCATGTCGGTCCGATGATGTGACGGACATGCGGGCTGTCGAGCGGGTCGGGTGGTACGGAGAGATCCGGCCGGACCGGGTCGCGGCCGACGCGGGTCCTCGCGGGGTTTCGAAGCGTGCGGGGCGGTCAGTCCCGGCCGTCGCCGAGCAGCGCCTGGACGGTGCGCGACGGGCTCGGCCGGCCGAGTCGCCGCGCCATCCAGCCACTGGTGGAGACGAGGGCGCGGAGGTCGACGCCGGTCCGGATGCCGAGGCCGTGCAGCATCCAGACCAGGTCCTCGGTGGCCAGGTTGCCGGTGGCGCTCTTGGCGTACGGGCAGCCGCCCAGGCCGCCGGCCGAGGCGTCGACCGTGGTCACGCCACCGCGCAGGGCGGCCAGGGTGTTGCTGAGCGCCTGGCCGTAGGTGTCGTGGAAGTGCACCGCGAGCCTGTCGACCGGGACTCCGGCCCGGCCGAAGCCGTCCAGCAGCGCGGTGACCTGGCCCGGGGTGGCGACGCCGATGGTGTCGCCGAGGCTCAGTTCGGTGCAGCCCATCTCCAGCAGCCGCACGCCGAAGCGGATCACCTGCTCGGCCGGGACCGGGCCCTCCCACGGGTCGCCGAAGCACATCGAGAGGTAGCCGCGCACGCGGACGCCGGCGCCGGTGGCGCGTTCCACCACCGGTCGGAACATCGCCATCGCCTCGTCCGCCGAGCGGTTGAGGTTGCGGCGGGCGAAGGTCTCGGTGGCGCTGGCGAACACCGCGATGTCGGTGGCGTGGTGGGCGAGCGCGCGGTCCAGCCCGCGCTCGTTGGGCACCAGGACCGGCAGCCGCAGCCCGGGGTGGCGGGCGGGCAACCCGGCCAGCCGGGGTGCCAGTTCCTCGGCGTCGGCGAGCTGGGGCACCCACTTCGGGTGGACGAAGCTGGTGGCCTCCACCGTGCGCAGGCCCGCGCCGGCGAGCCGGGCGATGAACTCGGCCTTGACCTCCACGGGGACGAGGGCGCTCTCGTTCTGCAGGCCGTCGCGCGGCCCGACCTCGTGGATCCGGACCTCCTCGGGCAGGCCCGCGTCGCGGACCTCGGCGGGCAGGCCCAGGTCGAGCGCGTCGGGCTCGGGCGCGGCGGCGGTCATGACCGCACCTCGGCGGCGACCGCACCGAGCGCCGGGCCGTCCGCGGACGATCCGGCGGAGGCCGGTCCGCCCTTCCCCGGTTCCACCCCGCCCGGTCCCTCCTCGGCCGGGGTGACCACGACCAGCAGCTCCTCCATCGCCACCGTGGCTCCCGCGGTGGCCCGCAGCTCGCTCACGGTGCCGTCGTGCGGGGCGGCGATCACGTGTTCCATCTTCATGGCCTCCAGGACGAGCAGCGGTTGGCCCTTGCGGACCAGCTCGCCGGCCGTGGTCTTCACGACGGTGACCGTGCCGGGCATCGGGGCGGTGAGGGCGCCGTGGTGGGCCGCGCCGGCGGTGGTGCTCTCGCCGACCGGGTCGTAGCCGTGCACCGGCCAGGCGTCGCCGTCGATCCCGAGCCAGGTCACCGGGCCGGTGGCCGTGCCCGGCGCGCCGTCGGCGGCCAGGGCGAACGTCGTCTGGAGCCCGTCGGCGGTGAGGTGCAGCCGGTCGCCCGACCGGACGGCCCGGGCCCGGTGGACCGGTCCGGAGCCGAGCCGGATGTCCACCTCACGGGTGACGCCCGGGGGAATGTCAGTGGCCTCGGCTACGTTGCCGACAGTGATCGCACGGATGCTCACCGACACCGGGTCCTGGCCGGGGGTACGGAGTCGATGGGTGGTCCAGGCCGCTTGGCCGCCGATGCGCCAGCCGGAGGGAAGGGAGAAGGGGTCGGTCCAGCCGTCGCCGTCGGCGGTGGGAGTGAGGCTCAGGTGCCGCGCGAGCGCGGCCGCGTAGTAGAGGAGGTGGGCGGGCGTCGGAGCCTCGGTGGGCCGGGGGTCGGTGTCCCCGGCGGCTTCGTCGGAGTGGCCGGGGTCTGCGTCGGCGGTGCCGGTGTCGGCGGTCGGAGCGGTGGAGGCCGCGTTGGCAGGAGCGTAGGGCGAGGCGAGCAGTGCGGGCTGCTGCTGCGCCGTCTGCTCCACCAGCCCGGTGTCGAGGCGGCCGGCGACGACATCGGGGTGGGCGAGCAGTCGCCGCAGGAAGCCCGTGTTGGTGGTCACGCCCAGGATCCGGGTGTCGGCCAGCGCGGCGCGGAGCCGGCGCAGCGCGGTCGGGCGGTCGGGCCCGTACGCGATGACCTTGGCGAGCATGGGGTCGTAGGAGCTGGTGATCTCGGTGCCCGGGGCGACACCCGAGTCCACCCTGATGCCTTCGCCCTGCGGCTCGTCGAGGACGAGGATGCGTCCACCGGTGGGGAGGAAGTCCCGCTCCGGGTCCTCTGCACAGATCCGGGCCTCGATGGCGTGGCCCAGGAAGGAGATGTCCGGCTGGGTGAAGGTGAGGCGCTCGCCCGAGGCGATCCGCAGCTGCCACTCGACCAGGTCCAGTCGTCGCTGCTGGGTGCCGCCCGTTCCGGCGGAGCCGTCGGTGGTGCCGCCGACGGCGACGGCGAGTTCGGTGACGGGGTGTTCGACCTGGAGGCGGGTGTTCATCTCCATGAAGAAGAAGTCCCGTACCCCCTCGGTGGGGACGGGGGAGTCCGGGTCGAGGCCGGGGACGATGAACTCCACGGTGCCGGCCCCGGTGTAGCCGCAGGACTCCGCGGTGCGGACGGCGGCTGCGCCCATCGCGGCGCGGGTCTCGGCATTGAGCAGAACGGAGGGTGCTTCTTCGATCAACTTCTGGTGGCGGCGCTGCAGGCTGCACTCGCGCTCGCCGAGGTGGACGGTGGTGCCGTGGGCGTCGGCGAGCACCTGGACCTCGATGTGGCGCGGCCGGTCGACCCACCGCTCCAGCAGCAGGGTGTCGTCGCCGAAGGCGGTGCGGGCGACCCGCCGGGCGGCGGCGATCTCGGTCGGCAGCTCGGCCCGGTCCCGCACCAGGCGCATGCCCTTGCCGCCGCCCCCGGCGGACGGCTTGAGCAGCACGGGGAAGCCGATCTCGTCGGCAGCCGCGACGAGCTCCCCGTCGGTGGGCGCGGTGGCCTCGCTGCCCGGGACCACCGGTACGCCGGCGGCCCGTACGGCCTCCTTGGCGTTGATCTTGTCACCCATCAGCTCGACCGCAGCGGGAGGAGGACCGATGAAGACCAGGCCGGCGTCGGCGCAGGCGCGCGCGAAGGAGGAGTTCTCGGCGAGGAAGCCGTAGCCGGGGTGAACGGCCTGGGCACCGGTGCGGCGGGCCGCGGCGAGGATCTGGTCGGTCCGCAGGTACGTCTCGGTGGCCGAGCTGTCACTACGGTCGGCCGGTCCGAGCCGTACCGCGACATCGGCCTCGCGGACGTGCGGTGCGTCGGCGTCCGCATCGCTGAAGACGGCGACGGAGCGCACGCCGAGCCGCCGCAGGGTGCGGATCACCCGGACGGCGATCTCGCCACGGTTGGCGACCAGAACTGTGTCGAACATGGGAGGCGATCCTCCGGGTCGAGGGGAGCCGTGCGAAGGAGGTGGTGGGAGGCGGCAGCAGCAGCGACGCGTCGTGCGCGGCCGGGCGGGCCGCCGTCGGGCCGGGCCGGGCCCGGTCGGCACGCCCGGTGCGGCACGCGGGCCGACGAGCGGGCCGACGAGCGGGTCGAGCGGTCCGGCGGCTCGGGTCTGGCGGGTGTGCCGGGCCCGGGAGGGCCGCTCGTCCGGAGGAGGCTCCGTGGTGACGCGCGGCCCTGCCCGGGCGGCCGTCACATCCGGAAGACGCCGTACGGGCCGGGCGGCGGGAGCGGGGCGTTGGCGCAGGCGGTGAGGGCGAGTCCGAGGACGGTGCGGGTGTCCATCGGGTCGATCACTCCGTCGTCCCAGAGCCGTGCGGTGGCGTAGTAGGCGTTCCCCTGGCGGTCGTACTGCTCGCGGACGGGGCGCTTGAACTCCTCCTCCGCCCCGGTGGGCCAGGACTCCCCGTGGGCTTCGAGCTGGTCTCGCCGGACGGTGGCCAGCACCGAGGCGGCCTGCTCGCCGCCCATCACGGAGATCTTCGCGCCCGGCCACATCCACAGGAAGCGGGGCGAGTAGGCCCGGCCGCACATCGAGTAGTTGCCGGCCCCGTACGAGCCGCCGATCACCACCGTCAGCTTCGGGACGCGGGTGGAGGCGACGGCGTTCACCATCTTGGCGCCGTGCTTGGCGATTCCGCCCGCCTCGTACTGCCGCCCGACCATGAAGCCGGTGATGTTCTGGAGGAAGAGGAGGGGGATGCCCCGCTGGTCGCACAACTCGATGAAGTGGGCACCCTTGAGGGCGGACTCCGCGAAGAGCACACCGTTGTTGGCGACGATGCCGACGGGGTGGCCGTGGATCCGGGCGAACCCCGTCACCAGGGTCGCGCCGTACTCGGCCTTGAACTCGGCGAACCGGCTGCCGTCGACCAGCCGCGCGATCACCTCGCGGACGTCGTACGGCGTCCGGGGGTCGACCGGGACGGCTCCGTACAGACCCGCCGGGTCGACGGTGGGCGGCTCGGCCGGGGCCAGCGGCCACGGCCTGGCCGCGCGCGGGCCCAGCCCGGCGACGATGGTGCGCACGATGGAGAGGGCGTGGGCGTCGTCCTCGGCCAGGTGGTCCGTCACGCCGGAGGTGCGGGAGTGGAGGTCGCCGCCGCCGAGCTCCTCGGCGGTCACCACCTCGCCGGTGGCGGCCTTCACCAGCGGCGGTCCGCCGAGGAAGATGGTGCCCTGGTTGCGGACGATGACGGCCTGGTCGCTCATCGCCGGCACGTACGCGCCGCCCGCCGTGCAGGAGCCGAGCACGGCGGCGATCTGCGGGATCCCGGCGGCGGAGAGGCGGGCCTGGTTGTAGAAGATCCGGCCGAAGTGGTCGCGGTCCGGGAAGACCTCGTCCTGCATCGGCAGGAAGGCGCCGCCGGAGTCCACCAGGTAGACGCAGGGGAGCCGGTTCTCCAGCGCGACCTCCTGCGCGCGCAGGTGCTTCTTCACCGTCATCGGGTAGTAGGTGCCGCCCTTGACGGTGGCGTCGTTGGCGACGACGACCACCTCGCGCCCGGCGACCCGGCCGATGCCCGCGATCACGCCGGCCGCCGGAGCGGCTCCGTCGTACATCCCGTCGGCCGCCAGCGGCGCCAGTTCGAGGAACGGCGAGGCCGGGTCGAGCAGCGTGTCCACCCGGTCGCGGGGGAGCAGTTTGCCGCGGGCGGTGTGGCGCGCCCGGGCCTTGGCCCCGCCGCCGAGTGCGGCCGCGGCGAGCTTCTCGCGCAGCTCGCCGACCAGCGCACGATGGGCCTCGGTGTTGGCCCGGTAGGCCTCCGAGCCCGGGTCGGCGGCGGTGCCGAGCCGGGGGGCGGGCGCGGCGGCGGCCGGTGGAACGGCTCCGGCGGCCGCGCCGTTCGTCGCGCCGCCCGCCGTGGTTCCGGCCGCTGCGCCGCCGTGAACGCCGGTGGGTGCACCGGCGGTGGAGATGACCATTCCAAGAGCTCCCTTGCTCTCGGCACCAGGTGGGCAGCAGAGCCCGGGTGCGCCTGCGACCCCCACGTTAATGAGCGTTAACTCGTGCCGCCCAGGTTAACGGGCGATAACCCGACTGTCTACGATGGGCAGCATGCCGAACGTCCCAGGCGCCTCCGCGCTCCCACGCCGTGACCAGATCCGCAGGGAGGCCGCGCGGCTGTTCGCCGCCCGGGGCTTCCTGGGCGTGGGTGTCGACGAGATCGGCAAAGCCGTCGGCATCAGCGGGCCGGGGCTCTACCGGCACTTCGCCGGCAAGGACGCGATGCTCGCCGATCTCCTGATCGGCATCAGTGAGCGCCTCCTGGAGGAGGGCCGCCGCCGGGCGGGTGGCGGCGACGGCGGCGCCGAAGCGCTGGACGCCCTGATCAGGGGGCATGTCGACTTCGCGCTGGACGACCGCGACCTGATCACCCTGCACGACCGCGAGCTGCTGAACCTCAAGGACGAGGACCGCCGGACGGTCCGCCGGCTCCAGCGCGGCTACGTCGAACTGTGGGTGGACGTGGTCCGCCGGGCCCATCCGTCGCTGGCCGTGCCCGATGCCGAGCCGGTGGCGCGGGCCACGGTGCACGCCGTCTTCGGGCTGATCAACTCGACTCCGCACAGCCTCGGCCCGAGTCCCGCCCAGGAGGACCGCGCGCAGGAGGACCGCGTCGCCCTCCAGCGCGACAGCATGGCCGCCCTGCTGCACAGCCTGGCGCACGGCGCCTTCTCGGCAGCCGCCGGCACGGCCGCGCGCAGCTGAAGCGAGCGGCGCGGGCGGCCCTCCCGGCCGGCCCGGCCGCCCGGTCGTGCGCCGTCGCACCGAACGGTCCGACGGCAAGCGGTCGACGGCAAGCGCTCGACGGGGCCGGGCCGGGTCCGGCTGACCACCCGCCGGACGACCGGGAGTCGGGCGTCCGGCCTAGGCCCAAAGGACGGCGCCGGGCTGCGTCGGTGGCCGGTGGGCGTTCGGCGCGATCTCGTTCACCCTGGAGGGTGACGGCCGAGGCGTGCGCCCCGGCCGGGAATCACCGCAGGCCGCAGGCTGTTGGTTCCTCAGCCGGGCCGGTTCACCCGGCCTGCCCTGGCCTGAAAGTCCATGGCGGCCACCGGACGAAATGGTTAGCATCCCTAAATATGCCTGAGACTCATGGATCTACGGTGGAGCTTTCCCCGAGCGGCACCCGGACCGGCCCGCGAGGCACGAAGGGGCGGCGGGGCGGAACCGGCCTGCCCGGCGGCAAGCACGGCGGGCAGGCCGCGGGCGGTGCCCGGCCGGACGGCGCCGGGCCCCCGGCCGACGGCGGCGGGAGCCCGGGCGAGGGTTCGGCCGACGGCGGGACCGGCACGGGCTGGCTGCGCCGGCTGATCGGCTACTGCTGGCGCTCGCGGCGCAGCGCGCTGCTCGCCTTCGGCGCCTCGATCGTCGGGATGGCCGTCACGGCGCTGGTGCC
The DNA here is from genome assembly GCF_040630835.1 of Kitasatospora sp. NPDC005751. Taxonomy (NCBI): domain Bacteria; kingdom Bacillati; phylum Actinomycetota; class Actinomycetes; order Kitasatosporales; family Streptomycetaceae; genus Kitasatospora; species Kitasatospora sp. NPDC005751. The sequence goes on from NZ_JBEXYC010000011.1 coordinate 171,045, forward strand.
GCTGGTCACCAAGTTGATCATCGACGACGTCATCACCGCGCACACCCGCTCGCTGGCGCCGTGGGCCGTGGTGCTGCTGGCGGCGGCCGCCCTGGTGTTCGCCTGCACCCAGGTCCGCCGCTACTACGGGGGCCAGCTCGCCCTCGACGTCCAGCACGACCTGCGCAGCGACCTCTTCCGTTCGCTCGGCCGGCTCGACGGCCACCGGCAGGACCGCCTCGACACCGGCCAGGTGGTCGGCCGGGCCACCTCCGACCTCCAGCTGATCAACGGCCTGCTCTCGATGCTGCCGATGATGACCGGCTACCTGCTGATGTTCGTCATGTCGCTGGCCGTGATGCTCTGGCTGTCGCCGCCGCTCACCCTGATCGCGCTGGTCATGGGCCCGGCGCTGTGGTGGGTCTCGGTCCTGAGCCGCAAGCGGCTGTTCCCCGCCACCTGGGCGGCCCAGCAGGAGGCGGCCGCCGTCGCGGGCGTGGTCGACGAGTCGGTCGGCGGCGTCCGGGTGGTCAAGGGCTTCGGTCAGGAGTCCCAGGAGCTGGACAAGCTGGCGGCGGCCTCGCACAACCTGTTCGCGGCCCGGCTCCGGTCGATCCGGCTCAACAGCCGCTACAACCCGGCGATGCAGGCGATCCCGGCGCTCGCCCAGGTCGCGGTGCTGGCCTTCGGCGGCTGGCTGGCGGTCGAGGGCCAGGTCACCCTCGGCACCTTCGTCGCCTTCTCCACCTACGTCGCGCAGATGACCGGTCCGGTCCGGATGCTGACCATGGTCATCACCGTCGGCCAGCAGGCCCGGGCCGGTGTGGAGCGGGTGCTGCAGCTGATCGACGAGCGGCCGCTGGTGCAGGAGCGCCCGGACGCCGTCACCCTCGACTTCACCCGCGCCGACGGCCTCCACCGGGCCCACGACGGCGCCGGACCGACGCCGGCCGCCGCCGACGACCGCTTGGGGCGGCCCGTCGGCCCCCGGACCGCCGAGGTGGCGCTGGAGTTCGACCAGGTCGAGTTCCGCTACGACCCCGAGCACCCCGCCCCCGTCCTGCACGGGCTCACCCTGAAGCTCGCCCCCGGCGAGACGCTGGCCCTGGTCGGCGCGTCCGGCTCGGGCAAGTCGACGGTGGCGCAGCTGGTTCCCCGGTTCTACGACCCGGCGGGCGGCGCGGTCCGGCTCTACGGCCACGACCTGCGCGACCTCACCCTCGACTCGGTGCGGTCGGCCGTCGGCATCGTTCCCGAGGAGAGCTTCCTGTTCTCCGAGACGGTCCGCACCAACATCGCGTACGGGCGGCCGGACGCCACCGACGAGCAGGTCGTGGCGGCCGCCCGGGCCGCGCAGGCGGACGAGTTCGTCCGGGAGCTGCCCGACGGGTACGCGACCAAGGTGGGTGAGCAGGGCCTGACCCTCTCCGGCGGCCAGCGCCAGCGCATAGCCCTGGCCCGGGCGATCCTCACCGACCCGCGGATCCTGCTGCTCGACGACGCCACCTCGGCGGTCGACCCGCAGATCGAGGCGGAGATCCACGACGCCCTGCGGTCGGTGATGGCCGGCCGCACCACACTGCTGATCGCGCACCGCCGGTCGACCCTCCAGCTGGCCGACCGGATCGCGGTCCTGGACCACGGTCGCCTGCTGGACATCGGTACGCACGAGGAACTCGACGCCCGATGTCCCCAGTACCGCGTCCTGATCTCCGACCCCGAGGCCGGCCGGACCAAGCCCCCGACCGCCACCGCCACCAGGGCCGTCACCGCCGCCGGTGCCGTCACCGCCGAGACCGACACCGAGACCGAGACCGAGTCCGAGCCCCGGACGAGCGCCCCCGTACCGCCGCCCGCCGTCGCACCGCCGACGCCCGCCCTGGCGACGCCCGCCCTGGCGACGCCCGCCCTGGCGACGCCCGCGCTGGCCAAGGCGGCCCGCACCGCGGACCCCGCCCTCCTCGACAAGGTCGCCGCCCTCCCGCCGGCCACCGACACCCCGGCGGTCGCCCGGGCCGAGGCCGAGGCCGGCGACCCGGACTTCAGCCTCCGCCGCCTGCTGCGCCCGTTCCGCCGCCCGCTCGCCCTCGCGCTGCTCCTGGTCACCCTGGACGCGGGCGCCGGGCTGGTGCTGCCGATCCTGATCCGGCACGGCATCGACGACGGCGTGAGCAAGGGCCTGATGTCGGGCGTCGCCGCCGCCTCGCTGGTGGCGCTGGTGATCGTGCTGTTGGACTGGCTGGTGCAGAGCGCCGAGAGCCGGGTCAGCGGCCGCACCGGCGAGCGGGTGCTCTACACCCTCCGGCTCAAGATCTTCGCGCACCTCAACCGGCTCGGCCTGGACTACTACGAGCGCGAGCTGTCCGGCCGGATCATGACCCGGATGACCACCGACCTGGACTCGCTGACCTCCTTCCTGCAGACCGGGGTGGTCACGGCGGTGGTCAGCCTGCTGACCTTCCTCGGCATCTTCGCCGCCCTGCTGATCATCGACGCGGGCCTGGCCCTGGTGGTCTTCGCCGTGCTGCCGCTGCTGGTGGTGGCGACGCTGGTGTTCCGCAGGAAGTCCAAGACGCAGTACGAGATCTCCCGCGACCTGATCAGCACGGTCAACGCCGACCTCCAGGAGAACGTCGCGGGCATGCGGATCGTCCAGGCCTTCCGTCGGCTGGACGCCAACACCGATCGCTTCGTCGCCCGGGGGATGGCCTACCGCGAGGCCCGGGTGCGGGCGCAGCTCTACATCTCGCTGTACTTCCCGTTCGTGCAGTTCCTCTCCAGCGTCGCCGCCGCACTGGTACTGATCGTGGGGGCCTCGCGGGTCGACGCCGGGACGCTGACGGTAGGCGCCCTGGTGGCGTACCTGCTCTACATCGACCTCTTCTTCGCACCGGTCAACCAGCTCTCGCAGGTGTTCGACGGCTACCAGCAGGCCGCCGTCGGCCTGGGCCGCACGCGTGAGCTGCTGCGGACCCCGACCACCACCGCCGAGGCCGCCGATCCGGTGCCGGTGGCGGCGCTGCGCGGCGAGATCGAGTTCGTGGGCGTCGGCTTCGCCTACAACGGCGGCGCCGACGGGGCCCGGGAGGTGCTCACCGGAGTGGATCTCCGGATACCCGCCGGCCAGACGGTGGCGCTGGTCGGTGAGACGGGCGCCGGCAAGTCGACCCTGGTCAAGCTGGTCGCCCGGTTCTACGACGCGACCTCCGGCACCGTCCGGGTGGACGGCGTCGACCTGACCAGGTACGACCTCGCGCAGTACCGCCACCGGCTCGGTGTCGTGCCGCAGGAGGCGTACCTGTTCGCGGGCACGGTGCGCGAGGCGATCGCGTACGGCCGGCCCTCGGCCACGGCGGCCGAGGTGGAGGCGGCGGCCCGGGCGGTCGGTGCGCACGACATGATCCGCCACCTGTCCGACGGGTACGACCACGAGGTCACCGGCCGTGGGCGGAACCTCTCGGCGGGGCAGCGCCAGCTGATCGCGCTGGCCCGGGCCGAACTGGTCGACCCGGACATCCTGCTCCTGGACGAGGCCACCGCCGCGCTCGACCTGGCCACCGAGGCGGCGGTCAACCACGCGGCGGACCGGCTCAGCGGCGGCCGCACCACGCTGGTCATCGCCCACCGCCTCACCACTGCGGAACGCGCCGACCGGGTCGTCGTCCTGGACCACGGCAGGGTGGTCGAGGACGGCACGCACACCGAACTGCTCGCGCGGGGAGGCGTGTACACGCGGCTCTGGCAGGCGTTCATCGCCGACAAGCACCACCCGGTGCCCGACGAGGCGGCGGGCCAGGTCCTCGGCCGCTGAGCCTTCCGGTCCCGCAGTCCGCCGCCCGGCCCTCGCGCCGAACCGGCGTCAGGCCGCGATCAGCGAGGTGAGCAGCGCGGAGGCGTCGATCCCGCGCGGCAGGTCGCTGACCTGACCGTCGCCCACCTCCACCACCCGCCAGCCGGAGCCGTCGGCCCGGCTGGCGAGGTCGGTGGTGACGAAGCGGCAGCCGAGGGCACGGACCAGCGGCCGGACGTCGGTGAGGTCCGGTTCGGCCGACTGGCCGGGCGTGTCCGGATGGGGCCCGACCAGCACGGGTTCGCCGTCCAGCCACCAGACCCGGGCCTCCACCGCCCGCTCGTCCCCGCCCCGGCGGGCCCCGGAGGCACCGTCGCTCGCGCCTCCCCCCGGTTCGTCCGGTCCGTCCCCGTTCCCGCCGCTCCCGTTCCGCCCGCTCCCGGCGCCCCCGGCCCGTCGGAACTCCTCGTACCGGCGCAGCACCACGCCGCCGGTGAGGTACTCGCCCTGCAACTCGACGAAGCGCGCCACCACCCGCCCGACGGCGGCCAGGTCGGCCATGTCGGGGACGTAGCAGGCCTCGTGCCACTCGTGCTTCCGGGACTTCACGTAGTCCTTGACGATCGCCGGACCGCGGCCGCCGAGCCGCTCGACGGCGGCGGCGAGTTCCGCCGGCTCCGGCCGGGCCGCCGTCCGCACCGGAATCCAGACGCTCGGCGGCGTCGCCCCCTCGAACACGCCGTACCAGCCGGGCAGTTCGTGCGCCGAGGCGTACCCGGCCGCGCTGGTCAGCAGATGGGCGCCGCGCCCGGCCAGCGCCCGGGCGAAGGCCGCGTAGTCGGCCGACGGAACCATCCAACCCCGGTACCAGAGCGGGCCGCAGTCCCGCGGTACCTGACGGACCGCCTCCTCCGCGTTCCCCGCGAGCAGTGCGTCGTGGTCGACGAGGTACAGCTCACCACCCAGGCCCCGCAGGACACGGGCCTCCCAGGCGAAGTGCGGATCGGGCCGGTGCGGGTTGAGCGGGTCGGCCGGGAAGAGGAGCGCGGGTGCGGGCATGGGCGTCAGGCTATGTCCACCGGCCGTTTCCGGCGGTGCCAACACCCTTTCTCCGCCGGGGCGATGCCGTTCCCGCGGCCCACGGTCCGCTCGACGCCGCACCGCCCACGGTCCGCTCGACGCCGCCCGCCCATCGACCCGCCCGCGATCCGTTCGACGCAATCGGGCCCGAACTGGGAAGGTGACCCGATGCGAAATCTGTGGCAACGCGCGAAGCGAACCCCGAGGCAGGCCGCCCGGACGGTGGTACTCGACGAGAACGGGTCGGTCTTCCTCCTCCGCTCGGACAACAGCGAGGTCGGCGTCCACTGGACCATGCCCGGCGGCGGCATCGAGAAGGACGAGACGCCGTGGACCGGCGCCCGTCGTGAGCTCTGGGAGGAGACCGGCTGGACCGATCTCGAACCCGGTCCGTTGCTCTGCACCTGGGAACACGACTTCACCTGGCACGGCATACCCGTCCGCCAGCACGAGCACATCTACCTGACCAGCGGGCCGCACCGGGAGCCGGTGGGCGACCTCAGCGCGATGCACGCCGCCGACCGGATCCTCGACTGGCGCTGGTGGACGGCCGACGACCTCACCGACGAAGACGCCGACGCGGTCTGGCCCCCTCGGCTCGCGGAGCTGCTGGCCGAGGTCCGGGAGGGCTGGCTGGCCGACCGCCGCGAGCCGGTGCCCGTCGAGTTCGGCTACGTCCCGAACGCGCCGAGGGTCTGAGGCGCCCGACGCCTCGGCGTCATGGACGAGGCGGCGCCCCTGGCGGCCGGCCCGGCGGCTCCCGACGGCCCGTCCCCCGGCAGCTACGAGGGCTGCTGCTGCCCGCCGCGTCGGCCCGCCCGCCCGGCCGGGCCGACCTGCCAGCCGTGCAGGTCGAGCTCCCGGTCGTGCAGCGCTCCGGGGTTGATCAGCACCGAGAGCTGCGCGGAAGCCAGCTGGTCGAGGGCGAGGCCGGTGGCGGACAGCAGTTGGTCGGTCGACACCGAGACGGCGATGGCGGGTCGCCAGCCCGGCAGGATCACCAGACTGGTGCCGCGGCCGATGCGCACGGGCTCGGCCGCCACCCGGACCGGCCGCCGTTCTTCGGGGCGGCCGACGGCCTCGGGGAGTTGGGGGGTGCCGCCGATCAGGATGCCCAGCGGCGTCTCGGCGCTCCCGCCGGGAGCACCCCCGCCGGTGGCGTTCCCGCCGGTGGCGGTCCCGTCGTTACCGTCCGCCTCCTCACCGGCGCCGGCCACCGGCCCCGCCGCCCCGACGAGCGGGTCGGGGGTCGTCGGCGGCAGGAGGAGCGCAGGAGCGGCGGCCCCGGCGCCGGAAGCCTCCAGCGGCCGGTCCGGTCCGGGGGTCTCCGGGTGCATCCGGCGTAGCCGCCGGGAGGGGGAGGGCCGCTTGGACAGGACGGTCCGCAGCTCCGCCTGAGCGGCTCGGAGCACGGGGACGCTGCGTTCCTCCGTCGGCTCCGGCGCCCGGAGCCGTACGAACGCCTCCGGGCCGGTGGTGGACGCGGTCCGGGGCTCGTCCGTCGTTCCCGCTTCGGTGCCTCCGAGGGCTTCGGCGAGCAGCGCGCGGACCTCGGCGACCGGCCGACGACAGGCGGCGGCCAGCTCGGCGAGCGAGCGGCCCTGGCCGTGGGCGGTGCGCAGCCGGTCGGCCAGCCCCGCACGAAGCCGGGCGGCCGCCTGTCCGTTCGCGTCGACGGCACGCTCGGCGCCACCCGGGCCATCGCCGCCGACACCGCGTCTACCGGCGCCTTCACCAGGGCCTTCAGCAGCGCCGGTGCCGGAGTCCCGGACGTCCTCCCCGTCGGTCCCACCGCCCCGGGGCCGCGGAACGGACCCGTCGGAGGAGGCCCCGCCGGTACCGTGGTCGCCGGCCGGGGCCGCCATCGTGCAGCGCGAGTCCACGGCTGCGGTGCTCGCCCCGGTTCCCGGTATGTCCTCGGTGGCAGGCGCCGGGTGCGACCCGTGGGATGCGCAGGACACGATTCCGTCGGACGCACCGCCCCCGGGCACGCCGACCGCGAGCGCACCGCCCCCGGGCACGCCGACCGCGAGCGCGCCGACGGAGGACGCGCCGGCGGTGGGTGGGCCGGACGGGGGCAGGTCGGCGGCGTTCTGATGGAGCGTGGTCATCGGCAGGTGCCCTTCGGGGTACGGTCCCGATGATCCTCCCGCACCCCGGGACCAGCTCCAAGCGCCTTACCGGCGGGTGTGTGCGAGGACACCGCCCTGGTCAGCTCCGCTCCCGCTGTGCCGCCCGCCGTGCGGCCCAGGCTCAGGTGCCCGGTGCGACGAACCCCTTGAGGTCGGCCAGCACGGCATTGGCCGCCAGGACGCCGAGCCCGAGGAACCAGGTCTCGTCCGAAACCGGCCGCGCCTGGCCGGACTTGGTCGCCGCGAGGGTCTTCCAGAGCGCGCCGCCGAGTACCGCGTCCTGGTTGGTGGAGCTGGGGCTGCCGTACACGCCGTAGAAGATCCAGTCGGCGTCGGCCTTGTCGATCTGCTCGGGGCTGATCTCGACCGCGAGTTCCTTGACCTGCTCGATCTTGGGCTGCGGCAGCGGCACGTCGGTGAGGATGGTGCCGATGAAGGAGAGCTCCGCGTAGAGCCGGGTCTTGCCGGGCATGAAGCGCAGCGGCGTGATGGTGGGCCGCTTGTCGCCCAGCCCGGCGCCGATCGCGGTGGCCGCGGCCTGGTACGCGTCGAGCTGGGCCTGGGCCTGCGCCTCCAGGCCGAACGGCGCGGCGTTGAGCTTGAAGTTCTGCTTCCAGGGGTAGCCCGGGCGCAGCGAGAAGACGGTCGGCGCGATCTTGGAGAGCTGCGCGTACTGGTCCTGCGCGCGCAGCTGGCTGCCGAGGATCAGGTCGGGCTTGAGCGCGGCGATGGCCTCCAGGTTGAGGCTGTTGATGGTGCCGACGGCGGCCGGGCTGCCGACCGCGTCCTTGAGGTAGGCCGGCATGCTCTTGGAACCGTCGGTGTAGACGACGCCGACCGGCTGGATGCCCAGGGCGACGACGTTGTCGAGCTCGCCGGTGTCCAGCACCACGACCCGGACCGGCTTGGCCGGGATGACGGTCTCGCCCATGGCGTGCTTGACGGTGCGCGGGTAGACGCCGGGGGCGGCGTCGGTGCCGAAGTCCTTCATCTTCTCGATCACGGCGGCGTAGTCGTCGCCGCCCTGCTTGACCGACTTCTGGTTCGGCGAGGAGCCGGACGAGGCCTGCGCCGACCCGCTCGCGGCTCCGCCGGAGCTGCCACAGGCGGTGAGCAGCCCGCCGAGGCCGAGGACGGCACCACCGGTGAGCCCGGCGGCGAGGAACCGCCGGCGGGACGGGGGGCGGCTGACGAGGGTCCGGTCGGCGGGGTGGGGGGCCACGCGACGCTCCTTCTCGATCGATCGATGTTAGGTGAGGCAAACCTATCCGACGGTTCGGGGCCGGATCGATCGAGGGTTCGGGATGCGGGGAGAAAACATCTCAACCCATGACACAAGGGATAAATCAAATCCCCCTCAGTCCTTGGAAACCAAGGTACATGAGTCCAACTGCCATGAATCCATCACTCCGTCTCCATTTGCGACGAATGAATCGAAGCGAGTGGCTCAGATCACCAAGGGTTGGCCTACACAACCTTCGACGCCTCCACCTAGGGTGCGCAGGTGTTTGATCAGCAGCTCTCAGAGCACGGAAGCAGCGGACGGGCAACGGCGCCCGCCGCTCCGCAGGGCGCCCCGGACAGTGGCGCCAGTGGTGGAGTCCCCGACCGGGGGGCGGCGGGGGCAGCGGGGGACAAGGGCCTACGGGGGAACTCGGTAGGCCTGTTGAGCAGCGTGGTCCTGGGCCTCTCCACGGTCGCCCCGGTCTACTGCCTGACCGCGACGCTGGGCCCGACGGTCACGGCCGTCGGCGTGCAGATGCCCGCGGTGTTCCTGGCCGGCTTCCTGCCGATGCTGCTCGTCGCGTTCGCCTACAAGGAGCTGAACAAGGACTTCCCGGACTGCGGAACGTCCTTCAGCTGGACGGTCCGGGCCTTCGGCCCCCGGGTCGGCTGGATGGCGGGCTGGGGCCTGACGGTCGCGACCATCATCGTGCTCTCCAACCTGGCCGGGGTGGCGACCGACTTCCTCTACCTGATGCTCGGTGAGATGACCGGCAGCGGCGGGATCGCCGAACTGAACGACAACAAGGCCGTTCACCTGCTCACCGTCGTCGTGCTGATCGCCGCCGCCACCGCGATGAGCTACCGGGGGATGACGGCCACCAAGTGGTTCCAGTACAGCCTGGTCGGCCTCCAGCTGGCCGTCCTGGTGCTCTTCTCGGCCATCGCCATCGGCAAGGCCGCCGCCGGCGACCTGCCGCACTCGATCGGCTTCTCCGCCTCCTGGCTCGACCCGCTCCAGGTGAGCTCGTTCAGCGCGTTCACCGCCGGGCTGTCGCTCTCGATCTTCATGTACTGGGGCTGGGACACCTGCCTCACCATGAACGAGGAGACCCTCGGCAGCGCCAAGACCCCGGGCCGGGCCGCGATGATCTCCATGGTCACCCTGGTGGGCTCGTACCTGCTGGTCGCGATCGCCGCCCAGATGTTCGCCGGCGTCGGCGCCACCGGTACCGGCCTCGGCAACCCGGATACCGCCGACAACGTCTTCTCCGCGCTGGCCCGGCCGGTGCTCGGCTCGCCGTGGAGCATCCTGCTCTTCCTGGCCGTCGTCGCCAGCGCCGCCGCCAGCCTGCAGACCACCTTCATCCCGGTGGCCCGCACCCTGCTCGCGATGAGCTCCTACCGGGCCGTGCCGCCGCGCTTCGGCACCGTGCACCCGCGCTTCCGCACCCCCGGCTACGCGACGGTCGCCGCCGGCGCCGCCACCGCGGTGTTCTACGTCGGAATGAGCCTGATCAGCGAGAACGTCGTCCAGGACACCATCCTGGCGCTCGGGCTGATGATCTGCTTCTACTACGCCCTGACCGCCTTCGCCTGCGTCTGGCACTTCCGCGCCTCGCTGCGCACCAGCCCGCGGAACCTCGTGCTGCGCGGCCTCGCACCCCTGCTCGGCGGGGTGCTGCTCGCGGGCGTCTTCCTGCAGACCCTCACCGACGCCTGGGACCCGGCGTACGGCAGCGGCGCCGTCCTCGGCATCGGCTCGGTGTTCGTCATCGGCGTCGGCATCCTGCTGCTCGGGGCGGTGCTGATGACCTGCTACGCCGCGTTCCGGCCCGAGTTCTTCCGCGGCGAGACCCTGCACGCGGGAACGCCCGCGCTGGTCGTGGAGGACTGACGCTATCCTCGAACGCATGAAGCGCTTCGCAGGTCTCGACTGGTGGCCGTCCTAGGACGGCCACCAGCCACGCCTGACCAGGGCCGTCCGGATGGACGGCCCTGTCGCGTTCTCCGACGGGACGGGCCCGGAACCCCGGACGGCCACCACCACCGCCGTTCCGAGGAGAGATCCGATGACCACCACCGTCCCCGCCACCACCTCCACCCATCCCGCCGTCGACCATCCGACCGTCGACCGGCCCGGCGCCGATCTGGACGAGCTGATCCGCCGGGACCCTGGCGCCCACCGTGTCCTGACAGGCGACCGCCCCACCGGCCCGCTCCACCTCGGCCACTACTTCGGCACCCTGCAGAACCGGGTCCGCCTCCAGCGCCTCGGCACCGAGATGTTCGTCGTGGTCGCCGACTACCAGGTCATCACCGACCGGGACGTCGCCGACCGCCTCGCCGAGCACACCGAGAACCTCGTCCTCGACTACCTGGCCGCCGGGCTCGACCCGGACCGCACCACGATCTTCGCCCACAGCGCCGTCCCCGCCCTCAACCAGCTCCTGCTCCCCTTCCTCAGCCTGGTAAGCGTGGCGGAACTGGGCCGCAACCCCACCGTCAAGGACGAGATCGCCCACTCCGGCCAGTCCGTGGTGAACGGGCTGATGTTCACCTACCCCGTCCACCAGGCCGCCGACATCCTCTTCTGCAAGGCGAACGTCGTCCCGGTCGGCCAGGACCAGTTGCCCCACCTCGAAGTGGCCCGCACCGTCGCCCGCCGCTTCAACGAGCGCTACCCGCACCCGGACGGCACCGGTGTCTTCCCCCGCCCAGGCGCCCTGCTGTCCGCCGCCCCCATGCTGCTCGGCACCGACGGCGCAAAGATGAGCAAGAGCCGCGGCAACGCCGTCGCGCTCTCCGCCACCGCCGACGCCACCGCCCGGCTGATCCGCGGCGCCAGGACCGACACCGACCGCCGGATCACCTATGACCCGGCCGCCCGGCCCGAGGTCTCCAGCCTGGTCCTGCTCGCGGCGCTCTGCCAGGACCGCGCACCGGAACTGGTCGCCGAGGAGATCGGTGACGGCGGCGCCGCCGTGCTGAAGCGCACGGTGACCGAGGCCGTCAACGAACGCTTCGGCCCGATGCGCGCCCGCCGCGAGGAACTCGCCGCCGACCGCGGATACGTCCGACAGGTCCTGCGGGACGGTGCCGAACGGGCCAACGCCGTCGCTGACGCCACCCTCGCCGAGGTCAGGGCGGTGATGGGATCGGTCTGAACCGAACGGGGCATACCACCTCCGGGCGGCTCCGGCCGGTCTGAGCGCGCGTCACCCCTCCCCACAGCGCCACCCGCACCCCTGGAAGGATCCCGGCCATGGACCAGTACCCGACCACGCCCGGCCGCGGGCTGACCCGCCCGCCGCAGCTCCGTCCGGGGGACCATGTCGTCGTGGTCGCCCCCAGTAGCCCGATCGACCCCGAGCGGCTCACCGCCGGGTGCGCGATCCTGCGCTCCTGGGGGCTGCGGGTCACGGTCGCCCCGCACGTCCTCGACACCCACCCCACCCTCGGCCACCTGGCCGGCACCGACGCGGACCGGGCGGCGGACCTCCAGTCCGCCTGGCTCGACCCCACCGTCGACGCCGTCATCTGCGCCCGCGGCGGCTACGGCGTCCACCGCATGGTCGACCTGCTCGACTGGGACGCGATGCGCGCCGCCTCGCCCAAGGCGCTGGTCGGCTTCAGCGACGTCTCCTCCCTGCACGAGGCCTTCGCCCAGCGCCTCGGCGTGGCCACGCTGTACGGGCCGATGAGCTCCGGCGCCTCCTTCATCTCCGACGGACCGACGGCCGAGCACCTGCGGCGCACCCTCTTCGACCCCTCGGCCACGACGGTCCTCACCTCGGCCACCGCCTCGGCCCTCGTCCCCGGCCGGGCCCGCGGCATCACCGCCGGGGGCTGCGTACACGTCCTCACCGCCGAGCGCGGCACGCCCGCGGGCCGGCCGTCCTACGCCGGCAGCATCCTGATCCTGGAGGACGTCAACGAGCATCCGTACCAGCTCGACCGCCTCTTCACCCAGCTGCTGCGCTCCGGCGCCTTCGAGGGGGTCGCGGGGATCGCCCTCGGCTCCTGGGAGGGCTGCGGCCGCCCCGAGCGGGTCCGGGAGCTCGTGCTCGACCGGCTCGGGCCGCTCGGCGTCCCCGTCCTGTGGGAGCTGGGCTTCGGCCACTGCCCCTCCACCCTCACCGTCCCGCTGGGCCTGCCCGCCCTGCTCGACGCCGACGCCGGGACCCTCACCCTGGAGACGCCCGCACTCGCCGCCCGCTGAGGCCGGCCGCGCCGGGATCAGTAAGGTGCGGCCATGAACGAGGACACCCTCATCACCCTCGCGCTCGGCCTCCTCCGGGGACCGGGCAGCAATGCCCGCGCCATCCTCGGACTTGCCGGCCCGCCCGGCGCCGGCAAGTCCACCCTGGCCCGGTACCTGGTCGCCGAGGTCGAGCGCCGGGAGGGACCCGGGAGCGCCGCCTACCTCCCGCTCGACGGCTTCCACCTCTCCGCCGCCCAGCTGGACCGGCTCGGCCTGGCCCACCGCAAGGGCGCGCCGGCCACCTTCGACGCGCACGGCTACGTCGCACTGCTGCGCCGGGTCGCGGCGGACCGGTTCCAGCCCATCTACGTCCCCGACTTCGACCGCCGCCTCGACGAACCCGTCGCCGCCCGCCATGTCGTGCTGCCGCAGGCCCGCCTCGTCGTCACCGAGGGCAACTACCTCGCCGCCGCCGAACACCCCTGGCCGGACGCCCGCCGACTCATGCGCGAGCTCTGGTACGTCGACGCGGACGACAGCCTCCGCGAGGAGCGCCTGGTCGAGCGCCACCGGGCCGGCGGCCGCGACGAGGCCACGGCCCGGCAGTGGGTCACCGGCAACGACCACCCGAACGGTGAGTACGTGAAGGCCGGCCGCTCGCTCTGCACGCGGACGGTGCCCGGCACCGGGTTGCCTCAGGCTCCGGACGGGCGTAGTGTTCTCTAGTCGCTCGGCTGGGAGCACCGGACACGTGTCTACGCGGACGGTCCCGGAGCGGCCAATCCCTTGAAACATCACTTCCCGGTTCGGGCTGGGTTGTGCTTTGTCATTTCGACGGCAGGCACGGCTCATGCCTTATTCGGTGTGCCTGTTTATATGGATTGCGGCCGGATTCGCCTTTCGGGGCGGGGATCGGCTAGAGTTTGAAACGTCGGACAGGGCGTCAAGCCCGAGAAGACACCAGCGAGTTGGATGAACGAAGCGCCGAAAACGGAGCGGAAAACATCTGGTAAGCTGGAAACACGAAAGAACGAAGCGCCCGGAGGGCCCGCTGGAAGGCGGTCCGAAGGAAGTGTCCGTTCCTTGAGAACTCAACAGCGTGCCAAAAGTCAAC